>JBOGTU010000269.1:0-7646 GCA_050695655.1 Chloroflexota bacterium | reverse complement strand
GCAGGAGCTCCGCGTTCCAATCGACCCGGTCCAGCGTGCTCGACACCACGTACTTCTTGGCGGCGTCGATCGTCCGGGCGAAGGGTTCCATCCAATCAGGCCTGGTCCCTGCCGTCGCCGGCAACCGCCACGCCGCCTCCATCATCTCGTACGTCACGCGGCCCAACAGGAGGGCATCGGCCCGTGCGAGGTTCTCGGCTGAGCGACGATGCAATTCTTCGTCCGCGAACACCGCCCGATGGTCGCAGCACCCGTCCAAGGTGAGGTTGATGGAATACCGAAGGGGTCGCATGACACAAGACTAGCGCCAGATAGGGAGCAGTTGTCTCTTCAGGCGCTATGCTCGCGGGAAGGCAGCAAGGCGCTCGGTCAGAGGCAGCACCAGCCCCGTTGGCTCGCGAAGAGCAGGAGGACACGAACCGTGAGAAAGATTGTTGTTCTCGCCTTCATGACGCTGGATGGCGTCATTCAGGCCGGTGGCGGACCTGAGGAAGACACGAGCGGTAACTTCCACCACGGCGGGTGGATGGCCCCCTACGGCGATGAAGCGCTCGGCATGGTCATGCAGGGGCAGATGAGTAAACCCTTCAGCCTCTTACTGGGCAGGAAAACATTTGATATCTGGGCTGCACACTGGCCCCAACAGCGACTGGCCTGGCATCAATACGTCCACAAAATACGTCGTGTCCACGGCATTGCGGGACCCCACGTGGGCGAATACCGTCGTCATCAGCAGCAACATTGTTCAGGCGATCAGGGACCTCAAAAAGGAGGACGGGCCTGACCTACAAGTCTGGCGCAGTGGCAACCTCGTCCAACCGCTCCTTCAGCACGACCTGATGGATGAACTGTCGCTAAAGATTTTCCAGCTAACCCTTGGTACCGGGAAGCGCCTGTTTGATGGTGGCGCCATTCCGGCCGCGTTCACCCTGACTGAGTCTCAAGTCGTGCTGACTCGAGGGCAGGGCGTGCCCGACGTGACGCCAGCGTCAGCCGGACTGTGGCCAATCGTGGCGTCCGCCAAGACAGAACCCGCGCTCATTGACGCCGCGTTTGCTCTGGCGAGCGCCGTCGAAACGGCACCCGATGCGAAGCTCTACAACCTTGCCTATACCGGCACCTTCCGACGCGGCCGCCACGCCCACCGCCTGGCAGTAGTTGGGCGCAGCCGTGAAGAACTCGCGGCTGGCCTGCGCAGCGCCGGCGGTCCGCCGCGGCCAGGGGCCGCGCTGGCCGAGGGAGCGTCGCGCGGGCAGATTGCGTTCGCGTATTCGGGCAACGGCTCGCAATGGGCCGGCATGGGGATGGACCTGCTGGCCGGCGATCCGCCATTCCGTGACGCCGTCGAGGAGTTTGATGCTCTGTTCGCCCAGCGTGCGGGCTGGTCGGTCATCGATGAGCTGCGCGCACCAGCGGCGGCGTCGCGTATGGATCGTACGGAGTGTGCGCAGCCGGCGCTGCTGGCAGTGCAGTTGGGGCTTACGGCGTCACTGGCGGCGCGCGGCGTTCGGCCGCGGCTCGTATTCGGCCACAGCGTGGGCGAGGTAGCCGCGGCGTACGCCGCTGGCGCGCTGGACCAGGCGGCGGCAGTGCAGGTGATCGCCGAACGCAGCGGCGCCCAGGCCCTCACCGCCGGGCAGGGCCGGATGGCCGCTGTCGCGCTCAGCCATCAGGCAGCGCTGGAGGCCATCGCGCCTTACGACGGCCGTATCGAGATCGCGTGCAAGTCATCGGCACGTTGGAGCGCAACAAGTTCGGAGCCGAGTGCCCGGACACGGCCACGGCCAGGCTGGCGGCCGCCACCAAGGCCCTTGACTGGAGCGCGTTCTTTCCCCGTCCGGGCAAGGTGTGCAGCCTGCCGGCCTATCCCTGGCAGCGCGAGCGGCACTGGAATGGGGACCCACAGTCCTGGGTTCTTGGCGCAGGGGATGCTCCTCAGGAGGATGCGCTCCTGGGACGGCGACTATGCCCTGGACGCCATCTGGGAGGCGCCTCTGGAGCCATGCCGGCTGCGCTGGCTGCCCCACCATAAGGTCGGCAGCGCGGTGGTGATGCCCGGCGCCGGGCACATTCAAGCGGCGCTCACCGCCGGCACGCGGGTTCTGGAGGGCCCAGTTGAAGTCGTGGGTGTGGAGTTCCTCAAGGCGCTGACGGTCGGCGAAGGTGCCCCACCGGACATGCAGGTGTCCCTTGCACCTGACAGTGGCCTGTGGCGCGTCGCCAGCCGGGCCGAGGCCTCGTCCGACTGGCAGCTCAATGCCAAAGGGCGGGTGCAGCGCCTGTTTGCGCCTCCACCAGCGCCTTTGGACATCGCGGCGGTTCAACGTCGCATGCAGCGCACCATCAGCCGTGACGCCCACTACGCCTGGACGGCGGGACTGGAGCTGCCTTTTGGTGAGATCTTCCACGTCCTGACGGGCATGCAAGTCGGCCCCGGCGAGGCCCTGGCCGCTTATAGCGTGCCGCCACCAGGCGACGCCGATGAGACGCTGCCAATCACCGTCATGGACGCCGCGCTGCAGACTGGGGCGCGCGTTGCCGCGGACGTGACGGGCGACTGCATGTACCTGCCGGTCAGCGTCGATCGAGTACGCCAATGGGGCCGCCCAGCCGCCTCCGGCTACGTTCACGCCCGGCTGGTGAGCATCTCGGATCGTGAGTTCCAGTGCAGCGTCAGTATCCTCGATGCCGATGGCAGCGTCGCCATCCAACTGGAGGGCGCGCGAGCTCGGCGGTTCGATCCGATTGAGGTCGCACCCGTGGCGCGCCATCAGCAGGTGCTACGTGCCTCACCCTCGCCTGCGACGCGGAGCCATATGCCTCCGGTCGATCCGACGGCCCTGGTTGCGCAGCTAGCAGCCGAGGTCGGCTCGTTCCGGCAGCAATTCAACACCGAGCGTTTTTACGAGGAGTACCGGCAGCGCGAGGACGAGTTGTGCGGACACATCGCTGCGGCGGCTCTGGCGCTCAGCCGCACCCCTGGAGCGGGGTGAACGCCAGAGCCGGCTCGTCCCGCCCTACGAGCGCTTGGCCGACCGGCTGATCAGCCTGGCCGAGGCCGAACGGATTTCTAGCGCCGGCCAGAGAAGCCACCTGGACGTTTGCCCGAGAGCCGGAGCCGGAAGCGCGCGGATTAAGCCGGAGATGTCGCCGTTACTGCAGGACGGTGGCCAAAGCTGGCGGTTAATTCAGCCCGGCTGCCAACGTCGTACCAGACTCAGCCGCTAAACGCGCAGCCCGAGGTGCCGCGCCAGCGGCTGCAACTTGTCCGGGTTGGCCACAGCATACATTCCGGCAACGCGCCCATCGCGGACGTCCAGCTCGAGAATCGCCTGCAAACGGCCGCCGCGCTCGGCAACGATAGCCGGCACGCCGTTCACTTCCTCGATCCACACACGGTCAGGTGGGGACTTCATCAGGCTCCCCATGAAGAGTCGAGCGACGCTGTCTCGGCGGCGCAGCGGCTGCAAGCTGGCGCCTGGCACCTTGCCACCACCATCTCCCACGGCGACCACATCCTCGGCCAGCACCTCCAGGAGTTGCTGGACATCACCCGAAGAGGCCGCTTGCACGAAACGTTCGGTCACTTTCTCGCGCTGTTCGGGAGTCGTTTGGAACCGAGCCCGGCGGTCGGCCAAGCGCTGTTGCGCGCGATGGAAGAGCTGGCGGCAGTTGGTGACGCTCCTGGCAACCATGGGCGCGATCTCGGCGTAGTCGTAGTCGAACACTTCGCGCAGCACGAACACGGTCCGCTCCGGCGGAGCCAGGCTCTCAAGGAGATAGAGGAAGGCCAGCGACAGCGATTCTCTCAGCATCACCGTCTCGGTGAGATCCGGCCGGTCGCCTGTCGCCAGTGGCTCAGGCAGCCAGGGACCAACGTACGTCTCGCGGCGTGCCTGGGCCGAGCGCAGGCGATCCATGCACAAGCGCACGACCACTGTCGCCAGGAAGGCCCGAGGCGAGCGGATGGCGTCCCTGTCGGCCGAAACCCAGCGCAGGTACGCATCCTGGACAGCGTCCTCGGCATCGCTGACGGTCCCGAGCAGTCGGTAGGCGATCGAGAAGAGATAGCCACGCTGCTCCTCGAAGATCGCGCCCGCATGGTCGTCTGCCATCGTTTGGATGTTACGCGGTCAGCTGGTGAAGAAGCGGCCGAATGCTACGAAGGCGGCGAGGGCGAGATAGGCCAGATTCCCCAGCGCGTGCTTGGAGGCTTGGCGCCGGAACTCGACGACAGCCGCCCCGGCCATGATCACGGCCAGACCGAGGGCCGCCAGGGGCGTCAGAACCACGGCAATGCCGAACAGGCCTGGCAAGACCAGGCCGATCGCGCCCAGCATCTCGAGCGCTCCGAGGGCCTTGACGAAAGCGACGCTGAAGTCCAAGACCCAGCCTCCGCCGGGAGCCTTGGCCAGTTTCTCCTGTGGGATGAACAACTTCGTGAAGCCGGCGAAAAGGAAGCCCGCGGCCAGGAGCCCGGTAATCACCCAAAGAGCGATGTTCATGAAACTCTCCAATCGTGAAATCAGAGACAAGACGAGACAGACCCTGGGCTTGTGACAACGCTGGAGTGAGCCCGATGACCTTTCCCTGAAGCTCGTGGATGGCCTCGCCTACTTCTTCCATCCACGCGTCGTGGCGCTTGTCTAGAGGGGCGCCACGATGTGGTTGACGAGTTCAATTCCGAGGCTACCGACCAGTGGGACGGCACCGAGCGCACCACGGGCGTTTTCACACGGTTTGGCCCCTCCCGCCGGGGAGTTCCACTGGCCGCTAGTGGGGAATCTTCGTGACCGCCTTTGGGAAGACTTCGTGTCCGCCTATGGGGAGCTTCTCATGGCCGCCGACAGTCGAACCGCTGGTCCACGAGGGCAGCGATGACAGCTGGTGTGAGGCGCGGCGCTGTCGCAAGTGCGGGCTGTGCTGGAGCAGCCGGAGCAGGACGGGGGAGCGACACCTCAGCCATTCGCAGGAATGACATCCCGAACGGTCGCAGCAGCCGGTGCACTTCAAGCAGTTGTTCCAGAGCAGGCGAGAGGCGTCAAGCGTGCGCATCGAACGATTGGTGGGCGAAGCCCGCGTTGCTGTCGAAGTGGTTGCTTCCGCCCTCGAACGAGACGAAGTGCCAATAGCAAGGGTCAAGTCGAACTCGGGGTACTGGCCGAACTGGTTGAAGTCCGAGTAGTTGAAGGCCGCCATCAGCTCGGCTGACGGGTCTTGCTTCGGCCGATAATGAGTGGCCTGGTGCTGTCGACAGATGGCGTGGTCGCGCGCGAACCGCGGGAACTTGTTGGCCGTCATTTCGTCGACTTCCAGGAGATTCGGGCGAGCGTCGAACGCATTGATGTCTGTAGTGCTGAATCGGACCGCGTGCGCGACTTCGTTCGCACGCCGCTGGCCGTCGCTAGGGGGTGAGTCCTCCAATTGGCCCCTGACGGCCGCTCGCGAGACTGGGCGATTCGACCGAGTTAGCGATAGCCGCGCTTGAGCAGATACTTTGCCCCTGCCTCGAAGCCCTCGGCGCTGAGCACCTCGAACCCGAAGGCGTTAGCCAGCCGGTTGGTCGTGCTGAACACAAAGTGGACTGCCAACGCGTCCTCGATCTGTTGACGAGAGGCGCCGGCAGCTAGCGCCAGTCGCGCATCCTCCACGCCCATGGTTCCGTCACTGGTCAACCTGCCAAGCATCCGCAAAGTCTCTCGAAGTGGCGCTTCGATAGGTGCCGAGTCGAGGTCAGAGAGCACCGCCGCGACTCTGTGCCCGTCTCCCGAAGCCTGGGTGGCGGTGGCGGTGTGGGCGCCTACACAGAATTGGCAGTCGTTCTTCTTAGACACGAACGCGGCCATCAGCTCACGATCTGCGACCGACCACGCCGATGGACCACGCATCGCCTCCTGGGTCATCGCCTTCATGAGTGAGCCGTAGAAGTCCGGCCGGTAGAAGACGATCCTGGCTGCATCCGGGACTGGCTGCCGGGCGAACAGGCGGATGAGACCGAACAGCAGCTTGGTTCCTACCCCGTATCCGTCGTTTAGGATGCCGAGGCGCATTAGACTCCGTCTCCGCCACCGACGGCTTGGTCCAGGGCGGCGAGCCCGGCCTCATACATGCGGCTGGACTCGCCAACCGCCGCGCAGATGACCAACTCGAACAACGCATCCTCAGTCACGCCGGCCGCGAGAGCCGCGGCGAAATCCGCATCGGTGACCTGCGCCGATCTCATGGCGATCTTTTCGACAAGTGTCCGCACTGAGTCCGGAAGCTCGTGGTTGTTGAATGCCTGGACCCGTAAGTCCGGCGGGGCGGCGCCCTCGCCCGTGAGAACGCGCCTTTTCAGAGCTTCAAGGGCCGCTTTCACTGCATCCGCCTCCGGAGCAACGCCTGCTCGGCTGGGTTGACCGTTAGCTCCACGGCCCGCTGATCGTCGGCCCGCGCCTGGTCGCGCTGGCCTAGCGCCCGAAGGAACTCGGCGCGTGTTGCGTGGTAGAGGTGGTAATGGTCCAAGTCGCCTGCGAGGCCATCGAGCTCGGACAGGGCCGCTTGCGGCCCGGAAGCAAAGCGCACCGCGATGCAGCGCTGCAGGCGAGTCACGGGAGATGGTTCCAGATACAGGAGCATGTCGTAGAGCAGCACTATTTGCTCCCAATCGGTATGAGCCCAGCCAAAGGCATCGGCGTGGCAGGCGACGATGGCCGCCTGCAGCTGGTACGGGCCGGGCCGGCCCTGTTTGGCAGCGCGTTCGAGCAGCAGGTTCGCATCGGCGATCATCGCTCGGTTCCAGTTCGACCGATCCTGGTCCGCGAGCTGGACCAGGCCGCCGGCAGGGTCGAATCTTGCGCCGACTCGAGCTCTATGCAGGCGGATGAGCGCCAGCAAACCGGCGACCTCCGGTTCTTTCGGCATCAAGGCATGAAGCTGGCCGGCCAACCACTCCGCATCGTCGACCAGGTCTCGTGACTCTCTCTGATCGATAGTGGCCAGGTAGCCCTCATTCAAAAGCAGGTAAATGACTGTCAGAACCTCCGGCAACCGAGCATTCAGTTCGTCGGAATTGGGAATCCGGTAAGGAATGCCGGCATCGACGATCTTCCGCTTCGCACGGGTGATGCGCTGGGCCACGGTCGTTTCAGGCACCAGGAACGCTCGGGCGATCTGCGTTGTCGTCAGGCCGCAGACAACCCGTAGCGTGAGTGCGATTTGCGCCTCACGAGGTAGGGCTGGGTGGCAACAGGTGAAGATGAGCCGCAGCCGATCGTCAGGGCGCGGTGCAGCCGGCCATGTCAGCTCAAGCAGCTTGCGGCGGTAGGTCTCTTCGCGACGGAGGGTGTCGAGCCCGCGATTGCGCGCAACGGTGAAGAGCCAGGCATCCGGGCGGTCAGGTATCCCCTCGGTTGGCCATCGCGTGAGGGCAGCCACGACTGCCTCCTGGACGAGGTCTTCTGCCGTGGCGAAGTCGCCGGTAACCCGCACGAGCGCAGCAGCAAGCCGTGCAGCGTGTTCACGGATGGCGCGCGCGAGCTCGAGACTTGAAGTCACGTGCTCTGGCACCGCCTGGACGTCGCCGGTGATCATGACTCCAGCGGGCGTATCTCGACCACCGGACAACCGGGCCACGTGCTCACCATTCGGAGCGCCTCGTCCAGATC
>JBOGTU010000268.1:0-20772 GCA_050695655.1 Chloroflexota bacterium | reverse complement strand
CGCAACTGCCGCGTGCACCGCTACGCCGCCGACGGCACGCTGCTGCACTCCTGGGGCGAAGTAGGTCACGCGCGTGACCTGCGCGATACGCGCGAGAGCCCCAACCACTTTCACACCGTGCACAGCGTGTGGGAGCACAAGGACCGCGTCTACGTGGCCGACCGCGAGAACAACCGCATCCAGATCTTCACGCCCGAGGGCGTGTACATCGACACCTGGACCGGCTTCCTGCGACCCACCAAGCTCTACGTCGACAAAGAAGACGTGATGTACGTGGCCGAGTTGGAGGACCGCGTGAGCATTGTGGACCTGCAAGGCAACGTGCTTGGCCGCTTCGGCAGCGAGCGCAGCCACGACCCAGGCAAGTTCTGGGGCCCGCATGGCATCTGGACCGACAGCAACGGCGACCTTTACGTGGCCGAAGTGCTGGAAGGCCGCCGCCTGCAGAAGTTCGCCCGTAAGAAATAACTTGGCGGCAGGCCGAAGCCGCGCGCTCGCCCCTGCCCCTCTTATGCCACCTGGTAGGCTGCCGAAGCATCGGCCAGGCTGGGCGGTGCCTTGAGAAATGCCTCCGCCAGATCCGGGTCGAACTGTGCGCCCTGGCCTTTGCGAATCTCGCCTAGCGCGACCTCGCGGGGCAGGCCCTGGCGATAGGGACGATCGCTGGTCATGGCATCGAACGCATCCACCACGGCGACGATGCGCGCTACAAGAGGGATGCCGTCGCCCACGAGGCCCTGGGGGTAGCCGTGGCCGTCCCACCGCTCGTGGTGGTGCAGCACGACATCCAGCGGGCGGGCGAGGAAGCCGATGCCTTCCAGCACGCGGCGCCCGATCTCCGGGTGCTGCTGCATCACCTGCCACTCGTTCGCATCCAGCGGCCCAGCCTTGGTGAGGATCGCGTCGGGTACGCCAATTTTGCCAACGTCGTGCAGAATGGCGCCGAATTCGAGCTCACGCAAGCGGCCGGCCTCCAGCCCCACATCCTCGGCCAGCTCCAGGCCGTAGCGGCGCACGCGCTCCACATGGCCGCCGGTGTAGTAGTCGCGCGCCTCGATCGATTTCGCGATCGCGGAGATCGTTTCCAGATAGGCCTTGTCCAGCTGGTGGGTCAGGTTCACCGCCTGGGCGTGGGCGGCGCGAAAATCCTCCACAGTACGCAGCTCCTGCGCCTCGGCGGACTTGCGGGCTACGCGCTCGTGGCGCGTGACGGACCGCAGCGCCCGCAGGTCCTGGATGGCTCGCAGCGCTTGCGCATCGCGGCTGGCGGCCTTCTGACGGTCCTCCGCGGCTCGCCGCGCGGCCATTTCGTTGGAAGGCAGCTCCAGCCGCAACGCCGGCGGCTGCTCCGCTTCCACCCCCAGGCTGCCCTTCAGGGCCGCCGTCGCGCGCTTGGCCAGCCCCAGAGCCAGGCTCACCGGCTTGGCCTGCTCCTCCACGCCTTCGCCGTTGAAGGTGTGGATGAAGCCGCGCTGCTGGCTGGCACTGCTGGTTTCGGCCAGCGTGAAGTGCAGGACCGTGCTGGCGGCGAGGCTGGTCTGCTCGACCCGAACACTCACCTCGGCGCCAGCCGGGCTGAAAGCGTAGAGCGCCTCCAGCAGCTGGCGTGCGATGAAGCCGGTGCGCTCGGGCTCCAGGCATGGCACGTTGGCCAGGCCGCGCAGCTGCAGCGCCAGCGGGCGCTCACCGGCAATGTCGAGCAGCACCTCGGACAGCTTGCGCTCCGCTGAAGTTGCCGCCGGGGGCGCTCCGGCGGTGCTGTCCGCCAGGCTGGCAAGCTCAGAGACCAGGTGCGCCAGCTGTGCCGCCTGGCCGCCAACCACCGTGAGGTAACTGCGCAGCAGATCCGGCTGCGCCAGCAGGCCATCCGTCTCCAGGAGGTTCAGGTAATCCATGATCGTGGTGGCCGGCGTTTGCAGCTCGTGCGCCAGCAGCGCCGTGTAGCACTGTTCCGGCGTAGGCGCGGCCAGCACATGCTCAACGCAGCTCATGCCACTCGCCTCCGCTCAGCAGAGAGGATCATCAATGCCCATGGCGCGCTCCACCACCGTGAGCAGCTCCAGCGGCGAAAAGGGCTTGGTGAGATACACGTTGGCGCCGGCTGCGAGGCCCGCCTCAACATCGAGCCGCTGGGCCCGTGAAGTGAGCATGATCACCTGCGTTTCGAACAGCTCAGGATGCGTGCGAATGGCCCGTGCCAGATCAAGGCCGGTGCGGCCAGGCATCTCGATGTCCAGCAGGGCCACGGCAGGCCGGTGCTTCAGCATCAGTTCCCAGGCCTGATTGCCATCCGCCGCCTGCACGACCTGGTATTCATCGGAGGCGATGGTGGCGGATACCAGCAGGCGCAGATTCGGTTCATCATCCGCAATCAGCACTGTTTTCACCGCATCCTCACCTCCCACGGCAGGCCCAGAACTTTGTCCCCGAGGCCATGACTGACCCCTCGACCAGCCCGCGCGGCAGCCACCTTGAATTGAATCGATACCCCGGGGAGTCTTGCCCAGGCGACGCGGCGTGCTCCGGCAAGACTTCAGGCCGAACGTTATCGAAAATCGCCTCAGGCGCACAATCGACGTTTGTCTACTAATGGAATAGACAAATGTCTGTCTGACACTTTCCCCCAATCTTGAATGGAACCCAGAACGACCGGTCCTTCTGGCGGTGGCAGGAAAGCCTCAATGGCGACGTGATCTCGCTGCTGCCGTCCTGTTCCTCTCCCGGCTGGGAGAGGAACAGCTTTGAATCGCCTACTGGCTCCCTTGCATTGACCGTCGCGGGGCGGTACCGGCCTCCTACCTACTCGGCAGTTGCCACTATGGGCGGCTGGCGCCGGCCCCAGGCCGTGGCCTGCTCGTACGCGTGCGCCAGCCGCAGGATGGTGGGTTCGGCAAAGTGCCGGCCAGCCAGCTGCAGGCCAATGGGTAGGCCCTCCTGGCTGAGGCCGCACGGTACGCTGATGGCCGGACCACCGTACAGGTTGAACGCGCCGTAGAAGCTCATGCTGCGCGAGCCGCCGCCAGGCCGCTCATCCTGAAAGCGCTCGGCGCATCGAACAGCCGCGGGCGTCACGACAGCATCGACCTGCTCGAACACAGTGCCCATGCCGCGAACGAGCACCGTGCGCGCCCTTTGCGCCTGGATGTAGTCGGCCGCGCTGAGCAGGGCTGCCTCACGCAAGCGATCGCGCACACGCGGACCATAGTCTTCCGAATGTGTAAGAAAGTGAGCTTCGTGGTAGGCATAGGCCTCGGCCATCATGATCACGAGTTGCGGCGCGCTCGCATCCGCGAACGGCTGGCCGTCAATGTCGATCAGCTCGGCCCCCAGATCACGCAGTGTGCCCAACGCCGCCTCGAACGCCGTGGCAACGTCTGGATCGGGGCCGTCGCCCGCGAAGATCCAGCTCCGCGGCACACCCAGCCGGCGGCCGGCGAGGCCGGTGGGAGGCGCATCCAACCCGGCGGCGTAGTCCGGCACGGGCCGGTTGGCGGATGCGGGATCGGCCGCGTCGTATCCGGCGATGGCCTGCAGCATGGCGGCGCAGTCGCGTACGGTGCGGGCCATGGGGCCGCAGGTATCCAGGCTCCAGCTCAACGGCAGCACGCCCTGCCGGCTCACGAGCCCATAGGTGGTTTTCAGGCCGACGATGCCGCACAAATGGGCCGGGGCGCGGATAGACCCGCCTGTGTCGGAGCCCATGGCTCCAAAACACAGCCGCGCTGCTACGGCGGCGCCGGACCCACTGCTTGAGCCACCGGGCCCGCGCTCCATGTCCCAGGGGTTGCGGGCGGGTGGGAAGGGCAGGTCAAAGTCCGGCGGAGGGCCCCAGGCGAACTCGTGCATGGCCAGCTTGCCCAGCAGCACCGCGCCCGCTGCCTCCAGCCTGGCAGTGACCGTCGCATCCGTATCGGGCAGCCAGTCCCGCAGCACTCTGGAGTGGGCCGTGGTGCGGATGCCTTTGGTGAGGTAGAGGTCCTTCAATCCTATTGGCACACCATGCAGCGGGCCGCGATCGACTCCACGGCTCAGCTCCTGTTCGGCCTGCCGGGCTTGCCGCAAGGCCGGCTCGGCGGTGACTGTGATGAAGCTGTGAAGCTGGCTGTCCAGTCGGGCGATGCGTTCCAGCGCGGCCGATGTGGCTTGCACCGGCGACACAGTCCGCTGCCGGTAGCCGGCGCCCAGCTCGACGATAGAGAGGGCAAGCAGCTGATCGCCGGTCATGCGTCGGGCACCGCCGGCCGAAACGCTGAGGCCGGCTCGACTTGCGGGAGCACGTGCGCACGCGCCGCGTGCGCCAGCCGCTTCAGGCGGAGCACGCCTTCGCGGGCACGCTCCGCCTCCTCCGCGCTCACTTCCAGGCCGGCGGCCGCGAACGCGGCGCGGAGCTGGTCTGTTGGAGGCTCAGGCGCCGGCAACGTCTGCCTCGAACTCCCACCGCGGGCCAGTGCTGGCGGCCAAAGGCATCAGCCTTGAACGGACGCGACCGGATAGTCCTCTTCCCGCAGCAGCTCCTTGATCCGGTCCAGGCCGATGACGCTGTCATCGTACGAGACGCGGACTTGCTTGCTCGTTATGTCAACGCTCACCTGTTGCACGCCGGCGACCGGCTCCAGCGTGGTGGCAATGGTGTGCTCGCAGTGCTCGCACGAGATATCGGGGACGTTTAGAACTGTTTGGGTCAACGCTGTGCTCCTTCATCGTATGGCTGTTTATCCGCGGAATCACTCATAGCAAGATCGCTCATCCTAGGATCACTCATCGCAAGATGACTCATGGCAGAGCCATCATCGCCAAACCGCCGCCATTTGCAAACTGCAGCGCGGCAATCCCAACTGCCAGTGCCAGCAGGCCAATAACTGCCAGGTAGCCGTAGCCGCGCAGGCGCGCCGC
Source organism: Chloroflexota bacterium (assembly GCA_050695655.1). Taxonomy (GTDB): domain Bacteria; phylum Chloroflexota; class JAJPGV01; order JAJPGV01; family JAJPGV01; genus DATKQD01. The sequence goes on along the minus strand of JBOGTU010000268.1, from coordinate 15,879 downwards.
GACACCAGGGTGCAGGATCGCCCTGGCGCTGGCTGGTCGGCGAAAGCCGCGCAGCCGCAGCGCATTGGTCACCACGCTCACACTGCTCATGGCCATGGCGACCGCTGCCAGCATGGGGTTGAGCTGCACGTGGAACAGCGGATAGGTGACGCCCATAGCCACGGGAATGAGCAACACGTTGTAGGCGAACGCCCAGAACAGCCCCTGCTTGATGATGCTGACAGTCTGACGGGAGAGCGCTACCGCTGTGACAATGCCGCGCAGGTCGCCCCCAATGAGCGTGATGTCGCTCGCGGCCATGGCCACATCCGTCCCGGTGCCAATGGCCAGGCCCAGGTCGGCTTGCGCGAGGGCTGGCGCATCATTGATGCCGTCGCCCACCATGGCAACCAGCTGGCCCTCCGCCTGGAGCTCCTTCACTTTAGCGGCCTTCTCGCCCGGCAGCACCTCGGCCAGCACGTGATCAGCCGCTATGCCCGCCTGGCTGGCCATGGCTGCCGCCGTCACGCGATTGTCGCCGGTGACCATCCACGCTTCCAGGCCCAGCGCGCGCAGCTCCTCCACCGCCTCGCGTGATTCCGGCTTGAGCGTGTCGGCGACCGCCAGTATCCCGGCCGCCTGCCCATCGAGCGCTAGGAACACGGGCGTGGCACCGCCCGCGGCCAGTTCCCCCGCCCTCTGGTTCAGCCCATCCAGGGCAACGCCCTGCTGATCCATGAGGCCCCGGTTGCCCAACAGCACCATGCGGCCTTCCACCAGGGCGCGAATGCCCTGGCCCGCCAGCGCCTCAAAGCGATCTGCCTTGGGCAGGGCCAAGCCCAGCTCCCGGGCATAGCCGACGATGGCTTCGCCCAGCGGGTGCTCTGAGCCGGCTTCCGCCGCGGCCGCCAACGCCGCCAGCTCTGTACAGCCGAAGGGCGAGTCAGGCGCAGCGGCCGGTACCACGCTGGTGACCCGGGGCCTGCCCGAGGTGAGCGTGCCCGTCTTATCGAGCAGCACCGTCGTGATGCGCCGCGTCTGCTCCAGGGCCTCACCACCACGGATGAGGATGCCCAGCTCCGCCGCCTTGCCGGTGCCCACCATGATCGCCGTGGGCGTGGCCAGGCCAAGTGCACAGGGGCAAGCGATGATCAGCACCGCGACGAGGGCCTGCAGCGCCAGTGTGATGCGCGGGTCGGGGCCGAGCACCAGCCAGCCGGCAAATGTGAGCAGGGCCAGGCCCAGCACGGCCGGCACAAACCAGCTGGCTATGCTGTCCGCCAGGCGCTGAATGGGCGCTTTCGAGCCCTGCGCCTCCTCCACCAGGCGCACGATGTGCGCCAGCGTCGTGTCGCGCCCCACCCGTGTGGCACGAAACACCACTGAGCCACTCCGGTTCAAGGTGGCCCCAATCACCGTGTCGCCCGGAGCCTTGGCCACCGGCAGGCTCTCCCCGGTGAGCATGCTCTCATCCACGCTGGAGCTGCCCTCCACCACCTCGCCGTCCACCGCGATTTTTTCGCCCGGCCGCACGCGCACCAGGTCGCCCACGCGAACCGCCTCCAGCGGAACATCCTGCTCCTTGCCCTCGCGCACCACGCGCGCCGTCTTGGCCTGCAGCCCCATGAGCGCGGTGATGGCGGCGCCGGTGCGCTGCCTGGCCCGTGCCTCCAACCAGCGCCCCAGCAGAATGAGCGCGATGATGATGACGGCCGTCTCGTAATAGAGATGCGGCTCAAAACCCCACGCTCGCGCCAGCCCGGGCCACAGCGTGACGAAGGCGCTGTAGCCATAGGCAACGCTGGTGCCCGCCGCCACCAGCGTATTCATGTTGGTTGTGCCGTGGCGCGCGGCCATCCATGTCGCGCTGTAGAAGAGGCGCCCAGCCCAGAACTGCACCACCGTTGCCGCGACCAGCAGCGCCGGCGCCAAAATCGCCTCATCAAGGTGCAGAGGCAAGTACATGAGGGCCATCATCGCCACGCCGACCGCCAGGCTGATGAAGGCCTTGCGCGCCAGGTCGTTCGCCTCGTGCCGGCGCTCCGCCTCGCCTTCATCCCTGTCGTCGCTCAACCGGCGCGGCTGTTCAGGGGCACTGCTGCTGGGCGGTGCCGGCAGCGCACCCACGGTATAGCCCGCTTTCTCCACCGCCGCCGTGAACTGAGCGAGCCCCGCGGCGGAGGGGTCGAACACGACGCGCGCCTTCTCGGTGGCCAGGTTGACGTTCGCTTCGGAGACGCCGGGTACGCGTGCCAGCGACTTCTCGATGCGTCGCACGCACGATGCGCACGTCATGCCGCCGACGCCAAAGGTCACTTCGCTGCGCGGAGCTTCGGGGGGGATCGGCGCTTCAACAGCCACAGTCAGCCTGCCTCAGATGCCCTTGGCCGGCGTCGCCGGCCGCGTCCTCTTGGCCGCTGGGCCATGCCCCTGCACCGCCGCACCATCGGGCTGCCGTTCACCACGCGCAGCCAGCCGTGGGCTCAGCTTCGTCGGCACAGGCGGTGAACCCTCACCCTTGCCCTCTCTGAGGGCACCGATCCTGGAGGGACCGGCGCTGGCAGCCGGCGACGTTGGGCCTACCGGTCCAAACTCAGCCGGCTCAACTTCACGAAAAGTGGTGAGGCTGCTGTTGAAGCGCAGCGCCTCGATCAGCTCCTGGATCTTCTCGTCGCCGCCGCCGGCCTGAATGGCTTCGGTGACACACGTCTCCAGATGGTTCTCCAGCAGGATGCGATTCACCCTTTCCAGCGAGGCCTGCAGCGCGGACACCTGCTTCATGAGGTCCGGGCAGTACACCTCCTGCTCCACCATGCCGATAACACCGTCGATGTGGCCGCGCACCGTCTTCAAGCGCAGCAGCGCGTCGCGTTTGTGCCGCGCATTCATGTGGAGAACATAGCACCCCACCGGGGGTGGGGTCAATACGACCTGGAAAACGATCGGCCCAAAGCGGTAGACTCGGCGCCATGATGGAGGAAGTGACGTTCGACCGGCCGGTGTATTCCCTGACCACCAAGCCAGCGGTGCTCGACAGTTACGAGGACGCCATGGAGCAGGCACGCAAGCTCATTCCGCTGCTGCAAGAGCGGGTTTCCGAAACCGAGAAGCTGCGGCACTTGCACAGCGAGAACGTGGCGGACATCCTGCGCAGCGGGCTGTACGGGGTGATGACGCCGAAGCGCTGGGGCGGCTCCGAACTGGGCGCCCAGGCGCTGATCGACGCGAGTGTGGAGCTGGCCTCGGCCTGCCCTTCCAGCGGCTGGGTGTACATGCTGTGGGCGGCCCACATGTGGCTGCTGGCGCTGTTCCCGCCTGAAACGCAGGAGGAGCTGTGGAGCAACCCCAACGTGCTCGCCTCGTCCGTGGTCAACACCGTGGGCGACGTGCAGCCCGTGGAGGGCGGTTATCGCTGGACCGGGCGCGGCTTCTTCTCCAGCGGCGTAGATCACTGCAGCTGGCTCACGGCCGCGGTGCCGATCAAGCGGGGCGATGGCAAGCCCCCTCAGCGCACCTGGCTGCTCATCCCCCGCGAGGACCTGGAGATTGTGGATGACTGGTTCACCGTGGGCCTCAAGGGCACCGGCAGCAAAACCATCATCGTGAATGACGTCTTCATCCCTGAGCGGCGCACCGTCTCCGCGACCGAGATCGAAGAGGGCCGCTCGCCGGGCGCGCTGCTGCACCCCAACACCTGCTACTGCGCGATCTCCAGCGCGAACTTCACAGCGGCTATGGGCGCCCCCGCCATTGGCGCGGCACGCGGCTTCCTGAACCTGTTCGAGGAACGGCTGCGCGGCAAGCTCGCCGCGCCGGATCAGACCCAGGCCGATGGCCTCACCGCGACCATGGCCCGCTATGCGCAGGCGGTGGCCCAGGTGGATGCCGTACAGGCCCTGACACGGGAAAACGCCCGGCGCTTCTCCAGCGTGCCGGCCAGCCAGGTCAGCCCCAAGGACCGCGCCCACTGCCGGCGCGACCAGGCCTTTGCCGCGCAGTCGTGCCGGCGTGCCGTGAACACGCTGTACGAAGAGGGCGGCGGCAGCAGCTTGTTTGACAACTCGGACATCCAGCGCATGTGGCGCGATGCCAACGCCGCCGCCGCCCACCACGGCCTCACCTGGGACTGGATCGGCATCTCCTGGGCCAAAACGCAGCTCGACGTACCCATGGGCACCACGCTCAACATTCAGAACGGCGGGTAGCGCGCGTGCCCATAGAACCGCTGCTCGCTCACCAGCGCGCCCAGGACGTGTTTGCCGGCGTGCTGGCTGGGGTCACTCCCGATCAATTGAGCAGGCCCACACCCTGCTCGGAATGGTCCGTGCGCGACCTGATCGACCACGTGATCGGGGGCAATGAGCGCGTGGTCCAGCGCGCGGGCATGGCTCCCGGCACGGTTTCGCGTCCGAGCGATCTGGCGGCGGCCCACCGCGCCTCGTCCGCCGCCGCGCAGGCCATCTTCGCCGCGCCTGACGGCCTGACGCGCACCTTCGATTTGCCGATCGGCGAGGTTCCCGGCCAGGTCTTCGTGCGCATCCGCGCGCTGGACGCCTTCGCCCACGCCTGGGACCTCGCCCAGGCGGCGGGCCAGCCCATCGATTTCGACCCCGAGCTGGCCGCCCAATTGCTTGAATCCGCGCGCCAGATCATCCGGCCCGAGCTCCGCGGCGCCGGCAAGCCCTTCGGCCTCGAGCAATCTTGCCCAGCCAACGCCGCGCCAGCCACACAGCTGGCCACCTTCCTGGGCCGCCAGCCAGAGCTGGCGTAGCCCACAGCCGAGCCGGCGCCGGTCGATGCCTGGTAAACATGTGCAGGCACGCGGCGGCCTGTTCCGGTGGCTCAGCGGTGCAACGTCCGCCTCAAGTCCTTCATCGGGCTCGTGCTCGAAGGTGCTCGCTCGGCGGGGCTAGGCTAGGCCGCGGCCAGCAGTTCGCTGCCATTGTCGCCGCACCGGCGCACGCCGAGGATCAGTCATTCGAGTCCCATCCTGAAACCCTGTGGCTGCCCGCGCCCAGGTGTGCTACAGTTGCTACGACTGAGGAAGGTAATCAGCATGCGAACAATCAGCCATCGCGAACTGCGCAATGACAGCGCGGCCGTGCTGCGCGCAGTAGCCTCGGGCGAGATCATCGAGGTGACGAATCACGGCCAACCCGCGGCGGTACTCATTCCGCCCTCACTCACGCCCTACGAGCGGCTGGTGGCAGCCGGCAGGGCGCGGCTGCCTCTGAGGGACCACCCTGTGGACTTGCGCAGCATTCGCCGCGCCGTTGCACCGCTCTCCAGCAGCGAGATCCTCGCCGATGTGCGAGGGGCGACCTGATCGTCTATGTCGACACCTCAGCGGCGATGAAGTTGCTGGTCGATGAGCCCGAATCAGCCACGCTGGCTGAGTACTTGCAACACTGCACGGCAGATGGCGACACGCTGGCGGCCTCGTTGCTGCTCCATACGGAATTGCACTGCGCGGCCAACCGCCATGCCAGTCTCATCGACCAAGGGGCGGTGTCGGCTGTGTTGTCGGTATTCTCGCTCGTCGACATCGATCGCACCGACCTGACGACGGCGCCACTGCTCTCCGGCCGTCTCCGTTCCGCCGATGCCATCCACCTGGCCACCGCGGTGCGCCTGGCCGTGGACACCATGGTCGTGTATGACGCGGAACTGCAGGCCGCGGGCCGCCACGCTGGGATTCACATCATCAGCCCCGGTGCTCAGTGACGACCGGCTCTCCTCGATGCACGGTTCAGTACCTGGGGCTGGAGGCCACGGCTACCCGCGCCTTCATGTCGGCATAGGCTACCTCGATCAACGCCTGCAGCGCCGTGGCGTTCACCTCATTGCCCGGCCGCAGCTTGACGTGCCGCATGAAGCGGCCCGAGCCCTCAAGCAGGCCGGCCGGGTCGTCCAGGGACGCGCCCTGGTAGAAGCCGATGTTGACGTGGGCGTGGAAGACGTTCACGTAGGCAAACGGCGCATTCTGCACGCACGCGATGGCACCGCCTACTGATGGTTGAGGTTGGGCGCGTCTCGGATAGCGGTCGTGCAGCGCCTCGTAAACGTCGTCGCCGCACTGGCGCATGCGCATGAACCACTCCCGCGCGATTCCCCTCAGCACGGGGTCGCGCTGGCTGAGCCAGACGTCGATCGCCGCCTGATGTTGGCTGACGCCGCCGTAACGGATGAGCTCCTCCACAGGTGCGGCTTTCGCTCAGGCCAGCAGCGGCTGCGTCGCCGCCTTCAACTCCCCCGACGCGGTTGAGCGGCGCGGTCCGCCGTTGGTCGAGGGGCGGCCGGTCGATAAGTCAGCCAACGCGCTCGACGCTATCACACCCTCCGACCAGCCCATTGCGCCGCGGCGCACGTTGAATTTGGCGCGACCCACGTAGGCGGCGCCTGCACGCCTACAATGGACTCGGCAAAGAGGTCCAGGTGCCGCTCGGGAGAGCGGAGAAGAGGGAAGCCGGTCTGAATCCGGCGCGCAGCCCGGCACTGTAAGCGCGGAGCCACGGCTCACGAGGCCACTGCCCTGAGGTGGGAAGGGCGAGCCAAAGCAGCGAGGCGCAAGCCAGGAGACCTGCCTGGAAGGACGGCTTCGGGAGGTTTGCCATGAACGCGTTTCCCGAGTCAGAACGGGCGGCCATGTACCGTGCCATCGCGAGCCGGCGCGACATTCGGCGGTTTTTGCCCGACCCTGTTTCCGACGCGCTCCTGTGGCAGCTCTTGGAGGCGGCGCACCGCGGACCATCGGTGGGCTTCATGCAGCCCTGGAACTTCATCGTGGTGCGCGATACCGCGGTGAAGGCGCAGGTCAAGGCGCTGTTCGAGCGCGAGCGCCAGGCGGCGGCCTGTTTCTTCGACGAGCCAACACGGTCGCAATACCTGAGCTTGAAGCTCGAAGGAATCATGGAGGCTCCGGTAAACCTGTGCGTCACCTGCGACCCAACACGCGCGGGCATTGTCCTGGGGCGCAACTCGCAGCCGGAGACAGACGTCTACAGCACCTGCTGCGCCATCGAGAACTTGTGGCTGGCCGCCCGAGCCGAAGGCGTGGGCGTAGGCTGGGTGAGCATCCTGAAGCTGCCCCAACTCCGGCACATCCTAAACATCCCGCCGTACGTGGTGCCCGTCGCCTATCTCTGCATCGGCTATCCCGAGGCCTTTCCAGATGAGCCCATGCTGCAAACCGAGAGCTGGCGGGATCGGCTCCCACTGGAGGACCTGGTCTTCCGCGACACCTGGGGGCGGTAGTGCTGTTTCACACTGCCACGCACAACCTTGGTGACAGGCTTCCGCGCTGGGTTTAGCCGATGTAAATGCAGGGTTGCATGTTCTGTTGCGAACATGCCTAGCCTGGGGCTTCACCTGGACTACGGGTGTGGTCTAAGCTTTACGGCGTGAATTCCGATATCCTGCGCCTGTCTCCAGATGAGCTGCTCACCACTACTCGATCAGTCCGCAAGCGGCTGGACTTGCAGCGCCCGGTTCCACACGAGCTGCTGCGGGAGTGTTTGGAGATCGCTGTTCAGGCCCCCACCGGTGGCAGCCTCCAGCAGTGGCAGTTCGTGGTGCTCACGGAGGCTGAGAAGAAGCGCGCGGTCGGGGAGATCTATAAGAAGGCCTGGTACGCTGGCAACGCGCGCCGCCGGCGCGACTATCCCGCCGGTGACGTGCGCGGGAAGCGGCTGTCGCAGTTGGTAGATTCCGCCATGTACCTGGCCGACCACATGGGCGAGGTGCCGGTCATGGTATTTGCCTGCATTGAGGGCCGCCTGCACGAGGCCGATGGCCCGCACCGCGTTGCATCGCAATTCGCCTCCATTTTGCCCGCGCTGTGGAGCTTTCAGCTGGCCGCGCGCGCCCGCCACCTTGGCACCGTCCTTACCACCGGCTTCCTCGAAGACGAAGCCGGCGTGGCTCGCGTGCTGGGTATTCCCTACGATCGCGTCACCATCGCGGCAATGGTGCCGGTGGCCTACTACACTGGCGAAACCTTCCGCCCGGGGCCCCGCGTTCCGCTGGAGAGCGTCGTTCATTGGGAAGGCTGGTAAGCGGTCGGGCCTCAAGTCGACCGCCGGTCCGTTGCCTCGGGTACCATGAGGCACCGCGCCGGCCCTGCCGAGCGCACAAGTAACCTCCGGGAGGCGCGTTATGGCCATCGCTGTTCGGGACCTCATCGAAGCCGATCCTGAGGGCGTCGGCGTATCGTCGGCTCGCCTGCAGAACCTTACCCGCTGGTCGCGGCAGCAGGTCGACCTCGGCAACGTACCAGGGGTTGTGACCATGGTGGCGCGGCACGGGAAAGTAGTGTACGCGGACGCCTACGGCAGCATGGACGTAGAAGCTGGCAAGCCCATGGCGCCGGACGCCATCTTCCGCGTCTACTCGATGACCAAGCCCATTGTCAGCGTGGGCCTGATGGCGCTGTACGAGGAAGGCCGCTTTCAGCTGGACGATCCGGTCTTCACCTTCATTCCGGAGTGGCAAAACATCAAGGTCCTGGCGAGTGGAACAGCGGCTCAGCACCAACTGCGCGAGCCAGCGCGACCGCCCACCGTACGCGACCTGCTCATGCACACCGGCGGCCTACCCGGTCTGTACAGCCTGGACGGGCCGCTCGGCGTGCCGTTGTCCGCGGCGCAGGAGCTCCATTTCAACGCGGGCATTCACACCTTTGCGGACACGTTTCCCGGCAACCATGACACGCTGCGCGACATGGCCCTGAAGATGGCGCAGGTGCCGCTGGAGGCCGACCCTGGCGCCAACTGGATTTATGGCCTCTCCACCGATATGGTGGGACACCTGTGTGAAGTGCTGAGCGGCCGCCCGCTGGACCGCTACCTGGATGAGCGCATCTTGCAACCGTTAGGCATGACAGATACAGCGTTCCAGGTGGCTCACGGCAACCTCGGGCGCCTAACCGCTTGCTACCGCGCCGGCTTGCCGGGCGAACCGGCCTACGTGCTCCAGGATGCGCCAGCCACAAGCCGCTTCACCCGCCCACCGACGCTGTTCTCCAGTGTGGCCGGCCTCACGTCCACCGCGGCCGACTACATGCGCTTCGCCAAGATGCTGGCCAATTGCGGCGAGCTGGATGGCGTGCGCATCCTGGGCCCACGCACGCTGGCCTTGATGGGCAGCAACCACCTGCCGCAAGGCCAGGATCTCGCGGCTGTGACCCGCCCTGGGCCCATGCCACCGCGGGTTGGCCAGGGCTTCGGGCTGGGGTTTGGCGTGCTGCTCGACCCTGCACGAGCGGGGATCATCGGCACGCCAGGCGAAATCTCCTGGGGTGGGGCCGCCTCAACCGCGTTTTTCGTCTCACCCAGGGACGAGCTGGTTGGCCTGCTCATGACCCAGCTCCTGGGCGGCGTCGGCTTTCGTTTCGCGACCTACCTGCGGACTACCCTCTACCCGACACTGCTTGACTGATTGGTTGAAGAGCACATCGGCGCCGCCCTCGCCAGCTCGCGGCGGCCAGTCATCCTCAGGGGACCGTGTGCAGACTGTACTGGCGCGTCCAGCTCTCACCACCGTCCGCGGTTGTCAGAATCTCAGGCGGCCGAGCGTTGTCGCCATACGTGACCAGCCAGCCTTGGCTGTCGCTGATGAAGGCGATGTGACTGGTGCTGGGAGGCAGCGTGTCCACCGCCAAGCTGTGCCACGAGCGACCGCCATCCGTGGTGCTGCCAACGGCGACGGCAGGTGGAGTTGTGGGCGATGGCGGGTAGCACGCGCCGCAATAGCCGGAGAGGAATGCCGCCTGCGCGCTGACCACGGAAAGTGATCCCGCGTAAGCACCAGGAGCCGGGCCCACGCCGGCGCTGATCTCGTGGCCGGTGATGGCCTGCCAGCTTTGGCCGCCATCCGGGCTCCGGAACAGCACATAGGGCTCGTTCCCAGCACCTGGCTGGCCCACGAACAGGTCCCACAGCGCACCTGGCTGCGCGCAACCAAGCTGCTGCGCAGCACGTTGGAAGCGGCCAATGGCACCCGGCAGAGCTCGCTGCTGCCAGCTGATTCCCCCATCGCTTGTGGCAGCGAGCGCCGTGGGGGGCGGGCTCGCCTGGGCCGCGAGCGAACCCAGGCTGACGATCCAGCCAGTGTCCGGACTGGTGAAGCAGAGGCCGCCAGCTGGGATAGGCGTGCTGATGGCCCGCCAGGAGGCCCCGGCGTCCGCCGTCTGGTACAGCGTGCCGCCGCCCACGCCGAAGCCAACGCTGGGGCTGAGAAAGTGCATCTGATTCAGTGGCTGAGGCGGTTCTGACACTGGCTGCCAGTGTGCACCGCCATCCGTCGTGTGGAGCAGAACGTCCTGCCCCAGCCTGCCGAGGGCGAAGCCATCGGCTGGGTTCAGCACATCCAGCTGCTCGATCGTGCTGGGGCCGCCGTACTGGCGGGTCCACGTGGCGCCGCCATCGGATGTAGCGCTGATGACGCCGCCGCCTGCCGCCCAGCCGTGCTGCGCGTCTACGAAGAGGATGGCGTTGAAGCTCGGCTGAGGTGCCGGCCTGGGGCCGTTGTCCGCTGCCAGCGGCAGGTTGTCCGGGTTCGATTCCCAGGGGAAGCGCTGGCCGTTGGCCCGCGTCTCAATGCCGTAGGCGCCATTGACCCAGCTTTCGCTGCCATTGGTGAAGGCGGTGTGATTGTCCGCCTTGCGCCATACCAGCAAGCCGTTCGCCGTGTCCTGCAAAGCATCGCCGTTGGCGGCGTTGAAATGCTCGTTGTCCACACACGGCCCCACGATGCCGGGAAGCTGCGCGTGCAGGGAGGCGAAGCCCAACACGTATTGGCAAGCAGCCGCCTGCGCAGGTCGAGCCGCCGGAAGCAGCGCGCCCCACACCAGTGCGGCGGCCGCGGCACCGCTGGCCAGCCGAGAACGGCCCGTTGCGCCCACGTGAAAGCTCACCCCGCGTCGCACGAGAACCTGCCGGAACCAGCGTGACAAAGGATATCGCTGACCGCGGCTACCTCACCGCATCCTGGGGCGCTGGCACTTGCGACCACACCTACACTGTACGCAAAACGCGCGGCCATGAGGATGGACGTCTCAACTGCTGGACGAGGCGCTTCGACGGCTTGCAGGTCAGCCACGTGCGGGAACGGTCCACTGGGATGTGCAAGAGCCTCAAGGGCGTCCTGCCGGATTAGGCGAGGCGATTGGATGCCCTGGTCGGTCAGCCCGCGGCCGGGATGGGCTCGGGTCGGGCGCGAGGAGCTGGTGGACGTCACAGGTCAGCCTCTAGTGAGGCTCTCGGCTCCGCTGAGATGGCAACTGATAAATCGGCAGGGCGTAAGACAACCGGGGCTCCGGCGCGCGCACGGAGTTTTGGCAGGCTGAGGTACCATCCAAGCCTGAGACGCAAATTTTCCAAACCGGGAGAGCGTAAGTGAGCATGATTCTCGATCCGACGGGGCATCGGGCCACTGAGCAAGCCCAGCTGGCGCCACGCGGGCGCGAGCTGAAGGGCGCCACGATAGGGTTGCTGAACAGCACCAAGCGGAACAGCGACATCCTCCTCCAGGCACTGGGTGAGGAGCTGATTCAGCACTACGGAGCCAAAGAGGTGATGGAGGTCACCAAGCCGACCTTCAGCCTTCCCGTACCGCCGGACCAGGTCGAACAAATGGTCCAGCGCTGCCACTTCATCATCGCCGGAGTGGGTGACTGAGGGTCCTGCAGTGCGGCCAGTGTGGCCGATGGCACCATCTTCGAGAAGCGCGGCATTCCAGCGGCTTCGATCACCACGGATGCCTTCACAGCCAGCGCCAACGCCATGGCGCGGACGCGCGGGTTCGCAACCTACCACTACGCCATGATTCCGCATCCGCTGAGCAGCCTCACGCCCGGGCAGGTACGCCAGCGTGCGCGCGAGGTTCTGCCCGAGATACTGGGCATTCTCGGCGTTGAGCCGCTGGATTGAGGGAACAATGAGCTCCACCGCGGTAGACACGCTGGATCCCGAAGCCGCTCAGCGGACGGTTGAGTACTACTACGAGCAGGGTTGGACTGATGGCATGCCGGTTGTGCCCGCCACCGAGTCGCGCCTGGCCGATTTTCTGGCCACAACACCTCGCGGTCCGGACGACGTGATCACGAGCGGGCCGCAGTGGGGCCTCAGCTGCACCGTCAGCCAGGCGGCGATCAACGCCATCATGGCCGGCTGCCGGCCCGAGTACTTTCCGGTGCTCCTGGCGGGCATGGAGTCCATGTGGGGCGCGGGCCGGAATATCAGCCCCTTGCTGGTGAGCACCACCGGATCGGCCCCTATGCTGGTTGTGAACGGGCCCATACGTGGCGAGATCGGCCTCAATTCCGCCGGCAGCCTGTTCGGCTCCGGCTTCCGGGCGAACAGCACCATTGGCCGGGCCATCCGGTTGATTATCCTCAATGTCTTTCAGCTGCGGCCGCACGAGCTGGACCAGGCCACGCAGGCCAGCCCGGCGAAATACAACGTCTGCTTCGGCGAGAACGAGGAAGAGAGCCCCTGGGAGCCACTCCACGTGGAGCTCGGCTTCCAGGCGGGCGACAGCACGGTCACCGGCTTTCTCGCCCGCGGCACACTGCACATCGAAAACAGGCACTGCCAGCATCCCGAACGCCTGCTCATGTCCATAGCCGACGCTATGTCCTACGGCGGTGCACAGTACGCCCCGCACGGCGCGACGGTGGTGGTCATGGGGCCGGAGCATGCGCAGCTTGTGGCCAAGCAGGGTTGGACCAAGGCGCAGACCAGGCAATTTCTGTGGGAGCATTACGGGCGGACCATGGGCGATTTGCGCCGTATGGGCAAGGGCTGCTTTGAGGAGCTGTCGTCAGGCCAGTTCTGGCTGGCCGACGAGCCCAATGGCAAACTCATGGAGGGCACGGCCGACCTGCCGGACGATCACTTCTGGCGCTTTGGGCGCTCCGTGGACGACGTGCTGCTGCTGGTTGCCGGCGCCAACAATGCCGGCGTGTCCGCGGTCATTCCCCCGATCGGGCCGGTGGGCGGACGGCGCAACATGGCGGCAGTCCAGCGCGCGTAAGCCGCGCCGCCTCGGTCACGGGCGGAAAAAGCTACCAGCGCGAGATCACCATCTTCTTGCGGGTGAAGAAGTCGATGCCGTCCGAGCCGTGGATGTGGAGGTCGCCGTAAAACGAGCCCTTCCAGCCGGAAAATGGGTAGAAGGCAAAGGGCTGCGCCACGGGGACGTTCACCCCTATCATGCCCGCCTGCACCTGTTCGCGGAACTGCCGGGCCGCTCGGCCGCTGCTGGTGAAGATCACGGCCATATTGCCCAGCGCCATCTTGTTGGCCTGGGCGATGCCCTCGTTCAGGTCCGCTACATGGGACAGTGAGAGCACGGGGCCGAAGATCTCGTCGTGGCTGGCGGACATGGACGAGGTGACGTTATCCAGGATGGTAGGTCCCAGGAAGAAGCCGGGGCGGCCCAGCAGTGATCGCCCGTCGTTCAGGAGCGAGGCGCCTTCCCGCACACCCCGGGCAATGTGCTGCACGATGCGCTGCCGGTGCTCGTCACGGATCACCGGCCCCATCTGCACACCAGGCTGGTCGCCGGCGCCAACGGTGATGCGCGCGGCGGCCTGGCTCAACGCCTCCCGCAACGCGGGCCCAGCCGAGCCGATGCCCACGGTCACGCTGCCGGCCAGGCAGCGCTCGCCCGCGTTGCCAAAGGCCGAATTGATGATGGCCGGAACCGCCACGTCCAGGTCGGCATCGGGCATCACCACGAGATGGTTCTTGGCCCCACCCAGCGCTTGCACCCGTTTGCCGTGCCGCGCCGCCTCCTGGTACACCTGCCGCGCCACCGGCTCCGAGCCCACAAAGGAGATGGCATTCACGTCGGGATGGGCAATCAGAGCCTCAACAGCTTCCTTCGCCCCCTGGACCACATTCAGGACGCCCTCCGGGAAGCCGGCTTCCAGAAACAGCTCGGCCAGCCGCACCGCGCCCATCGGCGTCCGCTCGGACGGCTTGAGAATGAAGGTGTTGCCGGCAGCCACTGCAAGCGGAAACATCCACAGCGGGATCATCACGGGAAAGTTGAACGGCGGTATGCCGGCGCACACACCGACCGGGAAGCGGAAGAGATCCTGGTCCACGTCGCTGCTGACTTGCCGCAGGGTGCGGCCCTGCAACAGCGTTGGCGCTCCACAGGCAAAATCCACCACCTCAATGCCGCGGCGGATCTCGCCTCTGGCCTCGTCGAGCGTTTTCCCGTGGTGGCGCGTGACGATGGCGGCGAGATCGTCCAGGTGGTCTTCCAGCAGCGCCTTGTAACGAAACAGCAGCCGAACGCGCTCGATCACGGGCGTAGCGCTCCAGCGAGGAAACGCGCGCACCGCCGCCTCCACCGCCGAGGCCACTTCATCTGGGCCAGAGAGCGGGACCTGGTCGATGACGTCACCAGTAGCCGGGTTATAGATGGGCAGCGTGTCTCGATTGGCTGCCTGCCAAACCGAGCCCACAAGATTAGGGATCATGGTGGTGCCATTGTAGGTACCAGAGGAACCCGCGGACATGGGAATCCCGGCCAGCTGGGGTAGGATAGCCGCGCGATGGTTGATGGATTGATGCGGGCAGCCGTGCTGACTGCCCCACACGAGCCGCTGCGAATAGAACAGGTCCCCGTGCCCAGCCCGCGTGCCGGCGAGGTGCTGGTGAAGGTGGCGGCGTGCGGCGTGTGCCACACCGACCTGCACGTGATCAAGGCCGAGGTGGCCTTCCCCACGCCCTGCGTGCTGGGCCACGAAATTGCCGGAACGGTGGCGGCGCTGGGGCCGGGAGTAAGCGGCCCGGCCGTGGGCACCCGGGTGGTGTGCGCGTTCATCATGCCCTGCGGAACCTGCCGCTTCTGCGCGCAGGGGCGAGACGATCTGTGCGAGACCTTCTTCGCCATGAACCGGCTCAAGGGCACGCTCTATGACGGCGAGACCCGCCTGCGGCGGACGGACGGATCACCACTGTGGATGTACTCCATGGGCGGTCTGGCGGACTACGCGGTCGTACCGGCGACGGATGTCTTTCCCCTGCCCGCCGGCGCTCCCTTTGAGGACGCGGCCATCCTCGGCTGCGCCGCGTTCACCGCCTACGGCGCCGTTCGGCACAACGCGGAGATCCGGCCTGGCGACAGCGTGGCCGTGATCGCGGTGGGCGGCGTGGGCCTGAACCTGATTCAGGTGGCGCGGGCGTTTGGGGCAAACCCCGTCATCGCCGTGGACATCCAGGATGCCAAGCTGGATATGGCGCGCCGGCTGGGAGCCACGCACACCGTCAACGGCAGCAGCGGGAACGCGGTAACCGCCGTGCGCGAGCTCACGGGCGGGCTGGGCGTCAGCGTGTCTTTTGAGGCGCTGGGCCGGCCGGAGACGTTCATTCAGGCCAGTGAGGTGCTGCGCGACGGCGGCCGCATGGTGGCCATCGGCATCGCGCCGGGCACAACCACCGCGCCGCTGGAGATCACCAGGCTGGTGCGGCGTTCGCAGCGGGTGATCGGCTCCTACGGCGCCCGCACACGGAGCGACATGCCGGCGCTGCTGAACCTGGTGGCCCAGGGCAGCGTTCAGCCCAGCGCCGTGATCAGCCGCCGGGTTTCACTGGAAGAGGCAGATCAAGCCTATCGCGACCTCTCCGCCGGCCAAATGCTCGGCCGCGCGCTCATCGTCATGGACCGCTGAAGCTGGTCGGATAACCTATCAGGTGGCATCGCCCGGCCTTGCCCGCCTACCCGGCCATCGCCAGAAACCAAGGGTCCAGCGGGGGTGTGACAGGTTTCAAAGCAAGCGCGCTCACCAAAGTCAATGGCCACCGACAACTGGAAGCGAGCCACTGAGCAGGCCGCGCACAACAGCCGTGGCAGAACCGGCCTGAGGCGGGCCAGACGGCCCTACAT
>JBOGTU010000267.1:0-7641 GCA_050695655.1 Chloroflexota bacterium | reverse complement strand
GGCCGGCAGTGGCAGGCCCGGCCCGCCTGGCGCAAGAAACGTTGCGCTGGCCCCAGGCGCCAGCGTCGCCCGCAGCACTCCCTCCGCCAAACCCGCGCGCGCGGCGCTCTGGGTGGCCGGTGGAAGCTCACCCTCGGCCGCCGCCATGCTCACATCCTCGCCCGAAACCGTGCCCCCAGCCACTGCCGGCCCTGGCGTGGCCGCGAGCGCGGGCGCCCCATCCACCAGCAGCTCGCGGCCCCGAAACGCGATCGCGCGGATGGCGGCCAGCCCGCCGGAAGCCGTGAAGGGCCGAAGCGCGGCATAGAGCTGGGCCGCATGCGGCCCGGCGATCAACGTCAGCCGCGCGGTGACGCCAGGCTGCGCCGCGCTGCCCGCCACCGCCAGCTCCTCCCGCAGCCGCCACGGCCCCGCGCTGAAGTCGAACACCGGCACAGGCGACGATCCGTCCGCCAGTGAGGCCGCGGGTGCGGGAAAGGCCACCAGCTCGCGAGTGGCTGGGTCGTACAGCCAGAAGGCGACCGACCAGCTCCCGGCCCAGGGTGAGAAGCTGCCATCCGTGCCGATGACGGTCTTGCTCACGGCGCCCTGCACGCCAGCCACCGTCCAGGCCAGGGGCGCGCCGCTGGTCCAGCCGGGCATGCGCCAGCCGGGATGCTGGTCGTGCAGGTACAGCTCGTACTGCTTGCCGGTCATCACCTGTCGCGGCGCGCTTCCGAGCTCGACCGGCTGTTTGATGCCTCCAAAGCCGCCGGTGCCAACCACCCGCAGCGCCAGCGTGACGCGGCTGCCCGGCTGTGCGAAGCCCGCCAGATCCACCACCGCCGCCCGCGCGCCCAGTTTCTGGTCCTCAAAGTGCCCCGCCAGGCGACCATTCACGTAAACATCGGCGGCCACATCCACCGCGCCGAAGCCGAGCACCGCCTGTGGCCAGCCGTCCGGCAGGTTCACTGTGCGCCGAAACCAGGCGATGCCACGGTAGCTGGCGATGCCCTGGTCCGCGAGCGACTGCCCCGTCGCCATAGTCCGCTGGCTGGGAAATGCCGTCGCCGGCAGCTGCCAGCCCAGCCGCAGCCCCTGGTTGCCGGGGTCTCGCGCAAACTGCCAGCCGGCGGCGAGGCTGATCGGGCCGGCCGGCTGGTTGGGGCTGGATGCACGGCACAACCCAGCGACCGCGATGCACGCCGCCAGCACCGCCCAGGCCCAGCGCGCTCGCACGACCTGACCATAGCCGATGGGCAGCCGTTCGCCGGGCGGTGAGCAGACCATCGACCCCTGCTGGGTGGCCGGCCTGGTCGTGCACCGTGCGATGAGCAGGCTGGCCGTTGCCGGCCTGTTACCATCGGCGCATGGGTGATTGGGCGCTGATCCTCGGCGCATCGAGCGGGTTCGGCGAGGCCACCTCGGTGGCGCTGGCCAAGGCCGGGTGGGACATTTTCGGCGTGCACCTGGACCGCCGCCAGACCATGCACAACGTGGAGCGCATTCAGGGGGAGATCGAGCGCGCCGGCCGCCGAGCGCAGTTCTTCAACATCAACGTGGCTGACGCGGAGAAGCGCACCGCCACGCTGGACGAAATCGCCAGCCTGGCCGGCGACCGCCACGTGCAGCTGCTCATGCACTCCGTGGCTTTCGGCGCGCTCAAGCCGGTGATTGCCGACGATCCCAAAGACGCGCTCACCCAGGCGCAGATTGAGATGACGCTGAACGTCATGGCCAGCAGTCTGGTGTACTGGACGCAGGAGCTGGTGGCGCGCAAGTTGATGATCGCTGGAGGGCGCATCTACGCCATGACCAGCTCCGGCGGCACGCGCGCCATCCCCAGTTACGGTGCCGTGTCCGCGGCCAAAGCCTGTTTGGAAGCGTACATCCGCCAGCTGGCCGTGGAGTTGGGGCCGCGCGGCATCACCGCGAACGCCATCCGCGCCGGCGTGACGGACACCCCCGCGGCGCGCCTCATTCCCGGCAGCGACCAGCTGTTCGCCGAGGCGCTGCACCACAACCCGCGCCAGCGGTTGACCACCCCCGTGGACGTGGCCGCGCTGATCGCGCTGCTGAGCCGGCCGGAGAGCGACTGGCTTTCCGGCAACGTCATCGGCGTGGATGGCGGGGAGGACGTGACGGGTGGGTCGCTGGTGAGCACAGCGGCCCGCTGACTCGCCCCATTCGCCAGCTCACGGCGCTGCTGGTCGTCTGTTTCGCCATTGTGAGCGGCGACCTGGTGTACTGGCAGGTCGTGCGCGCACCGGCACTGGCCACCACCGCGGGCAATCCGCGCGCGGTGGAAGCGCAGCAGGAGATCCACCGCGGGGCGATTGTGGACCGGCACGGCGTGGTGCTGGCGCAAAGCTCCCGCTCCGGCAACGTCTACCAGCGCCACTACAGCCTGCCCAGCCTCTCGCCACTCATCGGCTATTCGAGTATTCGCTACGGGCAGGATGGGCTGGAGAAGACGTTCAACAGCGCGCTCACCGGCTCCTCGGGCGACATTGGCGCCGCGCTGAGCCAGATGGCCGGGCTGGAGCCCCGCACGGGCGATTCCCTCACCCTGAGCATCGACGCCAGGCTCCAGCAAGCCACGGATCAGGCGCTGGGCAATGCCAGCGGCGCGGCCATCCTCATGAAGCCGGCGACCGGCGAGATTCTGGCGTTGGTCACCAAGCCGTACTTCGATGCCAACGCGCTCGATGCCGAGCTGCCGGCCCACCAGCACGATGCCTCGGGCCCCTTCTTCAATCGAGCCACGCTGGGGCTCTTCCCGCCCGGCTCGATCTTCAAGATCGTCACCGCCAGCGCGGCGCTCGCCGCCGGCACGGCCACGCCCCAGACGCACTTCCACCAGGTGGGCGACACCTTTATGGTGGATGGCTACGCGGTGCACGGCGCCAACCTGCCACCGGGCCTGACGGATGTGAATCTGACGCAGGCTTTCCAGTATTCCTGCAACCCTTGCTTTGCCCAGGTTGGGCTGAAGCTGGGCTGGCCCGCGCTGCAGCAGTATGCCCACCAATTCGGCATCGGCCAGCCGGTGCCCTTCGACATTCCCGTGCGCGAGAGCCGGCTGTTCGACCCCGGCGCCCAGCTCACGCCTGTGCTGCTGGCCAACACCGCGTACGGCCAGGGCCAGCTGCTGGTGACGCCGCTGCAGATACTGCTGGCCACCGCGGCCATCGCCAACGCCGGCACCATTCCGCGCCCGCGTGTGGTGATCTCGCGGCAGGACCCGGCAGGGCACACTGTCGCCCGGTTCAACTCCGGATCGTTGGGGCAGGCCGTGAGCGCCAGCGTCGCGGATGAGGTGCGGCAGATGATGATCGCCGTAGTGCAGCACGGCTCCGGCACGCTGGCTGCCATTCCCAATGTGCAGGTAGCCGGCAAAACGGGCACCGCCGAAACAGGCAACGGTCAGCGCCCCGATGCCTGGTTCGCCGCGTTTGCCCCAGCGGACAGCCCGCGCTACGCTGTCGTGGTCATACGCGAGCACCAAGGCGAAGGCTACGACCAGGCGGCGCCGATGGCCAAGGTCATCCTGCAGGCGGCCCTGGCCAGCGGGGATTGATGGCGCCGCAACCCGCCGGGGAGCGCGCCGAGATCGCCATCGAGCAGGTGCAGCCGGTGGTGGATGGCGGGCGCTTCGCGGCCAAGGCTGAGGTGGATCGCCCCATTGCCGTGAGCGCGGACATCTTTGCCTACGGCCACGGCCTGCTGGCCGCGGAAGTGCGCTGGCAGCCTTCCGGTGGCGAGTGGCACAGTGCGCCGTTGGGGCTGGCGGGCAATGACCGTTGGACGGGCTCATTCGCCTGCACCGTACTCGGCCGCTGCCACTTCACCATCGAAGCCTGGCGCGACGTATTCGCCTCCTGGCGGCAGGATGTGATCGCAAAGCTGGTGACGGAAGAGGATGCGAGGCCCGATGTTGAGGCCGGCCTGCAGCTCATCCGCCGCGCACTGACCCTGGGCCAGGCGAGCGATACCGCGGCGGCCGAGCGCTTTCTGCGGCGCTGCGAAGGCTGCTCCGATGCCGCCACGCTGGCCGTCGCGGCGCGCGACGCCTATCCCGCGCAGGAGATGCGACGCCTTGCCCGCGAAGTGGCCGGCCCCACCCTGTCGCCCCACTTTCCAGTGCAGGTGGATCGGCCCGCGGCCCGCTTCTCGGCCTGGTACGAGATGTTCCCCCGCTCGCAGGGGCAGGACCTGCGCCGCGGGTCTACCCTGCGGGAAGCGGCGATCCGCCTGCCGGACATCGCCGCCATGGGCTTCGACGTGTTGTACCTGCCACCCATCCACCCCATTGGCGAAACCGGACGCAAAGGCCGCGACAATGCCCCGCTGCGCGAGCCCGGCGACCCTGGCAGCCCCTGGGCCATCGGCGGCGCCGCCGGCGGCCACAAGAGCGTGCACCCAAAGCTGGGCACCCTGACCGATTTTGCTGACTTTGTGGAGCAGGCGCGCGCGCTGCACCTGGAGGTGGCGCTGGATTACGCCTTGCAGTGCTCGCCCGATCATCCCTACGTGCGCGAGCATCCGGATTGGTTCTTCCGCCGGCCCGATGGCAGCATTCGGTACGCCGAAAACCCGCCCAAGAAGTACCAGGACATCTACCCGCTGAATTTCTACTGCGACGATCGGGCGGCCCTGTGGGATGAGCTCAAGAGCATCGTCACCTTTTGGATCGACCATCAGGTACGCATCTTCCGTGTGGACAACCCCCACACCAAGCCCTTCCCCTTCTGGGAATGGCTCATCGGGGAGGTGCAGCGCGAGCATCCGGAGGTGATCTTCCTGGCCGAAGCGTTCACGCGGCCCAAAGTTATGCTGCGCCTGGCCAAGCTGGGCTTCAGCCAGAGCTACACCTACTTCACCTGGCGCAACACGCCGGCCGAGCTGCGGGAGTACGTGGCTGAGCTGCGTGCACCCGGCCAGCGGGACTGCTTTCGGCCCAACTTCTTCGCTAACACGCCGGACATCCTGCCCGCGCCGCTCCAGGGCGGCCACCGCGCCGCCTTCGTGACACGGCTGGTGCTGGCCGCCACGCTCTCGCCCGCCTACGGCATCTGCAACGGCTTTGAGCTGTGCGAAGGCCAGGCCATCCCGGGGACCGAGGAGTATCTGCACTCCGAGAAGTACCAGATTGTAGCGCGCAGCTGGGGCCAGCCAGGCAACCTGCGGCCGGAGATCCGTGCCATCAACGCCCTGCGGCGCGGGCAGCCCGCGCTGCAAGGCGGCGGCGAACTGCGCTTTCAGAGCTGCGACGACGAGCAGGTGCTGGCTTATGCCCTGCGCAGCGCCGATGGCGCCAGCATCGTGTTCGTGGCCGTGAGTACCGATGTGGACCATCCTCGCCAGCCCTGGGTGCAGTTGCCGCTGGACTGGCTGGGCGCATCGGACGCCGATGAGTACCAGGTGCGCGACCTCAGCACCGGGCAGCGTTCGCTGCGCCGCGGCGCCTGGCAGCAGCTTGCACTCGACCCCGCGGGCACTCCCTTTGCGATCCTGCAGCTTACTCCGCCGGCCCAGTGATCGCGGGCGAGGCGCTCGGCTCCGGGCTGGCGGCGAGCCTGGGCGCAATCCCTGGCGAAGCGCTGATCACACGCCGCTGGTTTGCCAGCAAGGCACGCACACCGCTGCGCCTCGAGTTGCTGGACGCGGCCGAGTTGGAGCCCGCGTCACCCATGGTGCTGGCTCTGGCGCGTGCCATCTACAGCGCCGGCGAGCCGGAGGTGTACGCCTTGCCGCTGCTGGCTGTCGCGGGCGACACAGCGCCGCCAGGATCCGTGCCGCTGGCGATCCTTCGCGCGCCGGATGGCCAGACCACCAGCCTGCACGATGCCACCGAGCTGCCGTGGGGACAGGCGGCTCTCTACCGCGCGCTGCTGAGGGATCGGCCTATCCCCTGCCGGGAGGGCGCGCTGCGGGCGCAGCGCTTTGAGCCGCTGAACCCCGAGCTGGCGGATCAAGGCCAGCTCGCGCGCGCCGAGCAGAGCAACAGCTCCATCATCTATGGTCAGCGCTGGGTGCTGAAGCTGCTGCGCCGGCCCCAGGGCGTAAGTCGTGAGGCAGCCATCGGCCGCTTCCTCACGCTGGAAGCGCACTTCCCGCACGCGCCGCGGCTGGGCGCGGTGCTGGAGTATCAGAGCAGCGCCGGCGAGCGCCACACGGTAGCCCTGCTGCATCGCTTCGTCCCCAACGAGGGTGACGGCTGGCGCTTTTTCACGGGCCACCTGGCTACGGAGTGGCAAGGCGACAGTGGGGCACTGCCACTCCTGCCACTGGTGGAAACGACAGGAAGGGTGACCGCGGAGCTCCACGCGGCGCTGGCATCGCGGCCGGAGGTCCCCACCTTCGCGCCCGAGCTTGCCACGGCGGAAGATGTACAGCGCTGGGTGGCGGACCCCTTGCACCAGCTGGAGCTGGCCTTGCCGCTGGCGCAAGCACAGCTGCCCGGCCTGCCGCCCGTGCTTCAGCCTGCCATGCGAAAATTCCTGGCGGGCGCGCCCGCCTGCGCCGCCACGGTGCGGCGGATGGGGCACGCCATCCACGCCACTGGGCTGATGAAGATGCAGATCCATGCGGACTACCACTTGGGCCAGGTGCTGAAAACGCGCGACGGGATCGCCATTCTCGATTTCGAGGGCGAGCCTGCCCGGCCGCTCGCGGAGCGCAACGCCAAGCAGTCGCCCTTGCAGGACGTGGCGGGCATGCTGCGATCGCTGCACTATGCCGCCGTTGCCGCGGCCGGCCCCGCGGATCAATCGGCCGAGGCACAGCGGCGGTTGGCGCTGGCCGAGTCCTGGACCCAGCGGGCCCAGGCATTGTTCCAGGCGACCTGGCTGCAACACTGCACGCCGGCCCCAGCCGACCCAGCCACCGGCAACCACCTGCTGGAGCTCTTCCAGCTGGCCAAAGCTCTGTACGAGCTGCGTTACGAACTCAGCAACCGGCCGAGTTGGGCGGGCATTCCGCTGGCTGGCATCGACCGGCTGATGAATTCGGCGGGGCGAGAGAGTGGTCGCGGCAGCATTTCGTGATTGACGCCGCCTGGTACAAGGAAGCCATCATCTACGAGTTGCACGTGCGAGCGTTCTGTGACAGCAACAACGATGGCGAGGGCGACTTTCAAGGACTGACTGAGAAGCTGGACTACCTGCAGGACCTGGGCGTCACCTGCCTTTGGCTGCTGCCCATGTACCCCTCGCCCATGCGGGATGACGGCTACGACATAGCGGACTACCGCGACATCAATCCCCGCTATGGCAACATGTCCGACTTCGACCACTTCCTGCAGGAGGCGCACCGGCGCGGGCTGCGCGTTGTCACCGAGCTGGTGCTCAACCACACCTCGGACCAGCACCCCTGGTTCCAGGCGGCCCGGCAATCACCCGAGTCGGAATTTCGCGACTACTACGTGTGGAGCGACGACGACCAGCGCTACCAGGATGCGCGAATCATCTTCCTGGACACGGAGCGTTCCAACTGGACCTGGGATCCTGTGGCCAAGCAGTACTTCTGGCACCGCTTCTTCAGCCACCAACCCGACCTCAATTTCGACAACCCGAAGGTGCTCGAGGCCGTGCTCAGAGTCATTGAGCACTGGTGCGCGCTCGGCGTCGACGGCTTTCGCCTGGACGCGATCCCCTATCT
>JBOGTU010000266.1:0-26347 GCA_050695655.1 Chloroflexota bacterium | reverse complement strand
CCGTGAGCGTGATGGTCGCATTGGCGCCAATCTCCGGCGTGGTGAGCTGGAACTGCCCGGCGCTGTTGATGCTGGCGGTCACGCCCATGTTGGCGGCGTTGATGGTGGCGATCAGGTCCGTCACATTGTCCGTGCTGCCCGCAGTTCCCAGCGTGAGCTGCAGCTGGCCGTTGGGCCCAACCACCGTCATGCTGCCGCCGACCCCCAGCGTAGTGGCGCCGGTCACGCCCTTGGTGCCCACCAGCTGCGCGCTGATGTTCTGAAGCTGCCCGCTGCCGTTGTACACCGTGGGCTGGCTGGAGATGATGAGCCGCCCCTGGGAATCGAGCGAGGCCTGGAAGCCGTGCTCCTGCCCAACCGGGTCTGGCAGCGTACCCGTCTGAAAGCCCAGCGCGGTGTTCGTGGCTGCCGTGGCCTGGTCCACTTTCACCAGCGCGCCCGGCGTGGTGGAGTCGATCTCCAGCTGGCCCTGGGGATTGATGAAGGCGCGCACGTAGCCGGAGACAGTGTTGGAAAGGTAGCTGCCGGTGCCATTGATGGCATCGAGCACATCCTGCATGGTGCTCACCGCGGGCGTGGCGGCCGCGGGGTCGAACGTCACCTTCACGCCATCCGGCCGCACCACGGTGATGGTGAAGTCGGCCTTGCCAGTCACAGAAGTCAAGGGCGTTAAGGTCTTGACGCTGCCAATGGCCTGCGTATCCGTCTGGTTCACGGAATTGATGGCGTTCAGCAGGTCCTGGACGGTGTTGGGCGTGGAAAGCGCCGTCACCGAAACAGTGGTCGCGGCGACGTTGAAGCCGCCGCCGCCGGTCACGCTGGTCACCGTGGCGAACTGGCTCTGCGTGGTCAGGGTGCCGTTGCCGTTGAAGTTCAGCGCCTCGCTAAGGGCGTTGCCGTTGCGGTCCGTGCCCACAATGGTCACCGTGCCACTGGTCGTGGCGCCGTTGATGGCGACCGCCAGGTTTTGCGGCGATGATGGCTGCGCCGACACGGTGAAACCGCTGGTGATGGATGCCGTCGGCAGCACTTTGAGATCTGTCAGCGGCGGCTGAACCACCACGTTCACCGGCACACCGTCCGGCCCGGTGACGGTAAGCCCATCGCCAGTGCCGATAGGCGTGCTCAAGGTTAGGCCGGAGATGCCGCCGGTCCACTGTGGTGGCGTATCCAACCCAAAGCCCTGCACGTGGACGGCGTTGAAGCCATCGGCCACGGACTGCGAGAAGCCGAAGAGGCGCGAAGCAATGGCGTTCGCCTGATCCACCTTCACCAGGGTGCCGGTTTGCGTGGTGTCGAGCTCGAGCTGGCCGGCCGCGCTCAACGAGGCGTGCACGTAGGGCGCCACGACACTGCCATTGATGGCATCGATCACGCCCTGCACCGTGGTGGGCGCACTGCCAGACGGGACGCTGGGGTTGTAGGTGACCGTTTGCCCCTGGGGCGTGAGCACGGTGACCGTGAAGCTGCCGGTGCCACCCAGGCCGGCCTGGCTGGCGGTGGGGTCCAGCCCGCCCTTGGGGCTGAGCACCTGGGTGTTGGTGAGCCCATCGGCCAGGGCATTGAGCTGGGGGATGAGCGTATCCTGAATCACCTGGTCGCGCATGGCCATGGCACCGTACAGCGAGCCGGTGGTCACGTCGGTCTGTTTCACGGAGAGCGGCGGCTGGGCGGTGGAGCTCAGGCTGGCGCCGGTGGTGAGGTTCACGCCGGTGATGGGGTCGTAACCAGGGTGGATGTTCTGGAACTTGGTCACATCCTCCTGCCAGAACACCTGCACCGGCTTCACGTAGGCGGAGCTGGCGGCATCGGTGAGCGTGGTGAGAGTGTACGCTTGGTCTTTGTTCACCAGGAAGCGCCCATTCAGCTGAATGGTGTCCGTGCCATCCGGGTTCTTCACGTCGTGCGTGTCCACCAGCGTGGAGAGGTGATTCACCAGCTGGTCGCGCTGGTCCATGAGGTCGTTGGCGTTGTCGCCGATACCGGTCACCTGGGCGATCTGCGTGTTGAGGCTGGCGATCTGCTGGATGGTGGTGTTGACGTCGGCCACGATGGTGCCCACCTGGGCGTTCAGGTCACCCTGCAAGGTGGTGAGCTGCTGGTAATCCGTGCCGATGGCCGCGGACAGCGTTTGCCCCTGCTGCTGCAGCGCCTCTCGGGCCGGCACGGATTCCGGATTGTTGGAGAGGTCGTGCACGGCGTTGAAAAAGTTGGTGGAGGCCTGGTTCACGGCCAGCGTCGAAGGGTCGTTGTAAATGGCCTGCACCTGGGTGTAGAGGTCATCCATGGCTTCGTACTGGCCGGTCGTTTGGTTCTGGGCGCGAATCTGCGTATTCAGGAGCTCGTCCTGAAAGCGCTTGATCTTGGAAACCGTCGCGCCCGTGCCCAGCTGGCCGGGCAGCGAAGGGCGGTCAAAGGCAACCGACGTGTAAGGATCGGTCGCGGTGAGAATGGCCTGCTGGCGGGAGTAGCCAGGCGTGCTGGCGTTGGCGATGTTCTGGTTGACCACATCCACCGCCTCCTGCTGAGCCAGCAGGGCGCGTGTCACGGTGTTGAGACCGAAAAACGTCGGCAGCATGTCTTCTAACGCCTCCCGAAACTTCTAGGCCCTGCGATCCAGCAGCTGCCAGCTCGCCACGAAGGTTTGCTGCAGGCCGCCCCGAGCCGCGTAGGTGTTGCCGGCGGCATCATCACGCAGCAGGTAGTGCAGCGAGGTGTCGATGGACTTGAGGATCGACTGCAGCAAGGCGCGCGTCACCTGATCCCTCTGCATCACCCGTTCGATGCGCTGGGTCAAGCCGCGATGCAGCCGTGACAGCAGCCGCCGTTCAGCGCCCCGGCTGCCCTGGATGATGGCCAGCAGCGTGAGCGTCTCCACCGGCACATCATTGCGCCGCGCGTAGCGGTTCACCCAGCGCACCCGCTGCTCCTCCAGTTCCGCAAGCGTGCTCAAAATCTCCTGCTTCTGTTCCACCGCCGCCTTCAGCGCTGGCAGGCGTGCGTCCACGATGGCGCGGCGCTCCTGCTCCGTGACCTGGAGCAGCTGCTCGTATACCTCTTCTTCAGCGGAAAGGATGTCGACCAGTGGGGCAAGCGGGCTGCCCTGCGCCTGCACCAAGCCATGCGCAGGCGGGTTCTGGCTTGCCGGGACTGGTTGACTGTCGCTTCGTGGCGGCCTCTCCGCTTGTCGCGGGAGGCTAGGCACCACCCAGGCCCAGCATCCGGTTGGCAATGGCCCGCGGGTCGATCGTGTACTGGCCGCTCTGGATCTGGCTCTTGAGCTCAGCCACCCGATCCGTGCGCACATCCGTGGAACCCGCCGCTGCCTGCACCAGCCGTTGCAGGGACTGGCCCTCGGCGGAGATGGATACCTCATCGCCACCGCGTGAGGCGCCGCTGGACGAGCCAGCACGGCCAGTCTTCCCGGAGGAAGTGTCCGCCGACTTGTAGCCACGGAAAATCTGCTGGAGCATCGCGTCATTGATTCTCATGACGCAGCCTCCCACTTCCTGTTCACTCTATGACGCCTCACTCCAATTATCGGCCCCGCCGGGCACTTCTTTAACATCTGGCGACTCTCCCTTTCCCGTGCCACTACTGGTGCATCTGGTTGGCTAGTTGCCACATCTGGTCCGATATCTGCAGCGATTTCTGGTTCATCTCGTAGCTGCGCTGCGCGGTGATAACGCTCGCCAGCTCATCGCCCGTATTCACGTTGGAACCTTCCAAAAAGCGCTGCCACACCTGGCCAAAGCGCAGCAGCGGTGCCCCGGGCGAGGCCTGCGTGCTGGTGCCTGGCTGGCCAGTGATGGCTGCGCCGGAGTTGCCCGAGGGGGAAAACAGGTTGGCGCCAATCTGCACCAGCCCCTGTGGGTTGGTGAACCGCGCCAGCTGCAGAATGCCGAAGTTCACCGGCGCAGCGCCAGGCGCTGCGCCGGGAAAGCTTCCGCTCAGCACGCCATTCGTATCCAGCCGCAGGTCGTTCACGGGCACCTCGAAGCCGTTCACCACCTGCGCCACGTTCAGCGGCGCCACGTTGCCCGCCGGTGTTTGCACCAGCAGGTGGTTGCCTTGAGCATCCACCACGTCACCATTGGGGTCGATGTGGAACCCGCCGGAGCGGGTGTAGGCGATCTGCCCATTGGGCTGCTGCACCTGAAAGAAGCCTTGCCCATCGATAGCCACGTCCGTGAGCTGGTTGGTCGACTGCAGCGGGCCCTGCTCGAACATGAGCTTGGTGGCCTGCAGCCCTTCCCCCGCGCCCACGGCATCCGCGTGCAGGGTTGGGTCGCCCCGCAGCAGGCCGCCGCCGGCCGGGTTCAGCCGCTCCACCAGCAGGTCCTGAAAGTCTCCTCGTGCCCGCTCAAAGCCCACCGTATTCACGTTGGCGAGGTTATTGGCGGCGATGTCCACATTGGTCTGCTGCGCACTCATACCGCTGGCAGCCGACCACAACCCAAACGTGCCCATTTTGCTCCTTCCCTACACCTTGGCGATGCTGTTCACGGCCAGATTCAGGATCTGATCCTGGGTCTGCACCATCTTCTGGTTCATTTCGTACAGCCGCATGTTGTCCATCATCTCGGCCATGCTGCGCACCGGGTCCACATTGGACTGCTCCAGCGCGTTCTGCTCTATCTGGTAGTCGGCCGGGTTGGCGGCTGTGGGCGGGCCCGACGCGGCATTCTGCGCAAAGAGCGTGTTCCCCGGCTTGTCCAGCGCCACGGGATTGGCGAAGCGCACAATCTGAAGCTGGCCGGCAGGCACGTTATTCACGGTGATGGCGCCGTTGGCCTCCACCTTCACATCGCCATCGGGCACAACAAGGGGCTGTCCGCCCACGCCCAGCACCCGAGAGCCCTGGTCCGTCACCAGCTCGCCGTTGGCGTTGCGGGTAAAGGCGCCGCTGCGCGTGAACTGCGTACCCTCGGGCGTTTGCACGGCGAAGAAGGCCGGGGGGGAGT
This sequence comes from Chloroflexota bacterium, assembly GCA_050695655.1. Taxonomy (GTDB): domain Bacteria; phylum Chloroflexota; class JAJPGV01; order JAJPGV01; family JAJPGV01; genus DATKQD01. Next base: position 21,383 of record JBOGTU010000266.1, on the reverse strand, counting down.
TGGGGCCGGCAGTATCGCGAATGGCCATGTCCAACGGGTCCGTGGTCTGTCGTATGGTGCCTTCCTGGAAGTTGGTGGTCACCTGGTCCACCATGAGGCCGGTATTGATGCCGCCGATCTGGTTGCCGGGCAGCAGCTGGCCGTTCTCCAAGCGGTTGTTATCGAACAGGCGCTGTAGAAAGAGCAGCGGAAACGCCTTGAACTGCGCGTCATCCGCCCGGTAGCCCACGGTGTTGGCATTGGCCAGGTTGTTGGAGATGATGTCCTGCCGCCGCATGGCGGCCAGCATGGAACTGGCGGCAGTGTACAAGCCCTTGATCATTCAGCGCGTGCTCCTTCAAATCTTTCCTTGCTTGCGCAGGTCCAGCAGCATCTCCACCTCGCCCCGCGTGAGGTTGGTGTGGCGGGCGATGCTGCCACTGTCCATCCCCTCACTGGCCAGGAGGAAGATGAGCCGGTATTTGTCGTTCGGCTGGGGCGTGGCCGCTGGTGCTGGTGGCTCCGATCGGGCAGCCGTCGCCTCGGTGGCATCGGGCGGGCGCGGGCTCACCACCGGCTCGCTGATCTCGGCGCTCGGCGCGGGGCTGGGCGACTGTGTCGCTGTGACGGCGGGCGCCATCCCGGTGGCCGTGGCGGCTGCGCTCGCGGCGGCCGGCCGTGCACCTTCGCCAGGCATGGCCAGCCGAGCGGCATTCATGCGGCGCGCGGCTACCGCTGGGGGTACGGTGGACATACCGGCTACCGGCGCCATGGGCGGCCGACCCACCGGCCGCGGAGCGGAAAGTGGAGCCGTGGGTGCCCCCCCTGCCGAAGCCACGCGGCCCGCGGCGGCCAGCTTGGTGTCGCATTCGCCGATCAGTGTCTGCAGCTCGGTGGTTTTGCGCAGCAGGTCCTTGCTGATGCGGGTCGAGGTGCGCTCGAACTCCTCGGTTAATTGGGCCACGCTGCCCTCCAACTCCTGCAGGTAGCCGTCGATCTGCCGTACGCCAGAGGCCTCCAGCGCGTGCCGGAAGTTGACGAAGAAGTACACCACCAGCCCCAGAATCACGGCATTGGCCGCGGTGAGCACGTAGATCACGCGCGCAAGTCCACCAGGTTGCCCATGCGCAGCGACACTTGCGTGGCCATCTCCTCCAGGGTGAACGCCGGGCCCAGGCTGGGCTGCCCTTCTTCTTGGGGCCCTTGCCGCTCGGGGGTGGGCGCGTGCTTGTCCGCGTCCGTGCGCTCCGCGGCCAGGCTATCCACCACGCCCTTCTCGGCAACTTGGCGGCCAAACGCGGCGGTAAAAAGCTGACGCGCGGTGGAAACTTGCTCAGCCGAGCGCGCGTGAACGCTGTCCCAGCCGGTGGCCCCAACGCCGTCCAGGCTGGCGGTGAGGGCTCGAATCTGCATGGCTCAGCCCGCCTTCGCCGAGGCGGCGGCTGGTTCTGCTTCCAAATCCGCGGCCGCCTCCTCCGGCGGCCGAAGCATCTCTTGAAGTAGGCCACGCAGGCGCAAAATGGCCTTGGTGTGCAACTGGCAGACGCGCGACTCCGACACTTCCAGCACCAGGCCAATCTCGCGCAGATTCAGCTCGTCCACGTAGTACAGCGACAGCACCTGCTGCTCCCGCTTGGTGAGGCGCGAGATGGCGGTTGCCAGCAGGCGGGACAGCTCCATGCGCTCGGTGTGGTCCAGCGGATCTACCGCGCGCTCGTCTGCCAGCTCAGGCATCACCTGGCCAGAGTGGTCGCTGCTGTCCGCATCCACCATGCGGTTGAGCGAGATGGTTACCCAGCTGGACTCGAACAGCGCGTGCTGGAGTTTCTCGACCGTCACACCCATGGTGCTGGCCAGCTCCTTCTCCGTGGCCGGCCGGCCCAGCTCCTGATCGAGCCGGCTCATGGTGCCCTCAATGTCTCGGGCCTGCTTGCGTACCTGGCGAGGAATCCAGTCCAGCGATCGCAGCTCATCGATGATCGATCCGCGTATGCGCGTGATGGCGTAGGTGGAGAAGTTCACGTTGCGGCCGGGCTCGTAGCGCTCTACGGCGTCGATCAGGCCCACCACGCCATAGCTGACGATGTCCTCGGAGGTGAGGAAATGCGGCAGGCTGATTGCCAGCCGGCCCACCACGTATTTCACCAGCGGCACGTACTGCAGGATCACCCGTTCGCGATGCTCGGCATCGTGGTGCTCCCAATAGTCCTGCCACAGCTCGGCGTTTTCCAGAGTTCCGGGTTCAGCCATCTGCTTGCCTCACCTACCGTCCGCCTCTCGCGGCCTGAGCGTTCACGTCGTCCTCGTCTTCGTCGTCGTCGTCATACTCGTCCAGCTCATCGTCCAGCGCCGGCTCGGTGCCGCTGGTCTCCGCGGCCGGGGCGGCGGCATCCGGTGCTGTCTGCTCAAAGTCGCGATCGCCAAAGGGATCGTCGGCTTGCTCCTGCTCCAACTTGGCGAGCTGCAGTCGCCGTTCGGAGGGGGCAGGCATAAACCAGCTCACCACGAAGCTGAGCGTGGTGAACACGGCCAGCGCGCTGAGGCTGCGCCAGAATGAGGGCAACACCGGATCCGTACCGGCAGCGCCCCCAACCATGCTCACGAAGAACACCACGAAGGCGGCGCTCACCGAGAACAGCAGCCCCAACGTCAGCGGCAGGTTGCTGTTGCGGATCTCCAGATGCTCTGCCGGCGAGAGGTTGTAGTCCGGCTCCGGTGGCCGAGCGAAACGGGTGGATCGCGCTTCCTCTCGGCCGCTGGCGTCCGGCTCTTCCATGGCGCCCTGGGCCACGGGGGCGAGCGGCTCCGGAGTATCCAGCACCAAGGGGGCCGGAGGATCTGCAGGGAAACCACTGCCGGGCACGAAGCTAGCCATCGAGCCTGCCCCCCCACTCCGCCGGCTTCACTATGCGGCGGAAGAAGTTCAATAAACCGGGCTTGTTCTGAATGGGCGGGTCCTCATTCCACACGCGCGCGGCCAGCGCCTGAAAGGCATGGGCCGCCAGGCTGTTGGGATACGCCACTACCACCGGCTTCTGGCTGCGCACCGCCTTGAGCACGTCCGCGTCGTAGGGCAGCGATCCATAGCTGCTGATATCCAGGTGCAGGAACCGCTTGGCCACCGTGACGATCTTGTTGGTGATCTCCTCGGCCTCGCCCGCCGTTCGCACCTGGTTCACCAGCAGCTTCAGCGCAACGTCCGTGGAGAGGCGCGAAACGACCTTGATCAGGGAGTAAGCATCTGTGATGGCGGTGGGTTCCGGCGTGGTGACGATGATCAGTTCCTGTGCCGCCAGGATGAACTGCAGCACATTGGGTCCAATGCCCGCGCCGGTATCCACCAGCAGCACGTCCGCCAGGCCCTCCAACTCGGCCAGGCCCCCGATCAGCCCCTCGCGTTGGGCATCGGACAAGTTGGCGAGGTCGGCCAGGCCTGATCCGCCGGAGATGACCTGAACGCCATCCTGCGCCGGCACAACGATCTCACGGATGCTCTTCTGCCCGGCAATCACATGCTGCAGGTTGAAGCGCGGCGAAATACCCATCACCACGTCAATGTTGGCCAAGCCCAAATCCGCGTCCAGAATCAGCACCTGGCGGTTCTGGTGGGCAATGGCCAGCCCCAGGTTAACCACCACGTTCGTTTTGCCCACGCCGCCCTTGCCGCTGCTGATGGCGATCACTCGGGTAGATCGCGTGGCGGGCGCCGCGGCGCGCGCGCGGTCGGCCCACTCGGTCCCGGCCAGCTTGCGCAGCTCCTCGGCCTGGTCTTTCATGGCTCCGGCTCCGCCAGCAGCAGGTCCGCCATCTTCACCGAATCCGCCAGCTCGATGTCGCTGGGAACGTTCTGGCCCGTGGTGAGGTAGGTGAGGCGGGTCTTGGTTTGGTTCAGCAGGTTCACCAGCGGGCCATAGCGGCTGGTTTCATCGATCTTGGTGAACAGCAGGCCATCGATACGGGTGATGGAGAAGCGCTGGTACACCTCCAGCATGTCTCGGTATTTGGTTGGGCTGGCGACGGCGAGGTACACCTCTTTGGTCTCGGCCCCGTCCACGTACTCCTTCAACAGCTCCAGCTGGTTGGAGTTGCGCGGGCTGCCGCCGGGCGTATCGATCAGCACCAGATCCTTTTCCCCGCAACGGCCCAGCACTTCGGTGAGCTCGGCTGGCGTGTACACCACCTCCAGCGGCACACCAATGATGTCCGCGTAAGTCCGCAGCTGCGGGATCGCCGCCACGCGGAATGTGTCCACGGTCACCAGGGCCACCTTCTTGTGCTCCACCAGGCAGTAGTTAGCGGCCAGCTTGGCCAGCGTGGTGGTTTTGCCCACGCCGGTAGGACCGATGAGGAAGATGGACTTGCAGCGCCCGCTGGAGAGCTTCGGGGGGCCAGTCACCGTGATCAGTTCCTGCAGGTGTTTGCGGACGTATTCCCGCACCAGCTCGTAGTTCTCCGCGCCGTTCACGCCCAGCTCGCCGTTGACTCGCAGCACGATGTCCTGCGCCAGATCTTCGGACAGCTCCTGGTCGACCAGCCGTTGATAGAGGTCCACCAGCACCGGGGCGAAGTTGGCGATTTTACCGAACTGCGCCTGCTTCGAGAGCCGGCTCAGGGCCGTTTTCAACTCGGCCATGTTGCTCTTCATTTCACGCAGCAGCGCGGTGTCCGAGCTCTCCAGCTTCAGCGCTTCCTCGGCCAGCTCGGTTTTGGGGGCGCTCGGCTCGGCCTTCGCCGCCGGTACAACGCTCGCGGCGGGCGCTGGCTCAACCGGCAGAGGTTTAGGCGGCGCTGGCCTGGCGTGTGGGGGCGCGGCAGGCGCGGCGCTCGGCGCACTGCTGGCGGGAGCAGCAGCGTCGGCCGCGGAGGGAAGCTTCGCTCCGGCGGCGTAGGCCGCGCGGGCACCGGGCCGCGCGGTGCCTATACCGGATGCGAACTTCTGCGGCTTCACCTCTTCGTCAATCGCGGCCAGCACCTCGTAAACCGGTCGCCGGAACAACCCGAACATGCCCCCCAGCCGGATCTTGCGCGACTGGATGACCACGGCATCGGGGCCCAGCTCCGCCTTGATGAGGCGGAAGGCCTCCTGCATGTCCTCGGCGTGGTACTTCTCAATCCGCATCTTCAAACCCTATGGCGCCCTGCGAGCGCACTTCCAGGTCAGGCGTGATCTCGCTGTACGAGAGCACCACCAGCGTGGCGAACAGTCGCTCCGTGAGTTTGCGCAGCGGCAGCCGAATCTTGGCCGAGCAGAGCAGGATGGGCTGGAAGCCGTCGGTGGCGATCTTCTCTGTCTCTGTCTGCAGGCGAGCCATGAGCTTCTGCACCAGGTTTGGATCCAGACTGATCATCAGGCCCTGGTCTGTTTGGTACAGCGCGTTGGTGATGGCCTGCTCGGTGCTGGGTGTGAGCGTGATGACGTGGATCGAGCCATCGGACTCGCGGTACTGGTTCGATATGGACCGCGCCAGCGCCTTGCGCACTTGCTCGCTGAGGAAATCCGAATCTTTGTTGGCTTTGGCGTGGTTGGCCAGCGTTTCCAGAATGGTGACCATGTCTCGCACGGAGAGCCGCTCTCGCAGCAGGTTGCGCAGCACGGTTTGCACGTCGCCCACGTTCAGCAGCGCGGGCATGAGCTCTTCAACCACCGCCGGGTAGTCGTTCTTGACATTGTTGATGAGGGTCTGCACGTCCTGCCGGCTCAGGATGTCTGGTGCGTGGGCCTTGATCACTTCCGTAAGGTGCGTCGTCAGCACGGATGCCGCGTCCACCACGGTGTAGCCCAGGATCTCGGCGCGTTCCTTCTGCGCCGCGGTGATCCAGATGGCCGGCAGGCCGAAGGCGGGGTCCTTGGTAGGTATGCCCTCGATGCGCTCGGTCGCCAGGCCACCGCTCATGGCCAGGTAGTAGTTCATGATCAGCTCGCCGCGGGCGATCTCCGCGCCGCGAAGGCGAATCACGTAGGTGTTGGGAGGCAGCTGCAGGTTGTCTCGAATGCGAATGGTGGGGATGACGATGCCCATCTCCAGGGCCATCTGCCGGCGGATGAGCGTGATGCGGTTCAGCAGGTTGCCGCCCTCCTGCACGTCCACCAATGGGATGAGCCCGTAGCCGATCTCCAGCTCCATGGGGTCCACCTGCAGCAAACCCAGCACGCTCTCGGGCCCCTTGGGCAGCTCCGTCGCCTTTTCCGCGGCCACCACCTGCGCAGTCTGCAGCTCCGCGTGCTGGTTGTTGCGCACCAGCAGCCCCATGCCCAGGAAGGCCGCGCCCATCACCAGGAACACGAACGTGGGCAGGCCGGGCACAAAACCGAACAAGCACAGCAGCCCGCCGACAATGAACAGGGTGCGTGGGTTACTCAGGATCTGCCGGCCCAGCTCTTCACCCATGTTGGATTCCGCGGCCGCGCGGGACACGATGATGCCGGTGGCGGTGGAGATGAGCAAGGCCGGTATTTCGGACACCAGCCCATCGCCCACGGTGAGGAGGGTGAACGTTTGCAAAGCCTGCTGCAGTGAAAAGCCCTGCTGCAGCACACCAACGCCAAAGCCGCCCAGGATGTTCACCGCGATGATGATGATCTGCGCAATGGCGTCGCCCCGTACGAACTTGCTGGCGCCATCCATGGCGCCGTAGAAGTCCGCCTGGCGCTGGATGTCTGAACGGCGCTTGCGGGCCTCGCCTTCGTTGATCAAGCCGGCATTCAGGTCCGCGTCGATCGCCATCTGCTTACCCGGCATGGCGTCCAGGGTGAACCTGGCCGCCACTTCCGCCACGCGACTGGAACCGTTGGTGATGACGACGTACTGGATGATGACCAGCAGCAGGAAGACCACGATGCCAACGACGTAGTTGCCGCCCACGACAAAGTTGCCGAAGGCGGATACCACCGCGCCGGCGTTGGCGTGCAGCAGGATGAGCCGGCTGGCGGACACGTTCAGCGCCAGGCGAAACAGGGTGATGATGAGCAGCATTGATGGGAACACGGAGAAGCTGAGCGGCTCCACGCTGTACAGCGTGAGCAGCAGGATGAGCACGGAGCTGGAGATGTCCATGGTGATGAGCACATCCAGCAGGGCTGTGGGTAACGGCAGCACCAGCATGACCACAATGGCCACGACACCCAGGCCCAGCAGCACGTCCGATTGGTGCATCAGCCGGTTGAGGCCGGAGGAAGCGGCCGAGGTCTGACGCGGCGCGAGAGCGGCCATCAGCTCGCCTTCTGCTTGAGGCGGTAGATGAAGGCCAGCACCTCGGCCACGGCCTGGTACAGCTCGCGCGGGATTTCCTGGTCCACCTCCACGGCGTGGAACAGCGCCTGGGCCAGCGGTTTGTTCTCCACCAGCGGCACGCCATGCTGCCGGGCCAGATCCTTGATCTGCTGAGCAATGAGCCGCTGGCCTTTGGCCACCACGCGCGGCGCGGCCATTTTGGCGGCGTCGTACTGCAGGGCCACGGCGAAATGCGTGGGGTTGGTGATGACCACGTCCGCGTAGGGCACCCGCTGCATCATGCGGCGGCGGGCGAGCTGGCGCTGCAAGCTGCGGATGCGCGTCTTCACCTCTTGCGCTTGCTCCTGGCTGCGCGCTTCCTCCTTGACCTCCTGCTTGGTCATCTTCAGGCTCTTTTCCATCTCATAGCGCTGGAAGGCGTAGTCGGCGATGGCAAGCACCACATACGCCAGCCCCACCTTGAGCAGCAGGTCTGAGGCAATGCTGGTGATGAGTCCAGCGGCGGTGTGGATATCGGCGCCGGTGAGGTTCACAATGTCCATTTCGTGATCGGCCACCGCCTTGTACGCCAGGAAGCCGACCACAAACAGCTTGAACAGCCCCTTGGGCAGCTCAGCCAGCGAGCGGATGCTGAACAGGCGCGACAAGCCGGAAATGGGGTTGACCTTGGAAAGCGACGGTTTGAGGGTGGATGTGGTGAACAGAAAGCCCACCTGCAGGTAGTTGGCCGCCAGTCCCGCCAGCAGCAGGGCGCCAGCGATGGGCGCCATGAATTTCAGCACTTCGACGATGTGATCGGTGATCAGCGCGATGGCCGCGGTTTGCGTCAGCTCCGGCTGCTGCAGATAGCCCAGGTTGCGCGTGGTGATGTCTGACAGGCCGGTGAGCACGCCCTGGCCGAAGACACGTAGGGCCAGCCAGCTCATGAGTAGAGCCACGGCCGTATTCACTTCCTGGCTCTTGGCCACCTGGCCCTTGTTGCGCGCGTCGCCGCGGCGCTTGGGAGTGGCTTTCTCGGTTTTCTCCTGGGCGGGCATCAGCTCATCCTCAGCAGGTTGGACAAGTCCACGAAGCCCTGCTCCAGAAAGCCCTGCATCACCAGGTGATAGGCGGGCATGGTGATGATGAGCAGCAGGAACGCCAGGCCCAGCTTCACCGGCAGGCCAACGATGAAGATGTTGAGCTGCGGAAAACTGCGCGCCATGAGCCCCAGGCTGATGTCCGAGAGCAGCAGCGCGGTGATGATGGGCAGCGCCAGCCGAATGCCGGCGGCGAACATGCCGGCCGTCAACAGCGCCAGTTGGTTGAACAGCGCGGGTGTGATCTGCAGCGAACCGATGGGCACGATGTCAAAGCTCTGCTGCACCGCCAGGATAAGCATCTGCTGCCCATCCAGGGCCAGGAAGATGAGCCCGGTCATGATGGTGTACACCTGGTCCAGCAGGGAAACGCTCTGCGAGAAGAGTGGGTCAATCACATTGGCCAGGTTGAAGCCGGCCTGCAGCCCAATGAACTCGCCGGCCAGCTGCGCGCCGGTGAACACCAGGTTGATGACGTAGCCCACCAGCACGCCCACGCCCATCTCCTTGATCACCAGGATGGAGAGGGGCAGCAACTGCAGCGGCACATTGGCGAAATGCGCCTGGTTGATGGGCAGCAGCAGAAAGCTGATGAGTACCGCGAGGCCAATCTTCAGCGTATTGGGAATCGCCCGGCCTTGCAGCAGGGGCGCGGCCATGATCATGGCGGTCACACGCACCAGCACCAGGAAGAAGTTGCCGAAGTAGCCCGGCGGGATGATGGCTGGGTAGGGCATCTACTTCACCAGTCCCGGCAGCTGCATGAAGATGTTGGAGGTGAAGTTCAGCATGACCTGGAGCATCCACGGCCCGAAGATGGCCAGCGCAACGAACACGGCCAGGATCTTGGGGATGTAGGCCAGGGTCATTTCATTGATCTGCGTCACGGCCTGGAACACGCTCACCACCAAGCCCACCACCAGGCCGAAGGCCAGCACGGGCGTTGATATCTCCAGCGTGAGCATGAGCGTTTGGCGCACCACGTCCAGGAAGGCGTTCTCGGTCATGTGTGGAAACTCATGACCAGCGATCGGACCACCAGGTACCAGCCGTCCACCATGATGAACAGCAGCAGCTTGAAGGGCAGCGAGATGAGAACTGGCGGGAGCATGATCATGCCCATGGACACCAGCGTGCTCGCCACCACCATGTCGATCACGAGGAACGGCAGGAAGATGAAGAAGCCCATCTGAAAAGCCGTCTTCAGCTCGCTGATGATGAACGCTGGGATGAGCACGTAGGTCGGCACGTCGGCGGGCGTTTTGGGCTGGTCGATCTTGGCCAGGTGCACGAACAGCGCCAGATCCTTCTCGCGCACCTGCTTGAACATGAAGTCGCGCACGGGCGACATCGCGTTGTTGAAGGCCGCCTGCTGATCCAGCTGCCCGGCCATGTAGGGTTGAATGGCCGTGTCGTTCACTTTCTGGATCACGGGGGCCATCACAAAGAAGGTGAGGAACAGCGCCAGACCAACCATCACCTGGTTGGGAGGCATCTGCTGCAGGCCAATGGCATTGCGCAGCAGCGACAGCACCACGATGGTGCGCGTGAACGACGTGACCATGATGAGGATGGAGGGCGCCAGCGTGAGCACCGTCAGCCCGACGATGAGCTGCAGGCTGAGCCCCACGTCCTGCGGCGTCTGCGCCGCCTGGATACCGCTTATCTTGGGGATGGGCACCGCGTCGGCCGAGCAGCTGGTGAGCAGCAGCGCGCCACAGGACAGCGCCAGGCCAGCGAGCAGCGGACGCTTGCGCCCGCGCGCCGTCCGGCGTTCCGTCGCTTCCTTTGCCGCCATGCCGCGCTTACTCCGCCAGGCCCAGCTCGGCCAGGCTGCCGCCAACGCCACTTTCCTGGATAGCCAGCGTGCGCTCGCGGATCAACCGCCGGCTCGCCTCGATGCGGGCCGTGAGATCGGCCGGCTTGCTGCTCTGCCCCACCCTGTCACCACTGGCTCCCGCCAGCGCGGGCAGGGGCGCACGCCCCGGCTCTTCATCCAGCAGGCGGCCCAGTTCCAGAGGCTCGTGTTTGCCACTCAGCTTTTCGCCCACACCACGCAGGTAATTCAAGAACGGTTCGGCGGCCGCCAGCGGCGCCTCGGGCTTTTCACGCATGAGGTCCAGCGCGGCAGAATCAGTGATCTCGGACAGCACGTTCATGCTGCTCCCGGTGGCGCCAACCACCAGCACGCGATCGGCCACCTCCAGCAGATACACATCCCGATTGGGGCCCAGCCGGTTCGACTCCAGCACGCGCATGTTGGTGTGGCCGGCAAAGGTTCGTGCCGTGCGGTTGTTCAGCCACTTCAGCCCCAGCACGGTGCCGTAAATGAGCACCAGCACAATCACCAGCTTCAGCCCCAGGCTCAAGAAGGTGAGCAGCCCGTTCGGGGTGGGCGTAGCCTGAGGATCCTGGTAGGCCGGCAAGAAGCTGGCCGGCGTGGCCGCGGGCGAGCTGCTCGCGGGAGAAGCAGGCGCACCCACCTGGGCCGGCGCGGATGCCGCGGGCGACGCTCCTTGTGCCGTGGATGACGTTGCGGAGGCGCTGGCTGCCGCCTGCTCGCTCCTCGCCTTGGGGGTCGCCGCGGCCGCTGGAAAGGCGCTGAAGGCAGGCGCCAGCGAGCCTTTGAGCAGCGGGCTCTGCGCCAGCGCGACGATCAACGCCAGGCACGCCGCGAGGCCAATGAGGCCATAGCGAGATCTAGTGAGTCGTCGCAGCAGGGTGGAACCCATCGTCAGCGAGCCGAAAGCCTCTTGGCCGGGTTCACAATGTCAGTGATGCGGACGGCAAAGTTCTCGTCCGCCACCACCACCTCGCCCGTGGCAATGAGCCGGTCGTTCACCAGCACATCCACCGGCTCACCCGCCAGCTTGTCCAGCTCCACCACTGAGCCGGGGCCCAGAGCCAAAATGTCGCGCACGGACATGAGCTTGCGGCCCAACTCCACTGTCACCCGTAGGGACACATCCAAGATGAGGTCGATGTTGGCCATGGCGGCGCCTTCCATCTGGCCGCCAAAGGAGCTGAACTGTGCTGGCCGAACAACCGGCTCCGGAACGCCCTGCATACCCGTGGGCAACGGGCTCATCTGTGGTGCGGGCGCTGGTCTGGCCGCGGCCGGCGCAGCCTGCGGGGCGGCGGCCGGCGCGGCGGGCGCAGCCACGGCTTCGCTGGGATCGACCGATGCCAGCACGGCTGGCAGGTCGTCGCTGGAAAAGACCAGGTGCACGGTGATGGGCGGCGTATCCTCCGCCACGAGTTCCACCCGTGCCACCACCACGTCGCCCGCGGCCATGCGGCCGGTCAGCTCCATGGGATTCTGGGCCAGGTTCAGCAGGTGCGCCTCGCCCACGCCGAATTGGATCTGCGCGCCCTGATTCACGGATACCGAGAGCGTGAGGAAATCGCTCAAGTCGCTCACGGTGGTGTGCACCACATCTTCCAGCTTGGCGGTGTACTCCTCTTCCGTGCCGGCGTCTGCCGGGCTGACGTTGAAGAGTGCCGCGGCCTCATCCTCGCCAATCAGGAGCAGGGCCTCCACGCTGGACCCATCGGCCAGCCGGAGCTCCAGGCCTGCTTGAACGAACAGCCCCACGAACTCGCCCGGGCAGGCCGCCGAGTTCATGGGCACCGCGGTGCTGCCGGTGACCTCCAGCTTCTTGTCCAGGGTGGTGCCCAGCGCTTCCACGCCGGACTGGAAGAGACTTTGGCCGAACTCCGCCAGCTTTGCCGTTTGTCCCGCGGTTAACGGGGGAAGAGCGCCTATGCCGGTGGCTGCCGCGTTTTCCGCCAACTTACTGAACCTCGCTTTCCGGATGCAGCCCAGTGATCTGGACCGAGACGTGCTTACCAACCAGGCCGGGCCGGCCGCGGAACTTCCGCTCGCCGCCCACCAGGATGTCGAGCTCCTGATTCATCAGCCTGTCCAGGCGGATGATGTCGCCCTTCTGAATCTTCAAGAGCTCCTCCATCTCCACGTCGGTGCCGCCCAATTCCGTGGTGAACACCACTTTCACGGCGTCCATGTTTCGCTTGATGAGCTCCGCGCTGTCCTTCAGTGCCGCCCGGCGGGCTCCGGATATCCAGAGCTGTGGGTTTAAGCGCGGCAGTACCGGCTCCAGGATGGGGAAGGGCAGGCACAGGCTGATGGTGCCGGTCACATCCGACACGCGTATCTCGAAGACAATGGTCAGCACTGCTTCCGTGGGCAGCGCCACACGGGCGAACTGGGGACTGAGGGTGATGTCCTCCAGCTTGGGCTCGATCTCCATCACATTCACCCAGGCATCGCGCAGGTTGCCGACGATGGTGTTGCTCAGATCCTTGATGAGCACAATCTCCAGGTCGGTCAGATCGCGGCTGCGGTTCCAGGCCTTCCCCGCGCCTCCCAGCAGGCGCTCGATGAAGGCGAACGTGAGGTTCATCTCGATCTCGATGAGCGCGCTGCCGGGCAGCGGCTCCAGGCTGATGATGTCCAGCACGGTGGGTGACTTCAGCCCCCCCAGGAACTCGTCGTACACGCCCTGCTCGATGGATGCCAGGTTCATGGTCACAGGCATGCGCAGCATGCCCGACAGCGATGCCTGCAACAGGCGGCCGTAGGTTTCGTGCAGGGTCTGCAAGGTGCGCATCTGCGCGCGCGAGAACTTATCCGGCCGGCGAAAGTCGTACGGCTTAACGGGCTTGGCCGGCTTGCGCGCCGCGACATTGGCCGGGGTTGGCTCGTGCCCTGCCTCAATGGTGGACAGCAAGGCATCGATCTCGGACTGGGACAGGATCTGCGTCTCAGCCAACGTTCACTCCTGGAGCGGCGCCCCCGGAGCCCCACAATGTGGGGCCGCCGGGCGTCTGTTGAGGCAGGGATGCCGGACTCATAGGGGCGCTCACTGCATAACGAAGTCGGTGAAATCGATCCAGGTCACCGTGTCGATTCCACCGAGCGCTTGATTGAATTTCGCGATCAGCTCGGACCGCAGGGCTTCCTTCCCTTGCGGCGTCGCCAGATCAGCGGCAGATTTGGAGCTCACCGCGGTGGTGAGGATGTCGTTGAAGGCGTTCGTCGCGCCGGCATGGTCCGCGGCGAACGTCGCCTCCATCTTGGTCAGGTTGGCGGCACCGGCTTTCGCGAACTTGCTGCCAGGGTCGGCGAACAGCACCACCAGGCTCATCTTCACGTACTTGTAGCCGGTGCCGTTGCTGAGATTGATCACACGATTCTGGATATCCAGCTCCGGCGCGGGCACAGCCTTGGGGCCAAGGGCGACACTGCCGGGGGCAGCGCTGCCCTCTGCCCCAATGGCCGGCTGCGCCACGGCGCGCGTTTGTGCTGGGGCCGCTGCTTGTGCCTGCGCGGCGGCGCTGCCAGTAGTTTTGGCCGGCGGGGCTGACTTCTTGCCCAGCACCTGCGTGACGACCACCAGCAGCAGGATGATCCAGGCCAGCGCACCCACGATCACCAGCAGGTTGCGCGGCGTCAGCGCGGGCACCCGGCGCTTGGGCTCACCCTCCACCGCCACCGGCGCAGGAGTGTTGAGGCCCTTGTCGTTCGCTCGAATCATGAGACCTGGCTCCTACTCCTTATTGGGACGCGCCGGCCGGGGACGGGCTGCCGGCCGTGGAGGTGCCGGACAGCCCCGGCAGTGGCGCCGGCCCAGGCACGGCGAACGCCGGGCCTATTGGCTGGTCCTGCGGGCGGGGGAATGAGATGAACAGATCGACTCGCCGGTTTTTGGCGCGGTTCTGCGGCGAATTGTTGGGGTACAGCGGTTTATAGGGTCCGTTGTTTTCAATGGAAAGCCGCTTCTCAGGAAACTTGGCATCATCCACGAGGGCCCGCAGCACGGTGTAGCCGCGCGCGTTGCCCAGTTGCCAGTTGTCCTTGAAATTCGAGTTGGTGGGCGCCGGCGGCAAATCATCCGTATTGGCAACCACCTGCACCGGGTTCGAGATCGTCTCCAGCGGCTGCGCCACAGCGGTGATGAGCGCCAGAGCACCCGGCTTGAGCTGGGCCGTGCCGGACTGGAACAGCAGGTTGGCGGACAGGCTGACGGTGACGCCCTCCGCCGTTTGAATTACCTGGATGGCTTCGCCCGCGCCGGTTGCTTGGGCGATCTTCTGCAGCTGGCTGGCCACGGAGGCCTTCGCGTTCTCGTTCGCGGCGGCAATCTGCTCCTGCACGGACGCGCCTGAGAGCTGTTGGTTGAGGCCCTGGTTGGCAATGCCAGCCAGTACGCCCGTATTGAAGGCTTTGTCGAGCGAGCCTTTGAGGTTCAGGAACTTTTTCACATCGATGGTGGCGAAGGAGTACAGCACGACGAAGAACACCATGAGCAGCGTGATGAGGTCGGCGTACGTCAGCAGCCAGCGCTCGCTGCGGTCCTTCTCGGGCTTGGGAGTGGATTTCAGGGCCATGCGGGTTCTCTTTGTTCCTCTCCCGGCCTATGCCGCGCGCTCCGCGGCGCCCGCGGCTGCTTCGCCGCCCCGTGCCTTGGGCGGCAGGAAGCCTTCCAGCTTCTCCTGGATGATGCGTGGGTTGTCGCCGGCTTGGATGGAAAGGATGCCGTCCAGCATCACCTGGCGGAAGCGCGACTCTTCCTCGCTCTTCTTGCGCAGCTTGGCCGCGATGGGCAGCCACAGCACGTTGGCCGAGGAGATGCCGTAGAAGGTGGCGAGGAAGGCCGCTGAGATGGCCGGGCCGAGCGTGCTGGGGTCGGACAGGTTCGCCAGCACCTTCACCAGGCCCAGCACGGTGCCCATGATGCCGAAGGTGGGGGCGAAGCCGCCCAGTGCCTCGAAGGTGCCGAAGCCCTCTTCATGCCGCTTTTCCATAAGCGCCAGATCGATCTCCAGAACCTGGCGCACGAGCTCCGGGTCCGTACCATCGATCACCAGCTGCATACCCTTCTGCAGGAAGGGGTCGCCCAGTTGCGCGGTGTCTTCCTCCAGGGAGAGCAAACCCTCGCGCCGGGCCTTCTCGGCCAGGGAAACCAGGCGCTGGATGAGCTCCGCGTTCGGCTCGTCGCCCTTCTTCATGGCCTTGCCGAAGAACTTGGTGAAGCTCTTCATGTTCTGCATGGGCTGGCTGACGAAACCGGCTCCGAAGGTGCCCAGCGCGATGATCCAGATCGCTTCAACGCTGATGAAGCCGAAGCTGGGAAGCTCGAGGTTGATGGGCACCAACAGCGCCAGAAAAGCCAAGACCAGGCCAATGACGGTGCTGAGATCCATAGCTGCCTAATCCTCCTGGGATGCTTCCGGCTGCTCGTCCTGCTTCAGCAGGTGGATGCGGCCGGTACCCTGGCCCTTGTGCGCCACGCTGGTTTGCTCCGGCGTGGGCCGCAGGGCCGGGTCAACGATGAGATTGCCCGCGTTGGCCAGAATGCGCTGCCGAAAAGCGATAACGCGGAGAACAACTTCCTCCGGCTTTTCCCGCACCAGCACCTTCTTGTCATGCGCGAACGTGATGATGGTGTCCGGCATGGCCTCTACGGTTTCGATGAGATCCGCGTTCAGGATGAGCTGGCTGCCATCCAGCCGCGTAAGGGTGATCATGCGCAAGCCAGGCCCGCGCTGATAGAGAACTTCATGAGCAGTGAGCGCCCACGCATGCCCAGCTTGTCCGCGATGCGATCGCGGTGCACTTCCACGGTTTTGACGCTGAGGCAGAGCTGTTCGGCGATCTGCCGGTTGGTGAGGCCCTCGCCAATAAGCTGCAGCACCTCGCGCTCGCGCGCAGTGAGGCTCTCCAGCCGGGTTTCGGCCGGCCGCGCAGACGAGCCATCGCGGTTCATCAGCGCCGGGCTCACGTAGCGGCCGCCGCGCAGCACCGTGCGCGCGGCCTGCAGCAGCTCCTGGCCATCGCCTGTTTTCAGCACAAAGCCGGCAGCGCCAGCTTCCAGCATCTGCTGCAGCATGGCCTCGTTGCGGCCGGCCGTGATGGCCAGCACCTTACACCGCGGCCACCGGCTGAGGATTTGTCGCGTGGCTTCCAGGCCATTCATCCGCGGCATGCTGATGTCCATGAGCACCATGTCCGGCGCCAGCTGCCCGGCCAGGTCCACGGCTTCACGCCCATCCTCCGCCTCCGCCACCACCTCGAACTCCGGGGCGCCCTCAAGAAAGCAGGCCATCACTTCACGCATCAGTCCGTGGTCGTCCGCGATCAACAGTCTTCGCTTGGTTGCGGTTGCCTGCTCTGTCATAGCCATCTAGTCCCGGGCGTGCTGCTTGCCGATGCGGCGCAGCTCCAGCCACTCGTCCAGATCGCGCGAGCGTACGCGCCACTCCTTGCCGATGCGGATGGCGGGCAGCCGCCCATCGCGCGCCCACGAATACGCGGAAATCGTGGAAATTCGGAGGAAGTCGGCTACTTCTTTGATAGTCATGAGTTCGTTGTTTACCAACCGGGGTCCTCCTTCGCCTGGGGTATCAGTCATCAGCAGTCAGTCGTAAAAATCGAGAACTTATAGCAACTTGGAACAGAAAGCAGTGTAGAAACGGGGCGGTAGGGCATTCATTGGGAGATCCCCCTAATTGAGTTGGTGTTTCCCTTATTCGCCCAAAAGGCGGGGTGGCAGGCTCCGGGCCTTATTCGGTGAGCACGTCCTTGCGGACGGCATACATGAGCAGCTCGTTGCGGGAGGTGAGGGCGAGCTTCTTCATGATGTGGGCCTTGTGCGCCTCAACCGTCTTGACGCTGATGCAGCACTCGTCGGCAATCTGCTGGTTGCTGAAGCCCTCGGCGATCATCTGCAGCACTTCGCGTTCGCGGCCAGTAAGGCCATCCTCACCATCGTGCTCCTGCTGCTCCATGAGCTCGAGGTAGCCGGAGAGGATACTGCCGGAGATGGTGGAGCTGAAGTACAGCTCGCCCCGCGCCACGGTGCGGATGGCCAGCAGCAGCTCCACGGCGTCGGCCCGCTTGAGCACCAGGCCGGCCGCGCCGGCTCGCAGCGCCTGCGGCGCAAAATCCACGCTGGCGGAGCCGGACAGCAGGATGACGCGACAACGCGGCACGTCGCGCGAGATGATGCGGGTGAGCTCCAGCCCGTTCAGCTTGGGCAAGGCCGCGTCCAAAACGGCTACCGGGGGGGCGAGCTGGTGCAGCAGGTCCAGCGCCTCGCGCCCATCGGCGGCGGT
The DNA here is from genome assembly GCA_050695655.1 of Chloroflexota bacterium. Lineage (GTDB taxonomy): Bacteria > Chloroflexota > JAJPGV01 > JAJPGV01 > JAJPGV01 > DATKQD01. The sequence goes on along the minus strand of JBOGTU010000266.1, from coordinate 3,955 downwards.
ACCCACCACCTGCACCTTGCCACTGCGCTCCAGGATCTGCCGCAGGCCCTCGCGGAACATGGTGTGCGCATCCGCGATGAGCAGCTCGGTTCGTGGTTTCAGCAACTCGGCTCGGGCCGAACGCCCGCCGGGCATCGCGCCACCCAGGGCCCGCCCCATCCGCACGTCACCACCCATTCCTTCGCCCTCTCCCTGCTCAGTGGCTGCACTATAGCCCTCCCCCCTCGCTGAGTGACTGAACCTAGTACTTAAGCACCAGCACGCACTTATGCCTAGTTATAAACAGCATGGTCATCTTATAAGACACTGCCTGGTGACCTCAACAGGGCGGCACCTCCTCGGAGGGCCCAGTGCTCCGGCGGAGTGGCCTCAGAACAAGTAACATCTTGGAGAATGGAGCGCACGGCGGATCGCATGCTCTTGTTCCTCAAGACGCGCGGCCCGCGAACCACGGCACAACTGGGCAAGCTGCTCGGCACTACCAGCGAGGCGGCGCGGCAGCAGCTCAGCAAGCTGCAGCAGGCGGGGCTGGTAACGGGCCACGCGGTTGGGAGCGGGGTCGGCCGGCCGGCCTTCTCCTGGGAGTTGACGCCCAGGGCCACGGAGCGCTTCCCCGACACGCACGCGGAGCTCACCGTGCAGCTCATCGAGAACATGCGCGCGGTGCTGGGCGAGAAGGCGCTGAGCAGGGTCATCGCCCAGCGCGAGCGGCAGATGCTGGCCAGCTACACCGCGGCGCTGGCGAAGGCTTCAACACTGGCTGAACGCGTGGCGCGCTTGGTGGACCTGCGTTCTGCCGAAGGCTACATGGCTGAGCTGGAACCATGCGCTGGCGGCTTTCTTATCGTCGAGAATCACTGCCCCATCTGCGCCGCGGCAACGGCCTGCCAGGGCTTCTGCCGCTCTGAGCTGGAGCTCTTCCAGGCAGTGCTGGGGCCGGATGTGCTCGTCTCGCGCACGGATCACATTGTGGCCGGCGGCCGGCGCTGCGTGTACGCCGTCGCGCCAGCCAAACCACACCTGACCGCCTCTTGAGCCTCTATCGAGGGGTCAGCGGCCACGAGATAGTTGTCGGGCCAGCTCAAGAATCTACCGACCTTCCAAATAGCTGAAACGAAGTCCTTGCTACCATATCGATGGCATAAACTAACTGAACTTGTTAGGTTATGCACATGAGTGCGGTGGGGCAGCTGGACGATCTGCTGATATCTCAAGGCCGCTACATCGTCACTACTGACGATATCGAAGGCACCATTGGCCCTTCGCCCAATCCGTCCGGTCGGCTGGCCGGGCTGCGAAGGCAGCGCCGGCTGGTCTCCGCCGCCAAGGGCCTCTACCTGGTGATTCCAGCCGAATACCGCAACTGGGGGTCGCTGCCAGCCGATTGGTTCATCGACGCTCTCATGCATCACCTCGATCGGCAGTATTACGTGGGGCTGCTGTCCGCCGCGGCGATCCACGGCGCATCTCACCAGGCATCGCAGGTGCTTCAGGTGATGGTTGATGAGCGTGTACGAGCACGCACTCTGGGGCGCGTAAAGCTGCGCTTCTACCGCTCGGGCGTCCTCAAGGACATGATCGGACGCCAGGGCGTGGAACGCAGACCGACCCACACTGGCGAGTACAGCCTGAGTTCGCCCGAACTGACAGTTATCGACCTCGTGGAGTACCAGCGCAATGCTGGTGGCTTGAACAACATCGCGACTGTCTTAAGCGAATTGGAAGGTCTGCAAGGCGACGTCCTGAGCAGGCTCGCCGAGGGCCGCCGGCAGAGTGTGATACGCAGATTGGGCTGGTTCCTGGACCGGTATGGCCACACCGATCAGCTCGACAGCGTCGCCGCCCTGGTCCTGACCGACCGGGAACATCCCACACCGCTGGAGCCCGGTGGTTCTTCGAGTGGCGTGTTTCATCCTCGCTGGAATCTGCTCGAGAACGCTGAGATCGAGCCGGACCTGTGATTCCGCCCGCGGCGATCACCGCGTGAAGCGCATACGCACCCTGGGCAACACTGGCGCAGATCGAACAGGACCTCATCCTGTGCCGGCTCATCGTGGAAATCGCGCAAGACCCGACGCTGGGCAAACAGTTGGCGATGCGAGGTGGCACATGCCTTCACAAGCTCTTCGCGAAACCCGCCGTTCGCTACTCGGAGGACCTCGACTACGTGCAGATCGTCACCGAGCCCAGTGGGCCGATGTTTGATGCGCTCCGCGCCCTCGCCGACAGGCTGGGGCTGGACGTGGTTCGGACGGAAACCTCTGAACGCATGATCCGGCTGCGTTGCCGCGCACCGGCCACAGATGGTTCGACCATCCGCATCAAGGTTGAGGTCAACACGCGCGAAAAGGTTCCGTTCCTCGCACACCGACTGATTCCTGTTGAGGTGAAGTCACCGTGGTTCACCGGCTCGGCGGATGTACCCACGTTTGCGCTGGAAGAACTGCTGGGGACCAACTCCGTGCCCTATACCAGCGCCGAAAGGGCCGCGACCTGTTCGACCTATGGATAGGGCTGACACAACTGAACGCCAACGTCGAGCAGGTCGCGGAAGCCTTCAGGTACTACCTGCCGGCCACGGAGGCGTCGGCGGACGACATTCGCTTGAACCTCGACGCCAAGATGGCGTACCGGCCCTTCAGAACGGACCTTGAGCCGCTGATCCAGCGGGTGCCGGCCGGCTACTCTATCGAGTCCGCGGTAGAGCACATTCAGCACTCCCTGGTGTACCTGCTGTGAGGTGCTTCTGTCCCACGGTTCGCCGAATGCCGGCCAGCGTCGACGTGACGCTCTTGGTCACCGAATTCACGCCGTTGTAATCGCGGGACCAAAGCCGTTGAAGTACTGCTCATACACGCTGTAGTCGTGGCGTACCATGAGCATCAGCTGGCGGTTCGGTGCGGGCTGCCTCCCTGGTCATCCGAGACAACACGGCACCGTCGAGCCCGGCGCTCTGGAGTTCCAGCGGCTCGGACATTTTATGGTGGAGTGGGTCGAAGACATCGGGGTTGAACGAAGCATAGGCCCGGGTCGCCACGATGGAGGACTTGGTAGAAGCAATTCGAATGTACCGGATTCTGTTCACCGAAATTGATGCGCCGATCCCGACGACTGGGAACCGCACGCCAGGAACCACATCGAGCAGCGCCTGGGACGCGACTTGGCAATCACCGGCCGACAAATCAGCCCGCGCCCGGTCAACTGGCCGCGATTGCTGAGGGCACCATTTTCGCGCCGACCGCCGACCTCTCCTAATGTCGAGGGTCTGACTGGGTGCGTCCGGTGGGTCTCAACGGACCTGAGGTTCCGGCGAAGGGATACGCACGCGAAGTGATGCGCGGACTGGTGGCAAAAGGGACGCTGCGTCACAGAAGAGGTCGGGACGGATTGACCTGTTGATCAGGCGGGCGGAATCGGGGAGAGCACTTCCTTGGCAAATCCGGTCAGCTGTTGGCGGACTTTCACGGGATACTCGGAGGCAGGAAGGCCAAGTATTGAGCCAAACCGCTTGCCAGCCCACCGCTTGGGCTCCCTGGACGTCGTTGACGAGCGAATCGCCAACAGCGACCATTTCGTGCGGCTCGCAACCGAGCGCCTGTTCTACCGCCTTGAACGCTCGAGGGTCTGGCTTGTTGAAGCCGATATCCTGGCCAAAGCAGACCGCTTGGAAATACTCGGCCACTCCGATTCTGTCCGGATAGGTGTTTCCATTTGAGAGCAAAGCGACACGGACATGCCCCTGAAGCTCCTCCAAGCACGGCCGAACGTCGGGGTACACCTGGCACAAGCCGAAGCGCTGGGTGAAGTAGTACTCGGTGAGCTCGTCGACCGTGGCTTCGCTTTCCAGCTCAAAACTGGCCAGCAGCCGCCGAATCGACTCCCGGCGAATCGCCTCAAAGCGCCGGACCACCGGCTCGATCTTTTTCAACAGGCAGTTGGTCCAGCGGACCTCGCC
>JBOGTU010000265.1:0-5730 GCA_050695655.1 Chloroflexota bacterium | reverse complement strand
CTGTTGGGGTGCACCCCAACGATATAATTCGCGCCGACCTCGCGCCTCGGGAGTTACGCCGTGCCACCCATAGCCATCATCACCATGCCATTGGACCCTGTCCTGTTCCGCATTGGCGGGCTGGCGGTGCACTGGTACGGGCTGTTCATTGCCCTGGGCATCCTGGTGAACGTGCCCCTGGCGCGATGGGAATGCAAGCGTAAGCACATCTCCGAGGACCTCGTCTTCAACCTGGCCGTGTGGTGTGTCGTGCTGGGCATCATCGGCGGGCGGCTGTTCTACGTCGTCCAGGCCGATCAGCCGGGCGGCTTCAGCTATTACATCCATCACCCGCAGGACATTTTTGCCACCTGGCAAGGCGGTATGGCCTTTTACGGCATGGTGTTCGCGGTCATCCTCACGGTGCTGGTGTTCTGCTGGCGCACGAGGGCGCCCTTTTGGGCCCTGCTGGACATGGCGGCCGTGTTTCTGCCGCTGGGGCAAGCGTTCGGCCGGCTGGGCAACGTGGTGAATGGCGACATCATCGGTTACCCCTCCACACTGCCCTGGGCTATCCAGTACAGCAACCCCAACTCGCTGGCACCGGATCACGTCATCGCTTACCAGCCAGCCTCGCTGTACGAGCTGCTCTTCTCGCTGGCCCTGTTCGGGTTCCTGTGGAGTATGCGCGAGCGGGTGAAGACGCCGGGGCTGCTGTTCATGTTTTACGCCTTCTTGTACAGCCTGGGGCAGTTCGCCATTTTCTTCCTGCGGGCGAATTCCATCACCATCTTCGACCTCAAGCAGGCGCAGCTCACCTCCCTGCTGGTGATGCTGGCTACGCTGCCGGTGATGGTCTTCCTTATGCGCCGCTATCAAAGCCAGGTGGTTGACGGCGGCCCTGACAGCGGCCCTGCCGGCAACGGGCTCAGCGCAGCCACGCTGCCAGCCAGCACTGGAGCGGCACCCGGCGTCGCGGCCGCGGCGAGCGCTTCGGCTGCCCCCAGCAAAAGCCGGCGCGCTGGCAAGCCCAAACCCAAGGTGCCGCCGTCCGGCTCTGTGGAGCAGCAGGCCACCTAGCAGTTTGGCCGGAAGCATGCCGCGGCGCCCGGTTGGGTTTGCCCAGGAGCGTTGGTGCAAATCGACGTGGCTGCTGCAGGGGCTTGGTGGAGGGCCGCTTATGGCTTCGCGGCCAAACTTCCAGCAGGCGTGATTCAGCCCTGACCCAGCCGATCCTCTTGACCGGCCCGGTGCCGGGATGCGCTTCGTGCTGACCAAGCCGCCGCCGGCCCGCGCAGGATCCCCGCCCCGCGCCCTGGATGGCGAGCTTGAGGGCGAGCGATCGCCCCATGGGCGACTGCACCCCCTGGCTGTGGGGCTCCTGCTGGCGGCGATCGTCATCGTCGCCGCGTCGCTCCGACTCATGGATGTGAACTGGGACGCCGGGCAGCACCTCCACCCAGACGAGCGCTTCATCGTCATGGTGGATACCGGCATTGCCTGGCCCTCCAGCGTGGCCCAGTACTTCTCCAGCGCTACGTCACCCCTGAACCCGTACAATCGCGGCTTCGGCAGCTTTGTATACGGAACACTGCCGATCTTCCTGATTAAGGCGGCCGGCACACTTCTCCGCCGAGATACGTACGACGGTATTGCCCTGGTGGGGCGGGTGCTCTCCGCCGGCGCGGACGTGGGCTCCGTGCTGCTGCTCTTCGCCACCGGCCGGCGGCTGTACGGCACCGTGGCTGGGCTGCTGGCCTCGGCCTTTCTGGCACTGAGCGTGCTCGGCATCCAGCTGTCGCACTTCATGACGGTGGACACGTTCACCGTGTTCTTCCTGATGCTGAGCTTCTGGTTCGCGCTCCGGCTGCTGCGCAGCGGAGGCTGGGGCGATGCGCTGGCGACCGGCTTGACCTTTGGCCTTGCGCTGGCCTGCAAGCTCTCCATCGCGCTGGCGCCGCTGCTGTTGCTGTGCGTGTTGGGCCTGCGGCTGGTACGCGCCTGGCACTGGCCCAACGTGCGCCAGTCGGAGGAGTTCCTGCTGGGCGCCGCGCTCAAGCTTGGCGGCGCCTTGCTGGCCGCGCTGGTCGCCTTCCGCGTCTTCCAGCCGTACGCGTTTTCGGGCGTGTTTGGCCTTTCCGCGCACTGGCTGCGTGACGAGGTGCAGCAGAAGAGCTACATCGCCGGCACGGCGAACGTACCGTTCCTGCTGCAATGGGCGCACACCACGCCGATCGTGTTCCCCATCAAGGACATCGTGCTGTGGGGCCTGGGCTGGCCGTTGGGACTGCTGTGCTTCGCCGGACTGGTGCTGGCCTGCGTGGACATCGTGCGCCACAACCGGCTGGTGCACCTCATCCCCGTGGTGTGGGTGCTGGCCAACCTCGGCTATCTGGGCACCCAGCAGTCCAAGACGATGCGCTACTTCTACCAGCTCTACCCCTTCCTGGCGCTGCTGGCGGCGTGGCTGGTGGTGTCACTGGCGAGGCACCCCAATTGGCGGTTTCCGGCGCGGATCCACTGGCGTCGCTGGCGCGGGCCAGCCATCAACTGGGGCGTGTCGCTGGGCGCCTTCGCACTGCTGGGGGCCGCGCTGTGGGCGTTCGCTTTCACCCGCATCTACACCCGGCCCAACACGCGCGTGGCCGCCAGTACCTGGATTTACGAGCACATCCCCAGTGGCGCCACCATCGCCGTGGAGCACTGGGACGATGCGCTGCCCCTCAACCTGGCCGGCCCCAACCGGCAGGCCAGCCGCTACAAGCAGCAAACGCTCACGCTGTACGACAACGACACACCACAGAAGGTGGCGAGCATTGTGCGCGTGCTGCAGGCGTCGAACGACATCATCATGAGCAGCAACCGGCTGTACGCGTCGATTCCGCGCATCCCCCAGCGCTATCCCATGACCATTCGCTATTATCAGGCGCTGTTCAGCGGGCAGCTCGGCTTTGCCCTGGTGCACACGCAGGCCAGCTACCCCAGCCTGTTCGGCATCACCATCAACGACGACCGAGTGGCCGGTTATCAGGGGTTGGCGGCGCGGCTCCAGCCGGACGAAGCCTTCACCGTGTACGACCACCCCAAGGTGCTCATCTATCAGAAGACGCCGGCCTTTTCCGCGCAGCGCGTGCAGCAGCTGCTGGCGGCGGTGCCGCTGAATCACGTGCAGCAGCTGGATCCCCAGGCGGCCAGCTTGCCCACCACCAACCTGCAGCTCAGCCCAGCCGCCCGCGCGGCGGATGTGGCGGGTGGTACCTGGGCGCAGCTCTTCCAGCGGGGCAACTGGGAGAACCGGGTGCCGCCGGTTGCGTGGTGGTTGGCCATCGAGCTGCTGGGCCTGCTGGCCTTTCCGCTGCTGTGTGGCGCCCTGCGCGGCCTCTGGGATGGTGGCTGGCTGCTGGCGAAGACAGGCGGCCTGCTGCTGCTGGCCTACGGTGCATGGATCATTCCGAGCCTGCACTGGGGCACCTACACGCGGCCGGAGATTGCCCTGGTACTGGGGGCGATGGGTGCGCTGGCCGTTGCCGCCAGCCTTTGGCAGCGGCGCGTGTTGCGGCAGGCTCTCGCCACGCGCTGGCCGCGCCTGCTGCTGGGAGAGGGGCTGTTCCTGCTGCTGTTCGGCGTGTTCTTCTTCATCCGCACTACCAATCCGGACCTGTGGCACCCAACGCTGGGCGGCGAGAAGCCCATGGATTTCGCATTCCTCAATGCCACCATGAAGAGCGCAACGTTTCCGCCGTACGATCCCTGGTTCGCCGGCGGCTTCATCAACTACTACTACTTTGGCTTTGTGCTCGTGGGCACGCTCATCAAGTTGCTGGCCATCGTCCCGGCGGTGGCTTACAACCTGGCAGTGCCGCTGCTGCCTGCGCTCACCTGTGTCGGCGCCTTCAGCATCGTGGCCAGCGTGGCTGGGTGGCTGGGGCCAGTGGGTGGGGCCTCAAGCCACGTGCGGGCCAGGGCTCGTGGTGCGCTGCATCCGCTGCCGGTGCTGGGGGCAGGGCTGCTGGCGGCCGTATTCATCGGCGTCATTGGGAACCTGGGCGAAATCGGAGTCATCGTGCAGGGGCTGCTCACGCTGGCTGGCCCGCTGCCACCGGTGGCAGTGCCTGGCGTCAGCGGCCTCCTGGGCATTGTGGCCGGGTTGGGCAAGCTGCTGTCTGGCCAGCCGCTGCCGGTGCAACTCAACTGGTGGTATTGGACTGCCAGCCGAGTGATCCCTAACACCATCAACGAGTTCCCCTTTTTCACCTTTCTGTATGGCGATCTGCACGCCCATGCCCTGGCATTGCCACTGGCGCTCCTCGGCGTGGGCACAGGGGTGGCGCTGGTGGGCCGCCGCGCGGCCGGCGAGCGGATGCGGGCCGCCGGAACCACGCTCACGCTGGTGCTGCTGGGGCTGGTGATTGGTGCACTCAAGGCCACCAACGCCTGGGACGAGCCCACCTATCTCGCGCTCGCCGGGGCGCTGCTGCTGCTGGCGGGCGCTGCTGGGGATGGCCGCGTTGGCTGGCGCAGCCTGTGGCGGGCAGGATGGCAAACGGCCGCGGTGCTGGTGCTGGCGGAGGTGCTGTTTCGCCCTTACACCAGCAACTTCGCCACACTGTATGACACTGTGCTGCCGTGGACGGGGGCGCGCACGTCCATCGGCGACTACCTAGTGATTCATGGCATCTTCCTGCTGGGGATCGCCAGCTACTTGCTGTGGGCCAATTTCGGCGCGGGTGCGCGCGGGCCGCTGGGGCGGATCATCCGCTTGTTGGTGCGCAACCGCCGCCGCCCGGCTGTGGCGCTGCGACGCCTCACCGGAGCCTGCGGGCCGCGCCAGCGCCATGCGCTCGCTGTGTGGGCGGATTGCCTGCTCCTGTTCGCCGTGCTGCTGGCTGTGCTGGCGGCGCTGAGCCTCTGGCTGCCTCTGCTGCTGGTGCTCCTGCTGGGCCTGGCTGTCACCGCCCTGTTCGAGCCGGGGGTGAACGTTCGTGGCCGCCTCATCTGCATTCTGGTGGGGCTGGGCCTTGGCCTGGACCTGTTTATGGAGTTCTTCGTGATAGCGGGCGACATCGGCCGTATGAACACGGTATTCAAACTGGATTATCAAGTATGGGTGCTGTGGAGCCTGGCGGCAGCGCTGGCGCTGTATGAACTGTGGCTCCGGGTCCGCCCTGGCTTCGGACGCCGATTGGTGCTGCGGGGCAGCATGCTGCTGCTGGCCTGCGGACTGGTGTACACCGTGGCGGGCAGCATAGCCCGCGCGCACGATCGCTTCACGCCGCTGCCGCTCACGGACGATGGGCAGGCCTATATGGCACACTCGGTTTGGCAGGACCAGCGGCCCATCCCCCTCAAGCCGGACGCCGAAGCCATCACCTGGCTGCAGGATCACGTGCAGGGGTCGCCCGTCGTGCTGGAGGGACGCGGCAAAATCTACTCCTGGGCCTCGCGCGTCTCCATCTACACCGGCCTGCCCACCGTGCTGGGCTGGGACTGGCATGAGATACAGCAGCGGGGCCTGTTCGATCAGCAGGCCATCGATCGTCGCATCGCGGATGTGGCTGCCATGTACTCGGCTCCCTCCTTGCACGACATCATGCCGCTGTTGCACGAGTATCACGTCCGATACGTGTACGTTGGCGGCCTGGAGCAGGAGACCTACCCTGCCGCCGGGCTGGCCAAGTTCAAGCAACTGCCACTGGCGTACGAGCGCGACGGCACCAGCATCTACGAGGTGCCCCGGCAGGCCTCGTAGCC
>JBOGTU010000264.1:0-64091 GCA_050695655.1 Chloroflexota bacterium | reverse complement strand
CCCCAGCGCGGCGCCCTCGAGCGGGGCCGCATCCGCGGCAGCCAGCGCGGCGCCTTCCAGCGCCCCCAGCACAGCGCCGTCCGCCAGCGGTGGCGGCGCCGCCAAGCTGCTGCCGACGTACGTGCCGGCTAAGGGCCCCCAGCCCGACGTGCCTGGAACCAGTGTCATCCCCGATGGGTACGCCAGCTACCCCAAGGCCCCCGTGCAAACCGTGAGCAGCCCTCCGGGCAAGGGGGGCGACGTGACCATCGTGGCGGAAACGTTCGCGCCGCTTGCCCCTCTCAGCCAGAACACCCTGTGGCAGCAGCTCAACAAGAACCTGAACGTCAACCTCAAGCTCAAGCTGGCGCCCTTCAACGATTACGCTTTTGGTACGTTCCAGACCACCGTTGCCGGCGGCGACCTGCCGGACATCCTCTTCGCGCCCATCGGCGGCGTGATCCCCGAGCTGCCCGCGTTCCTCGAAGCGAAGATGCAGGATCTCACGCCGTTCCTCAGCGGCGACAACGTGAAGGAGTATCCGAATCTCGCGGCGCTGCCCACCACCGGCTGGAAGGGCATGGTGTTCAACAACAAGCTCATGGCCCTGCCGTCCGCGAACTCCATCTTCTACTGGGCGCTGTGGGGCCACAAGGAGCTCCTTGATGCGGCCAAGGTGACATGGCCCAACAGCGCTGACGACTTTAAGAAGGTCCTCAGCGCCGTGAATCAGCCGCAGAAGAACATCTACGGCATCGGCTTCGAGATCGGTAACCGCTACGCGTACGGCCTCACGCCAGTAGGCGGCTCGCTCTGGCCGTCCATCTACGGCGCACCGAACAACTGGGGCGTGAACAGCGACGGCTCCTTCAGCAAGGACTGGGAGACGGAGCAGTTCAAAGCCGCCGTAGGTCTGGCGCGCGAGGTCCAGGCGGCGGGCGAGTTTGACCCTAACACCAGCTACACCACGCCAACGGCCGACCAGGCATTTCAAGCCCGCAAGATGGCATTCCGCTTCGACGGCGCGCTCAACCCCACCAACTTCGACTCCGGCACCAACCTGCCCAACGCGGTGCTGCACTTCACCCCGCCGGCCCAGGTGCGGCTCGCTCCACCCATTCCCGCGCAAGCCGGCGGCAAGGGGCAGTACAACTACGGCATCGGCAACTTTGGCCTGGTCATGCTCAAGAAGGCCAGCTCGGACCGCATCAAGGAGCTGCTCAACATCGTCAACTACCTGGTTGCCCCATTCGGCAGCACGGAGTACCTGGCCGTCAACTATGGGGTGCCCGGTAAGGACTACAACATGGATTCGCACGGCAACCCGGCCCGCACCAAGCTGGGCACGGCCGACATCATCGCCTGGCTGGGCGTGGTGGGTGGTGCGCCACCGGTGCTGTACGACTCCTACAACCCGAACTACGCGTCCGGCATGAACGCTTCGCTCAAGCCGATGGAGGCGGTGGGTGTCTACGACCCCACAGTGGGCCTGTACTCCGCCACCAGCCAGAAGATCGGCTTCTCCATTCAGCAGAAGTTCGCGGACGCGATGATCGGCATCGTGGCTGGCCGAGATCCACTCACCAACTTCGACCAGGCGGTGAAGGATTGGCGTGCCGGCGGTGGCGACGCGATCAAGAAGGAGTTCGCTCAGGCCTACGCGGCGTCGCGCTGACCCGCTGACGACGTGCCCATCCCTGCCGCCTGCGCGAGCCGGCGGCAGGGTGAGGCCTGACGAGCGCAGGATGATTGATGCTGAGCGCGCCCGACCCCTTCAGGGGCGGCACCACGTGCTGCTGGTGGAGGATGTGGCTGTGCTCCGCCAGCTGGCCGTCGACGGCCTTGCTCGATCGTCCAACTGGCAGGTGGCCACCGCGGGCTCCTGCGAGGAGGCGCTGCGCCTGGCCGCGGCCGAGCCCTGGGAGGTGATGCTGCTCGATTTCCTGCTGCCGGACGGCGATGCGCCCACCCTTCTCCGAGCACTGCGTGCCGCGCCGTCAAGCCCACTGGCAACCGTCCCGGTCATCCTCATGACCGCCGCGCCGGAGGGCCTTGATGAGGCGCTACTCGCAGCCTGGGGCATCGCCGGCCTCATAACCAAACCCTTCCGGCCCCTGCTGCTGGCAGCCGAAGTGTCCAGCATACTGGGCTGGGAAAGCTGAAGACCGGCGCATCAGCCAGCTGGCGGATCAGCCTCCGGCTGGTGCGTAACCACACGATTGCGGCCGCCGTTTTTGGCTTCGTACAAGGCCGCGTCCGCGGCTTGCAGCGGTGGCTCGGGCGCGGACGAGTGGGCTACGCCGAGGCTGATGGTGACGCGCAAGGGGCCGGCAGGCGACGCGATGGCCAGCTCTTCCACAGCCGCGCGCAGCTCCTCGGCCACCTGGCTGCCACCCGCCAGCTCCGTGTTGGGCAGCAGCAGGGCAAACTCCTCACCACCTACGCGCGCCAGCACATCTGTGGAGCGTACGCGGGACTGCAACGCGGCGCTGATGGCTTGCAGCACCGCGTCACCCACGGCGTGACCGTGCTGATCGTTCACCAGCTTGAAGTGATCGATGTCCGCCATGAGCGCGCAGAAGTGATGGCCGCCACGTTCTGCCAGTGCCGCCAACCGGGCCAGCTCGCGATCGAACGCGCGGCGGTTGGCCAGGCCGGTGAGCGCATCCGTCAGCGACTGCAGCTCCATCAGCGCGGCCCGCTCGGCCAGCTCCTGGCGTAAGCGGGCGTTCTCGCGCCGCATGCGCAGCGCATCCAGGGTGCGCTGCAACACGGCTCCCAGTTCCGCCATGCTGAAGGGTTTGCGCAGGTAATCGTCCGCACCGCGGCGCAGCGCGTCCACCGCCACCTCCTCGGATCCGAACGCGGTCATCAACACCACCGCCATATCCAGCTGGCGCTCACGAATCCAATCCAAGAGCTCCAGGCCCGTCATGCCAGGCATGGAAACATCAAGAAAGGCCAGGTCGGCTGGCTCCCCATCCAGCAGCGCCATCGCCTCCTGAGCGCTGTTGGCAGTTCGCACCGTGCAGTCCGCTCCGTGCAGCCGCAGCGCCAGCAGATTCGCGATATCCGCTTCATCGTCCACTACCAGCACGCGCTGCCCGCTTGCGGGCAGCTCGGAGCTCATAACGACACACCCACCGGGGCCGGCGCCAATGGCAGGGTGAAGCTGAACGTGGAACCCTGTCCCGGCGTGCTGCTAACGGACATGTGCCCGCCTTGCATCTCTACCAACGACCGGGCGATAGAGAGCCCCAGCCCGCTGCCACCCGCCTGCCGCGCCGCCGGGTTGTGCGCCCGGTAGAAGCGGGTGAATAGGTGGCCCAGCTCCTCTTCTGACAGGCCCACGCCAGTGTCGCGCACGTCCACCCGTGCCAGGCCATCCACCAGCGCGCCGGACAGCCATATCTGGCCGCCCTCCTGCGTGTATTTGGACGCGTTGGACAGCAGATTGGTGAGCACCTGCTCCACCCGATTGCCATCGGCCAGCACGGCCGGGCAGTTCGGCGCGAAGCTCAGCTCCAGGCGCTGCTTCTTCTGCTCGGTGAGCGGTCGGACGATCTGGACGGCTTGCGCCGCCAGCAGAGGCAGCTGCAGCGGTTCCAGGTGCAGCTCCAAGCGGCCGGATTCGATGCGTGAGAGGTCCAGCAGATCGCTGATGAGCGCCGCGAGCCGGTCCGAGTTCTTGCGGACGATGGTGAGGCAGCTGCGCTGGGCCTCTGAGAGAGGCCCGGCTTCACCATCCAGCAGCAGGTCCACATAGCCGGCCACGGAGGTCAGGGGCGTGCGCAGCTCGTGCGACACGAGGGCCACAAATTCGCTCTTCAAGCGCTCCACTTCGCGTTGGTGCGTCACGTCGCGAAAAACGTGCAGGCGCCCTAAGCGGTGCGCCGCGGGGCTATCTACCGGCGTGGAGAACAGCTCAATGTCGCGCCGCCGCGGGTGCTGCTGGCTGAGCTCCAGCGTGAAACTGGCGCCAGTGCCATGATCGGCAAGGCGGCGGGCCAGGTCGACGAAGAAGGCTTCGGAACCGTCGAACACCTCGCGCATCCGCTCCAGCAGCTCTTCGGATTCAGTCCCCAGCACCTCCTCTGGGGGCAAGCCAAACATCTCCGCGGCCCGCCCGTTGATGCGGCCCAACCGGCCCTCGCCGGTCACAAAGATCATGCCTTCGCCCGTGGCATCGAGTACGCTGCGCATTTCGCCGCTGGCCATGTCTGCGCGGTCCACCTGCGCTTGCAGGTCGGCCACGGCGGATCGCAGGTTGGCAGCCAGGGTAGTCACGTCGCGCGCCAGATCTTCCATCTCATCGTGGGTGCGGATATCCAGCTTTGGCGGCGTGTAATCGCCCAGGGCCATGCGTCGCGCGGCGCCCCGCACCAGCTCAATGGGCCGGACCAGCCGCTGTGCCACGATCGCGCCCAGTGCGGTTGCCAGCAGGAAGGACAGCAGCGCCAGCTGGATCGCTCGCTGCACCAGCAGGTTGGAAGGCGCCAGCACCTCGGCCGCCGGCAGCTGGACTTCCGCGATCCAGCCCAGCGAGGCAACGGGTACCGCGGCCACGAAGATGCGCTGGCCCAAGCTCGACGTCGTGACGGCGGTGGCTTCGATGCCGTGCTCCGCCTGCCGCGTCGCCCGATCGGTAGTGGAGGCTGTGCTGAGGATGCGGCTGACGGTGGGATCGGCCAGCACCGTGCCCCCGGAATCGTACAGGGTAGCGTGGCCCTTCTCGCCCACCTGCACGGTGTTGATCTCGCGCGTGAGCTTGGACAGGCTGAGGGAGCCCTGCAGCACACCTACCACGTGGCCCCCCAGGCGAATCGGCACCCACAGGGGCACCACGGCGATGCCAGGGATGCGCGCTGGTCGCGCCTGCCCCACACCAGGTACCCCGCGCAGCGCGGCCGCGACAAATCCCGGCTCCGCGGCAAAGCGGGGGCTGCTCAGCAGCACGGAAGTCGGCGGCAGGCTGGTTGCCCAGACGTGCCCGTCCACATCCACGGCCGCGAGAGCGACCAGGTCAGGATCGTGTGGGGCCGCGGCGGCCAGCCACGGTGTCATGGCCGTGAAATCGTGGGTGGCCGCGGCCTGAACGAAGCCGGGACTGGCGGTCAGCATCGCAAGTCCCTCGAAGGTTCCGGTCACATCGCCCGCGACCTGGGCGGCCAGCAACCGGGCCATCTCCAGGTTCGCCCGATTCGCCGTGTCACGCAGCTGCCGTGTTTGCAGCACCACGTCCGCCACGGCCAGCAGCAGCACAGCCGTGGCAGCTACGGCGCCCAGCAGCAGCCCTACTTTCAACCGCAGCGAGCGCACGCCGCCTAGAGGCAAAAGGCGCCGCCAGGCGGCTAACGGGGCGTCGGTCTCCCCCAGCGCACCCACATCAATCCCACCTTCCGCCGCAATTCTAGTGAAGCGTCCGGCTTCGCCGGTGCGCCTCAGAGACAACCGGACGAGTGAGCCAGGCATGCCCTCTACCAGCAGGACCAAGCAGGGACCGAATGGGTCAGCCGCTTGCAAGCCCGCTCGGCGGCTGCGAGACTTCATGCTGCGCGGGCAGGCTGGCCGCGCCAGGCCCCTGGCGCACCCCACGGCCGGCCGGCCGGCGCATCCGGCCGCGTTCCGCGGCGCAGGCAAAGTCCCGGAAGTGGACACCTCGGTCTCTCCCCCCGTCCACTTCCGGGACCGCCTCTGCCGTCCCCCGGGGCCGGCCGCCTCGGCTTCGCCGCGACATAGCCTGTGCGCACTCTCTCCCCCAAGACCGCCGCGACCGGCTCCAAGCGACAAACTCACTCTAGAGCACAACCGGGGTAGGCTCAATTGGGGATTCCCCACGTTGGCATCCCCTCGGTTGGTAGGCTTAACCAGGAACTGAGGGTTATCCCCTACGCTTATGGGTCAGAAGGGCAGGCGGGCAACGGTTACGTCAACATGGTCTGAGCTCGAGGTGTGGCGCCACTGAATTCGGCTGCGCCCGGCGCGGCGGAGCGCAGCCTCGGGCGCCATAAACTGCGGCTGGCCATCGTCGAGGACGATGACCTGTACCGCGACATGCTGAAGATCGCCCTCGCGCGCCACCCGGCGGTGGAGGTGGTGGGGACGTTCACCGATGCCGAATCAGCCCTCGCCGCGATGGTGAAGCTGGCGCCGGACGGCGTGCTCGTGGATGTTGACCTGGGCCGCGGGATGGACGGTGTGAGCATGGGTCTCGCGCTGCGCCGGAAGCTGCCCCGCATTGCCGTGGTGCTGCTCACGAATCAGATTCTGCCGCACATTCTCTCGCTGCTGCCGGAGGGGTCGGCCGCCGGTTGGGCCTATTTGCACAAGCGCAGCGTGCGCGATACGGATGCACTGGCGCGGGCGCTGGAGGGCGCTGTGCACCAGTTGGTGGTCGTAGATGACCAGCTGGTGGAGGCGCGCACGCCGCGGCCCGATGGGCCCATCGATCGGCTCAGCCCCCGCCAGCGGCAGGTGCTGGAGCTGATTGTGCAGGGCTACAGCAACGCCGCTATCGCCGAGAAGCTGGTGATCGCACCCAAGTCCGTGGAGCACCACATCAACCAGCTGTACCGCGAACTGGGCATTCAAACCGGCGGCCCCGGCGCCATTCACCCCCGCGTGCAAGCCGTGCTGGTGTACCTCAAAGGGAGCGCCGCCAGGCCTGGTTGAAGCAGCTCAAGAGCGCCGCTTACTGCCTGCCGAACCACGCCCGCGACGCTGGATTGACCGCTTTCAGTGCGCTCTCCGCGCGCTGATTCGCCTCCAGCTTCAGCCTGCGCTCCCACGGCCGTAGAGGCGGGCGAGCGTTACGCGGGGCAGTCCGAAAACCGCCGCTCCAGCAGCTGCCCGCTTTTCTTTGCCCAGCTGGAGGGCGGGCAGCGCACTGTTGACCTGCATGGCCGAGCACTACCAGATATACTGCCGCCGTGGCCAAAGTGATGGTCTCACTGCCGGAGAACGTGCTCAGAGCCGTCGACATCGAATCACGGCGCAGAGGGATCACGCGAAATGGGCTCTTGATTCAATTGGCGGAGGAGATGCTGCGCCGGGGCAGCGCCCGCCGGGCCGAGCGAATGGCGGAGATCAGCGACCAACGGGGCCCCGCCGAGGGCGACGGCGGAAAGGTTGCGGAAGTCGTCAAGTCGGCTCGGACCGACCATTGACAATCTGGTTCCTCGATGCCAGCGTCTTGCTGGCGAGCGAGGACCCAGATGACGAGAACTGCGCGGACGCCAATCGCCTGCTCCTGTCGAGTGAGCCACTGGCCACGTTGGATCTCGCCTTCTACGAAGTGACCAACGTGGCGCTGCGCGCGTGGAATGATGAGCCAGCCGCGCGGCGCTTGCGGGAGCGGGTGGCGGCGATCGGCGAGGACGGTGGACTCCTTCGTGCCAGCGTGGATCCTCTCGCGGGTGCAGCGGCGGTCGCTGGTACGCACGGCATCTCCGTGTACGTCGCGGCAGCTCGCACAGCGAACGCGGAGCTGGTGAGCTGTGATCGGCGCGACCTGGTATCGCGCGGGCTCGCGCGCCTACCGGGCAGTGCCTTAATCGCCTAAGCCGGGTCCCTGAACGGTCCCCCGCCCTGCGGGCCGGCCGCGGTGTTAGGGGTACACGCCCAGGCCGGGCATGGAGTCTCGGGTGAGGATGAGCAGCGTAGGGGCGCTTTGAAAGCCACCCTCCAGCAGTTGCACCCGGTGCTCTCGAAAGAACGTGGCCGCGGCACCCGGATCGGCCATCAACCAGTCCACGACGTCGCTGTCCATCAAGGCGTGGCGCGGCAGCGCATCGCCAGCCAGCGGTGGGTGTACATGGGCCAAGATTTGCTCCTCTCTCCTCCGTAAGCAGAACGGGCATGGCCCGGCGAAAGTTACGGCTGCGCCCGCGCGCAAGGGCGCGGTGCTATACTCGCGCGGACATGGCAAGCGTCGGCCCGGTCCAATCCGGCGGCCCGTATCTGCTGCCACCGCCGAACGACAAGAAGCTCGCCGGCCGGCGCAAAACCTCGTATGGCCAGGGCTCCGAGGACGCCGCCGATGGAGCCGACGAGACGCTCGAGGACGAGTACCAGGCCGAGTTGCTGGTTCGTTTCCCACCGGGCTCCGGCCCGATGAGCTGGATCGCGCGCCTGCTCTTCCAGACGTACCACGCCGTGCTGCGCCCCCGCCTGGGTCGCATCGTGGACATCATCGCCTGAGGGCGAAGAGCAGCGGCCCCGCCGCGATGCACCGCGCGGAAGGCTGTCTTCAGACAAGCGCCTCCGCGGTGGAGGGGTGCCGCTGGGCAGTTCCTCCGTTAGCTTGGTTCCGTCCGAGTGACATCGGCAAGCTGTCGAAATCGGTATCCCAGCTGTAGATTTCCGAGATGCTCCGCTCTTGCATGGTGGCCACGCTGTAGGCATCGGCCAAGGAGATGTTGGCAGCGACGTGCAGCCGAAGGGCTTCGATGAGCAGGCGCTTACCAGGAAGCTGGAGATTGCAGCGACAGAAGATCTGCGAGCAATTCGTGGACGCGCGGCTTCGAGAGCTGATAGCTGCGCTCCAGGGTGAAGACCACCTTGAAAGCCACCATCACTGAGGTAACCACCTTCTCGCCCCGCTCAACACGCTCCAACAGCGCCAGCGCCCGGGCTGCCTTCGCCTCATCGTCCCTCGTGAAGTAACGAATGAAGATGTTGGTGTCCAGGAAGCGAGCCGGCATCAACTACTTGCCCTGGGAAGCAACCTCCCGCGCGACTCCTTCCTCAAAGGCAACGCGCAGCTCCTGAAAATCCTCCGGGCGGTCCAATGGTGGGACGACGCCGAAGTGTCGACGCACGTTTGAGGCGGTCGGGCGCAACCTCACCGCCTCCGCGTCAAGTTCAAAGATGACCTTGTCCCGAGGTTTAAGACCCAGCCGGGCGCGGATCTCGGCCGGGGTCGTCACTTGACCCCGCTGTGTCAGTGAGGTGACCAGCTCACGCATCGCATTACCTCAATTCATGCAGCACGGTGATTGTCATCATTACCTCAGTCAACACCAATGACCCGCCGGCTCGTTCGCACGTTGGGGGCATCCTTGCGCCTCTCACCGCCAAATGGGAGGCTGCAGACTCCTTCAACGCCTTCCTCAAGCCTGTGCCACAATCCCGTAGCCGGCCTTCGACACCACTCCTAATTGCGAATCAATCGCATCTGGTTTAGACTCGAAGCTGTACTGCTGCTCTGGGGAGGCTGCGTGGCTTTGATCGCCCATGCTTTGGGCCGCGGCTTCGACCGCGGGGAGCGGCTGCGCCTGGCAGGCAGTTACGGCATTGTGCTGCTGCTCCACCTCGCCGGCTTGGGGCTTCTCGTGTGGCAGTCGCCGCGTTTCCCAGCGCTGCTGGGCCTGGGGGCGCTGGCCTACAGCTTTGGGCTGCGGCACGCCTTCGATGCGGACCACATCGCCGCGATCGACAACACCACCCGCAAACTGCTGCGGGACGGCCAGAAGCCGGTAGCGGCCGGCTTCTTCTTCTCGCTGGGGCACTCCACGGTGGTATTCCTCATCGCCATTGCCCTGGGCTTGGTCGCCAAAGCGGTGGTGAACAGCGTGATCAGCGAGCACGGACAGTTGAAGAGCCTGGGCGGCCTGGTTGGAACGAGCGTCTCAGGCGCGTTCCTGGTGATTATCGGCCTGCTGAACCTGGTGATCCTGCTCGATATCGTGTCCACGTACAGGCATCTGCGCCGCGGGGAGTATGACGGCGCCGCCCTGGAGCAGCGGCTGGTGTCGGGGGGCGTGCTCACGCGAGTGTTCAGTGGCCTGTTCAGGTTCATCACGGAAAGCTGGCACCTGTATCCGCTAGGCTTCCTCTTCGGGCTCGGGTTCGATACGGCATCGGAGGTGGCGCTGCTGGCCATCTCTGCCGGGGCGGCGTCGCAGGGGCTGCCCTTCCTGCCAATTGTGTCGCTGCCGCTCATTTTTGCCGCCGGCATGACGCTCATGGACACGACCGATGGCGCCTTCATGTCCAAGGCTTACCTGTGGGCGTTCGCCCAGCCCACCCGCAAGCTCTTCTACAACCTCACCATGACTGGGCTATCCGTATTCATCGCCCTCTTCGTGGGGTTGGTCGAGCTGCTGCAGATGGTGGCACGGATCGCCAACCTCCACAGCGCCTTCTGGGATTGGGCAAGCAACTTCGACCTGAGTACGCTCGGCTTTATCATAGTGGCGGCTTTCCTCGTCGCCTGGCTCATCGCCTTCAGCGTGTTCAAGACGCGACACGTCGAAGAGCGCTGGGCGGCCATGGTGAACACCACCGGCGCCAGCCGCGAGTAAGTGGCCCTGGCGCCAGGCGCTTTACGGCCCCGCGGTCGCCGGCAGCTGGTCAGGCGACTTGAGTGTTTGAAGGAAGCTCACCAGCTGGTGTACCTCCGCATCGCTGAGTGTGCCACCAAAAGCCGGCATGTTGTGGCCGCCGTTGAGCACGCGAGTGATGAGCTGCGCCTGGTTCAGCCGGTCCGCCACGTAGGTGAGATTGGGGCCCTTGTTGCCGCCGGTTCCCGCCAAGGTGTGGCAGGTGTGGCAGCCCTTCTGCTGGAAGAGTTGCGCCCCGGCGAGCGCCTCGCCGGAGAGGTGCTGTGTGATGCTCGCGGGGATGGGTGACACTTCGGCAGCATCGATCTGGGGCGACCAGTTGGCGCTGTTGCCCTCGATGGTAAGCGCCGTGAGCGCCACCAGCATGAAGACCACCGCCGCCACCGACCAGGGCCGCCGCAGCGGCGATCGCTCGCCTCCGCGGGATACGAAGGGCACGGCGAAGAGCAGGGCGCCGATAAGCGCCGGCACCCCCAGGATGACCCAGTTCTCCATGGCTGGCGGAATCAGCGCCAGCACCGCGAAGTACCACAGGAAGTACCAATCCGGTCGGGGCGACGCCTGAATGACGGTAGGGTCGGCCGGCTGGCCCAGGTGCGGCGCCCCAACGAAGATGGCCAGCGCCAGAATGACAGCCATCACCAGGCAGGCGAACGCGGCATCCTTCCAGGCAGCGTCCGGGAAAAAGGGCTCGCCTTCGGTTTCCAGCAGGTGGTGGTACTTCTCCTTGTACGTCTTCGGGTCCACCACTTCGCCGGCCTTAGGCAGCTCGGAGATGCCGTCGAACACCACCAGGTAGAGGTGCACGCCTATGAACATGAACATCAGCGCCGGCAGCAGGAACACGTGCGTGGCGAAGAAGCGGGTGAGCGTGGCGCCGCCAACCGTTTGCCCCGCCACCACAACCTGCGCGAGGATGGGCCCGAGGATGGGCGTTTTGCCGGCCTGCTCGGCCGCCACCACCACGGCCCAGTACGCATCCTGATCCCAGCGCAGCAGCTGGCCGCTGAAGGCCATGGCCGCCGTGAGCCCCAGCAGGAACACGCCGGTAATCCAGTTCAGCTCCCGCGGGAACTTGTACGAGCCCATGAGGAACACGCGGATCACGTGCGCGCTGATAAGCACCACCATGGCGCTGGCGCCAAAGAAGTGCATGCCTCGCAGCACGCTGCCCCACACCGCGTTGGTGCTGATGAAGTTGAGCGACTGGTAGGCCTGGTTGGGGGCCGGCACGTAGGTCATGGCCAGGGCCACTCCGGTCACCACCTGGTTCACGAAGCTCAGCAGCGTAGCGCTGCCCAGCACGTACCACCAGTTGATCGATTTGGGCACGGGGTGCTGGATGATAGGCAGCAGCCCATCTAAGATGTGCGTCCGCTCCTGAATCCAGTTGATGACCGGGTTCTTATCGAGCTTCTCGACCTCGTCCTCAATCGATACCGCTGCCATGGCGCGATCAGTCCGTCGGCAGGGGAAAGGTGAGGGCTTGCAGCATGCCGTTCTGCACCCGCACGGGATGTTTGTACAGCGGCCGCGGCGGAGGGCCGGCGGCCACGGTGCCATTGGAGTAGAAGATGCCGCCGTGGCAGGGGCACTCGAACAGCTGCGCCTCCGGCAACCAGTTCACCGGGCAGCCTAAATGGGTGCAGTTCACCGCCCACACGTCGAACACGCCAGCCGATTGCTGCCGCGCCCACAGCGCCGTGAGCTCGGTAAGGCCCGACCAGGGTAAGCTGGTATCGTCGGTGAACTTCACCAGCTTGGTTTCACCGATGGGGAAGCTGTTGGTCGGCCCCAGGCTGATCCACTTTTGCGGCACCGGCCGGGTGATGGGCCCCAGCAGATAACCCAGCACCGGCACGCCAGCGAGTAAGCCAATGACGCCGCTGAAGCCGACGGTGACCTTCGTGAGAAACGCACGCCGCGACAGGTCGCCGTGGCCCTCGTGAAGCCGTGGCCTCAAAAATTCGCGCGGAATGGCCCTTCACCCCCGTTCATTGAGTCGTGGCTCTTACCATCGCCTTCATGCCTGGCTGCCTGGCGGCCCTCCTGCACCAGCAGGCGCATCCAACTCGCGAGGCTCAGCACGGCGATCACCAGGCCGGCGAAGAAGAACACGCCGGATGTGATGATGCCGAACGCGGCCAGCACCACGCCGAAAGCCAGCAGCATAGGCCACGCGGTTGGTGCCGGCAGCTCCTCCAGCACACGTGCCACGCGGCTTGCGTGTGCGTCTTCTTCCGCCAACGCCTTCACCCTCCCAGCACCGCCGACCACACGTAGATGGTGCCGAAAATGAGAATCCACATCGCGTCGACGAAGTGCCAGTACAGGCTTACCACCTCCAGGCCCGACTCGTGGCTCTTGCTCACGGGTGCGCGGAACGATACCAGCGCGATGGTGACGATGGCGATGAGCCCGATAATCACGTGCAAGCCGTGAATGCCGGTGAGCATGAAGAAGGTGGTTGCCCACAGGTTGCGCGCGGCGGAAATCTGGTCCTGGTACAGCAGCCACCATTCCTGCGCCTCACCGATCACGAAAATGGCGCCCAACACCACCGTTGCCAGCAGCCACCAGCGCATGCCGCGCTGGTCATCCCGCTGCACGCGCGGCAAGGCCAGTGCCATGGTGGCGCTGCTGGCCCAGAGCGCCACCGAGTACAGGATCATGCGCCCCACGTCCAGCTGATCCCGCGGCACAGGCCCGTTGGGGTGCGCCTGGCCCACCACGTACATGGCGATAAGCGCGAAAAAGACCACGGATTCCGAGGCGATGAACAGCAGAATGCCCAGCCGCTTCGGCCCCAGCGCCGGCTCCGCGTGAGCGCCGGCCACCGGCACCGTGAGCGTCGCCACGTCAGTCGCGCTCCCTTTCATGCATCCAATCCGGATCCTCCGGATGGGCCAGGTCCCAGAGCGGCCGGCGGCTGGTAGCCACGGGAATCTCCAAAAAGTTATAAGCCGGCGGGGGCGAGCTGGTCGCCCATTCCAGCGTCCAGGCCTCCCAGGGGTTGTCGCCCGCGGGCGCGCCGGACCGGATGCTGACCCAGAGATTGACGATGAAGATGATGATGGACACCGCCAGAATGAAGGCGCCCAGGGTGGAGATGGCGTTGAGCCCGCCCAGGTCCAGTTGATCGGGATACGTGTACACGCGGCGCGGCATGCCCTCCAAGCCCATGAGGTGCATGGGGAAGAAGGTCAGGTTGAAGCCAATGAGCATGATCCAGAACTGCCACACGCCCAGCCGCTCCGACAGCATGCGGCCGCTCATCTTAGGGAACCAGTAGAACACGCCGGAGAACACGGCGAAGGCGGTTCCACCAAACAGCACGTAATGGAAGTGCGCCACCAGGTAGTAGCTGCCGTTCACCTGCCAGTCGATGGGGATGATGGCCAGCGTCACGCCGGACAACCCTCCGATGAGGAACATGGCGATGAAGCCGAAGGCGAACAGCATGGGTGTGCGGAAACGGATGCGCCCACCCCAGGCCGTGGCCACCCAGGTGAAGATCTTGATCCCGGTGGGAATGGCGATGGCCATGCTGGTGGCGGAGAAGAAGTAATCCTGCGTGAGCGTCATCCCCACGGTGAACATGTGGTGCGCCCACACGCCGAAGCTGAGAAAGCCGATGGCCACGCCCGACCCAACCACGAACGTGTAGCCGAAGATGGGCTTGCGCGAGAACACCGGAATCACCTCGGACATCACGCCAAAAGCCGGCAAGGCCATGATGTACACCTCGGGGTGGCCGAAGATCCAGAAGATGTGTTGATACATCACATCACTGCCGCCGGCGTTGGCGTCGAAGAAGTGCGCGCCCAGCAGCCGGTCCGCCAGCACCATCACCATGTCGCCGGTGAGGGAAGGCAGCGCGAACAGCGAGAGAAATGAGGTGACGATGATCATCCACACAAAGATGGGGATGCGCCGCAAGGTCATCCCTGGCGCGCGATGGTAGATGGTGGTGACGATCAGGTTGATGGACGTGGCAATGGTGCCGATGCCGCTGAGAATGAGCGCCAGCGCATAGTAGCTGTCGCCATTGCCGGTGGCGTAGACATGCTCGGTGAGGGGCGCATAGCCATACCAGCCCGCATTGGGCGCGCCGCCACCGACCCAGGAGTAGTACAGCATGATGCCGGAGAAGGCCAGCAGCCAGAAGCTTAAGGCGTTAAGTCGCGGATAGGCCACGTCGCGGGCGCCGATCATCAACGGCACCAGGTAATTGGCCAGGCCGAACAGGAACGGCATGACCGCGAAGAAGATCATGGTCACGCCGTGCATGGTGAAAATCTGGTTGTACTCGTCCGGCGTGAGGAAGGTATTCTCGGGCGTACCCAACTGCCAGCGCATGAGCAGCGACTCGATGCCGCCGGCCGCGAAGAAGACCAGCGATGTGACGATGTACATGATGCCGATCTTCTTGTGGTCCACGGTGGCCACCCAGCTCAACAGCCAGGTGTGCGACTCGCCACCAATGTCCTTGGGGTAGGTGCCGGGGGGCAGCACAGTGGCAGCCATGGCGCTACCGCAACCCTTCCAGATACGCGGTCAACGTGCTCAGATCGTCCGCGCTCAGGTGCAGGTCGGGCATGAGGACGCCCGGCTTCACTGCCTGGGGGTTCTGCAGCCAGCGCGCCATGTCGCCCGCGTTGTTCGCCAACACGCCCCCACCCAGCGTGGTTCTGCTGCCCACATGCGTGAGGTCCGGCGCTACGGCGCCGTTGGCGGTGGTGCCCCGAATGGCGTGGCACTGCGAGCAGGCGTTCTGCGTGAACACCTGCAGCGCCTGCTTCGAGGTGGCCGTGCTGGCCGCGGGGGCGGCCTGCGCCTTTGCCCAGGCATCGAACTGCGCCGGCGCATCGGCTACCAACGTTAAGCGCATCCAGGCATGTGCGCCGCCGCAGTATTCGGAGCAGGCGCCATCGTAGTTGCCGGCCTTGTCCACCGTGAAGGTCCAGCGATTGCTTTGGCCGGGAATGAGCTGCTCCTTGCCGCCCAGCAGTGGAAACCAGAAGCTATGCACCACGTCCGCCGATTGCAGCGTAAAGGCAATGGAGCGCCCTACCGGCACGTGGAGCTCGTTTGCCGTCACCACGCCCAGGGTGGGATAGCGGAACTCCCACCACCACTGGTGGCCAATGACCGTCACGGGCAGCGCATTAGGCGCCACGGCCGTTTCCTCGCCCACCGCGCGCACGGTGAAAATGAACATGACCACGAGGATCAACGCCGGGACGATGGTCCACCACACCTCCAGCCGCCGGTTGCCGTACACCTGCGGCGCTTCGCCCTCGTCGCCTGGGCGCGCTCGAAAGCGGAACACCACATACAGCAGCGTGCCCTCGATGCCGAACAAAAACACGAATGCCACGCCGATGACGATCCAGAACAGGTGCTGGATAGATTGCGCCTGTGGCGAATCGCCCAGCACGGCCCAGTAGGGCGCCGCGAGTGCCGCCGCCGGCGCCAGCAGCGCCAGCAGCGCACCCAGGGCGGCTGCGCCCAGCCGCCGCGCGGCCCAACCGCGTGCCGCCAGCGCGGGGCCAGCCGCTCGCCACCGGTGCCCGTAGCCCCGCCGGAAATCTATGCCCCCTTGCATCCTGGCGTACAGCGTAAAGGGCGCGCGGCCGGGGCACAAGCTATCACCCGGAAATACCAGAGCTTGCTCTCGGATGTGGTGCCGCGGCTGGCCGGGGCGAGGGGGCAGCGAGCCGCGAAAACCGGCTGCGCCCCTCACTGCCGGGGCATCAGCGCCTGGCTGGGGGTGCGGCGGCGTACAGCTCGTTGCCGGCGCGCCGGAACTCCTCGGCCTTCTCGTGGAGTCCCGCCTCAAGCGCGGTGGTGGAGTCGATGCCGTGCTTGGCGGCGTAGTCGCGCACATCCTGCGTAATCTTCATGGAGCAGAAGTGGGGTCCGCACATGCTGCAGAAGTGCGCGCCCTTGGCTGGCTCGGCGGGCAGCGTCTCATCGTGGTACGCCACAGCCGTTTCCGGATCGAGCGACAGGTTGAACTGATCGCGCCAGCGGAACTCGAACCGCGCCTTGGAAAGCGCATCGTCCCGCTCGTTGGCGCCAGGATGGCCCTTGGCCAGGTCGGCGGCGTGGGCCGCGATCTTGTAGGCAATGACCCCATCCTTCACGTCCTGCTTGTTGGGCAGGCCTAAATGCTCTTTGGGGGTGACGTAGCACAGCATGGCCGTGCCGAACCAACCGATCATCGCGGCGCCGATGGCGGAGGTGATGTGGTCGTAGCCGGGGGCGATATCCGTGACCAGCGGGCCCAGCGTGTAGAAAGGTGCCTCCTGGCACAGCTCCATCTGCAGGTCCACGTTTTCCTTGATCTTCTGCATCGGCACGTGGCCGGGCCCTTCGATCATCACCTGCACATCGTGCTCCCAGGCGACGCTGGTGAGCTCGCCCAGCGTGTGCAGCTCGGCGAACTGAGCCTCATCGTTCGCGTCATACGTGGAGCCCGGCCGCAGGCCGTCGCCCAGCGAGAACGATACGTCGTAGCTGGCCATGATCTCGCAGATGTCGCGGAAGTGCGTGTACAGGAAGTTCTCTTCATGGTGGGCCAGGCACCAGGCCGCCATGATCGACCCACCGCGGGACACGATGCCGGTCATCCGGCGCGCCGTGAGCGGCACGTAGCGGAGCAGCACCCCAGCATGGATGGTGAAATAATCCACACCCTGCTCCGCCTGCTCGATCAGTGTGTCGCGGTAGACCTCCCAGGTCAGCTCTTCGGCTTTGCCGTTCACCTTCTCCAGGGCTTGATAGATGGGTACCGTGCCGATTGGCACCGGCGAGTTGCGGATGATCCACTCGCGAGTGGTGTGGATGTTGCGGCCGGTGGAGAGATCCATCACGGTATCCGCGCCCCAACGGATGGCCCAGGTCATCTTCTCCACCTCCTCGTCGATGGACGAGGCGACGGCGGAGTTGCCGATGTTAGCGTTGATCTTCACCAGGAAATTTCGGCCAATGATCATTGGCTCGGACTCGGGGTGGTTGACGTTGGCCGGGATGATCGCCCGGCCGCGCGCCACCTCGCTGCGCACCAGCTCCGGTTCCAGCCCTTCGCGCAGGGCGATGAACTCCATCTCCGGCGTGATCTGGCCGGCGCGGGCATAATGCATCTGCGACACGTTGCCGTGGGGCTTGGCCCGCAGCGCCAGCCGTTTGAGGCCGGGAAACACCTCGCCGTTGGCCCTGGGGTCGTCGGCTTTGAAGCCGTCGTCCAGTGGCAGCACGTCGCGCCCGGCATACTCCTCCACGTCGCCCCGTTGACGAATCCAGCCGTCGCGCAGCGCGGGCAGGCCGCGCCGAAAGTCCGTTGCAACGTCAGGATCGGTGTAGGGACCAGCGGTGTCGTACACCTGCAGGGGCGCGTTCTCCCCGCCGCCGTAGCCCGCGTCGCTCGGGCTGAGGCTGATCTCCCGCATGGGCACCTGCACATCGGGCCGGGTGCCTCGAACGTAGATCTTGCGCGAGCCGGGGCTTGTCTCTCGCGTGCGGGGGTGTTGATGAATGGTAATGGCCAACTCGGGTCTCCTCCCATACGGGAATAGTGGTACGGAAATCAGGTGTGGAACATCGAGCGTTGGCTCGCTGCGTTTCCCTTCGCCGGCATTACCCGGAGCAGGTTCTACGGTCGGCTCGCTTGCCCTCTCAGCCCAGTACCTGAGCTCCCGTCTTTGGCGCCAGTGTAGCACTGTTTCCCGGCCGCGCAAGCCGCGGTGACCGCGCCGCGAAGCCGGGCGCCAGCGCTCAGGCCGGCCACACATTCCACAGGTGGTGCACCGGCGCGTGCCCCTGGCCGATGGGGAAGCCATGCCGAATCGCTTCGGTAACAAAGACTTTGGCGGACCGGGCGGCGCTGAACAGGTCGGCCCCCTTGGCCAGCTCTGCCGTGAGGGCCGCGGAAAAGGTGCAGCCGGTGCCGTGGGTGAAGGGCGCGTCCAGCCGCTCCGCGTGCAGCACATCAAAGGCTTGCCCGTCGAACAGCACATCGTCCGCCGGGCCGGATCGGTGCCCGCCTTTGACCACCACGGCGCGGCAGCCGAGGTCGAGCATCTCGCGGGCAGCATCTCGAATGTCGGCCTCCGAGGTCAGCGCCCGGCCGACCAGTGCCTCGGCCTCCGGCAGGTTGGGGGTGATCACCTCAGCCAACGGCAGCAGCTGGCGCTTCAGCGCCTCCAGCGCCTGCTCGGTCAGCAACTCAGCCCCTGTGCTGGCCCGCACTACGGGATCGACCACCAGGTGCGGCGGCCGCCATCTCGCCAGCTCCTGGGCCACAGCCCCCACAATGTCGCCATTCGCCAGCATGCCCGTCTTCACGGCGGCGGCGCCGATATCCTCCAGCACCGCGCGGATCTGGGCCGCCACCAGGCTGGGTTCCAGCGCCGCCTGCGCTGTCACCCCGCGCGTATTCTGCGCGGTGACGGCGGTAATGGCACAGGTGCCGTACACGCCCAACGCTGAGAACACTTTCAGATCCGCGGCGATGCCCGCTCCGCCGCCGGAGTCCGACCCGGCAATGGTGAGGGCGGTGGGCACGCCCGCTATCGAACCATGCCGTACAGCCGCTCCGGCTGGATGACCAGCAGCACGCGGCGCTCGCTGCGCATGGCGGCATCGAACTCCTGCCAGTTGGGGTGGTCGGCCCCCCGAATGGCCCGATACACGTGCCGCAGAGCAGGCAATGCCGCTTCCCCTTCGATGAATGACGCGGCACCCTCCAACACCACGTAGCTGAACCAGTTCGCGTCATCCAGGCACTGCAGGCTGGCCCGCGGATCGCGGCGCAGGTTCCTGGTTTTGGCGCGATCTTCCGTTACCGAGATCTTGATTCGCCCGTCATCATCCAGGAGGTAGGCCACGCTGGAAAGTTGAGGCCGGCCGTCTTTCCGGATCGTCGCCAGAACACCCCGGTGGTTGCGCCGCGCGTAAGCCCGCGCCTGCTCTTCGTCCATGGAGCCCACTCTAGCAAGGCCGTATACTGCTTCGGAACCCCACTCCACCACCCATCCTCGCGGAGGCGCCTTGGCAGAAGAAACCTATGAGCTGGGCCGAGCCAGCGGCATCCTGGCGGACGCGGTAGGGCAGCCCGGCAACAGGCGCTTTCGCATCCTCGCCCGCAACGACCACGAGCTGGCCAACCTGTGGGTGGAGCGGGAGCAGCTGCAGGCTATGGCCCTGGCAATCCAGAAGCTGCTGCAGGACGTGTCCAGCACGCCAGCCGACTACGAAGACCCTGATCACCCGCCGCGCGAGGGTCCGCTTTCATTCGATCTGCGCCCGAACCTGGAATTTCAGGTGGGCCAGCTGGCCCTCGGCTACGAGGAGCAGCGGCGGCTGTTCATGATCCTGGCCCACGATGTGGCCGGCGCGCAGGACGCGGGGCCAGCCTTCAGCTGCCTGGTGAACCGGCCGCAGCTGCAGGCCTTTGGCCAGGCGGTGTTCGCCCTGGTCGCCGCGGGTCGCGACCGCTGCCCGCTGTGCGGCCGGCCCATGGACGTTGGATCGCACGACCATTTCCGCTCCAACGGCCACCACCTGCCGGCCTCCGCATGACCTACGCCGACGCCGATGTTCGCGCGCGCCTCGCGGCCCTGCCTGGCTGGGACTACGATGGGCGAGACATTGTGCGCACGGTGGAGTGCGCGGGCTTCCTCGCCGCGGTAGCACTGATCGACACCGTCGCCGAGGCGGCACAGGCAGCCGACCACCATCCCGACATCGACCTGCGCTACAACCGCGTACGCTTCGCGCTGCACACGCACTCCGAGGGCGGCATCACCGATCGTGACCTTGCTCTCGCAGGTCGCATCAACCAGCTCGCCACCGTATGAGCGCGCCGGCATCCCAGCGCGTGGCCATCGTCACGGACAGCACGGCCGATTTGCCACCGGAGCGGACGCTGCGCCTGGGCATCGCGGTGGTACCGCTCACCGTGCTGATCGACGGCGTGAGCTACACGGACGGTGAACTGGACCAGGCCGAGTTCTTCCGCCGCGCTGCGCAAGCGCCCGAAGTCCCAACCACTTCGCAGCCCTCAGTCACCCAGTTTCAGGCCGTTTACGATGGAATTACAGCCGAAACGATCCTCTCCATTCACATCTCTTCCAAACTGAGCGGCACCTATGCCAGCGCGCTGGCGGCAGCGGCACAACTGCACAAGCGAGACATCCGGGTCTATGACTCGGGCACAGTATCCATGTCGCTGGGCTGCATTGTTCAGGCCGCGGCCGAGGTGGCGAAGCAGGGCGCCAGTGCCGCCGAGGTGGCGCGGGAGATCAGTGTGGATACGCTGGGTACCGGCTTCTACGCCCTGCTGGATACGCTGCGCTTCGCCCAGCGCAGCGGCCGCATCAATATGGCGCAAGCGCTCATGGCGGGCATGCTGCAGATTAAGCCGGTGATCTCCATTCGAGCCGGCGTCGTAGCCGCGGTGGACCGCCGCCGCACGCTGCGCAAGGGCCTGGAGCGCCTGGTAGCGCTCGCCAGTCGCGACGCGCCTTTCCGCCACCTGGCTGTGCTGCACGCCGGCAACTCCGGTTTGGCGGACGAGCTGGCGGCGCAGCTGCGACCCCTGCACGGCGATGTGGAAGTGCTGCCGGTTGGGGCGGTGATCGGCACGCACTGCGGGCCGGGCGCTGTTGCTGCCTGCTACCTGCGCCGCTAGAAGCCTGGCCCGATCACGAAAGAGCGACCGCCGGAGGGATCATTCATACCGGAGAGATCTTTCATATAAGAAGAAGAGGCCTATCGCGCCCCGGCGCGCGATGGCCTCCCTCGCCTCCTGGCGCGCCCAACCCAGCGCCCCATCCAGCCTGGCGACTCTTAGGCGGCCTTGCCGATCTTGAACATTTTGGTCCCACATGTGGGGCACACACCTTCGGTGGCCGGCTTGCCGTTCTTCATGGTCACGGCCTTCGAGTCCTTCATGTCGCGCTTGGCCTTGCACTTGACGCAGTAAGCTTCCAAGGCTGTCCTTCCCCTTGTTGCGTATTGGTCGCACTCTCAGCAGACCTCGCGGGATTATACCCGAAGCAGTCAAGCGGATGGCCGAGTTTGGCCGCGAGCCAGTCCGCGATGAGCGGCCGCGCCTCTCCTACATTCACGCAGCCGTGGTCACCTGTGGGGAAGATAAGCTCCTCTTTGGGCTGGTGTGCATCGGCGAAGATGCGCCGAGCCTCGCTGATGGGCACAATGCCGTCCCTTGCTCCGTGCACCACCAGCAGCGGGCAGTTGATACGCCCCACCTGGCCGCTGAGGTTAATCGAGCGGACCAGTGCCCGCAGCTCCTGTTCGTCTCGCGCGCCGGACACCTGGCGCAGGAACTCCTTAATGCCATCGGCTAAGAAGTAGTCCCACCAGCTCGCGGGGTAAAAGAAGCCCGAGAGCTCAACTATGGCCTTCACTCGCGCGTCATCCGCGGCGGCGAACATGCAGGCCGTGGCGCCCATGCTGGTGCCCAGCAGTCCCAGCCGCGAACCATCCACAGCAGGGCACGCCTCCAGGTACGTCAGTGCCGCCCGAATGAGCTCCTCGGCGCACTGGCGCGTCATAGGCAGCTGACCGTGGCTTTCCCCTTGCCCCGGCAGATCCACCACCAGCGTGGCCAGGCCTCGCCGCAGCAGTGGCTCCGGCGGAAAGTCGCCGTGCTCCTTCAGCATGCCCAGGCCCGGCACCACTACCACGGCTGGCGGCGGTGTGAGGCCGCTGGGGACGCGCAGATACGCTGGCACCTGCACGTTTCCCACCGGAATGCGCACGCAGCGCAGCGGTGGCTCACTGAAGCGTCCGCCCAGGCGAAAGCTCTCCACCATGCGCTTTGTTAAGGCCCTGCGCGGATCAGAATCGTATGGTAAGGCCATCTCCGCCAGGCGGTACGCGGTGGACGCTGTAAACGAGAGCTCTGCCGCGGTCTCCCCACGCCCCTCCTGTTCCGCTAGGCGAGCCAGGCACTGGTAATGATCAGCCCGGCTGCTCCATGCGCTGACCCAGGCGGCCGGCCGCGAGCTGCGGATGCCCCCCAGCACCTCATCCACATCCGAGAAGCGCATGCCGTGCGCATCAATGAAGGCAGCATAGTAGCCGCGCAGGAAGAGGCGCACACCTGTCACTCGGATGAGTGGATCGGGGTTGAGCGGCCGCCCGGCGGTGCGCCGGATGAGGCGATCGATCTGCGCCAGGGCCCGGCCCGCGGCGCGGCTGAGGCGCTGCCTCACTGGCAGCCCTGGCCCAGCCGGGTCAACCGGGGACAGCTCCAGGCGCATCCGCGGCCCGCTCCTGATCGGCCACCAGGCGGCGCGCGGCCTCCCACGCGCCGGCTTTGTCGTCCCGCGCGAGCTCACCATCCAGCACCATCTCTAAGAGAGCTTCCTTAATCGGCTGGATCCAGCGTCCGGGCCCACGGCCCGCCAGCATCATGAGCTCATTGCCATCCAACGGGCTCACCACCTGCTCCGCTCCCTCGGCGGCAATCAACTCGTCGCAGCGCTCGATCAGCCGGTCCAGCCGGCCCAGGTGCTTTTGCACCCGGCGCGGATTGGAGCTGGTGATGTCCGCCCGTGCCAGCGTGAGCAGCGGGTCCAACGTCTCCACGCCGACGGTGTGCACGAAGCGCCGCACGGCACGCTCGCTCCACTCGTCCGTGTTGGACGCCTGGCGCATGTGCAGCTCTACCAACCGGCTCACCAGCTCGATGGTCTCCTGGTCGTAGCGCAGGTCCGCCAGGATGCGGCGAGTCATACGCGCACCCACGGTGTCGTGCCCAAAGAAGTGCACCTCGCCGTTGTTGAAGCTGAAGGTGCGCGGCTTGGCGATGTCGTGGAAAAGCGCCGCCAGCCGTGCCACCAGCCGCGGCGGCGAATTGTCCACCACCTGGATGACGTGCTCGAACAGATTTTTCATGCGAGCACCGGCCGGGACACGCATGCGGCCATCCGCGTTGGTGCTGGCTTCGTCTGGCGTGTTGATGTTCTTAAGGTCCAGCAGGTCGATGCAGAACCAGCGTGCGAGATCCAGGTCCACCATGAGCCGTAGGCCGCGCCCCGGCTGCGCTGAGAGCAAAATCTTGTTGAGCTCGTCGCGGATGCGCTCGCGCGAGATCTGCTGCAGCAGCGACGCCGAATCCAGCAGCTCCTGCCGCAAACCAGAGGCCAAGTCGAACTCCAGTTGCACGGCAAAGCGCACCACGCGCAGCAGCCGCAACGGATCCTCCTCGAAGCGCTGCCGCGCGTCGCCGGTGACCCGAATGATGCCCTGGCGCAGGTCGCTCACGCCGCCCGCCGGATCGATCAGGTCTCCGCTGGCGAGATCCGCCGCCATAGAGTTGATGGTGAGGTCGCGCCGCACAAGGTCATCCTCGATGCCGGGGGCAAATTCCACCTCGGGGTGTCGGTCGCCCGGCAGGTAGCGATCTCGCCGGAAGGTGGTGATTTCCACAGTGCCCAGCGGATAGCGGGCGCTGATCGTACCGAAACGCTTGCCTATGGTGTAGAGCGCCTCGGGATGCGTGGAACCCAGCAGCTTGACGATGCGATCGGGATGGGCGCTGGTGGCCAGGTCATAGTCGTTCACCGCGCGGCGCATGAGCAGGTCGCGCACGCAGCCCCCCACCAGGTAGAGCTGCTCGCTCGCGGCGCTGAACGTTTCTCCCAGCCGCGTCAGCAACGGCAGGTCCTGGATTTCGGCCGCCAGGACGCCGGCCAGTGTGTGGCTGATCATTGACATGCTGCTGGTTGGGCCGCTAGAGTGACCCAGGTTCAACTCTAGCTCCCTGCAGAGCATAGAGGAGGCTTGGCTTTGCCCGGCTGGCTGCTCGTCGCTTCGCACGATTGCCTGCACTTGTTCCTGGCCCACAGCTACCTCACGCTGTTCGTGTTGGTGCTGCTGGAGGAGGCCGGGTGCATCCTGCCGCTGCCGGTGGAGTCGCTGCTGGTAGTGGCCGGTGCGCGCCTCGTTCGCGGCCAGATGTCAACTGGCCTGTTGCTCGGCGCGGTGCTGCCCGCGTCGGCGATTGGCTGCGGCATCCTGTATGCTGTCGCCCGCGTGGGCGGGCGCCGGCTGCTGCTCCGGCTGGGTGCCCGCCTACACCTGAACGACGCCAAGCTGAACGCCGCCGAGGCACGGCTGGTCCGCCTGGGACCACCGGCCGTGCTCATGGGCCGCATCACGCCCGGCCTGCGCGTGCCCACCGGGGCCGCGGCGGGCGTGTTTCGCGTGCCGCCAGTGCCCTGCCTGCTGTGGGCCCTGGTCGCCACCTGCCTGCGCGTGGCCTTCTTCCTCTACATTGGAGCTACCGCGCAGCACCTCGGCCTGGCCATTGTGCTCACCCGACGCGCCTGGTTTGTGAGCGCCGCGCTCATCCTTGCGCTCGCGATCTGCGGAGGATTGCTGTGGCGGCGCCGGCTCCATGCGCGGCAGCGCCTGGCCTCCACTCCCGCTGTCGGCTGATAGTCTCAGCCCACTCGCGGCGGTACAATGGGGGACCGATCAGTAGGGGGCGCTCAGCCCTCGCTACGCGGACCGCCTGGGGCGGTTCGCGTTCAGGGAGGATCACGTTTGGATCTGTTCGAATACCAGGGTAAGCAGTACTTTGCGCGCTTCGGCATCCCCGTCTCACCGGGCGGTGTGGCCGACACGGTGGATGAAGCGGTGGCTCGCGCCGCGGCCGCGGGCTATCCCGTGGTGCTGAAAGCACAGGTTCAGGTTGGCGGGCGGGGCAAGGCGGGCGGCATTCAGCTGGCCGCCAACGAGCAGGAGGTCCGTCACCATGCCGGCAACATCCTGGGCATGGATATCCGTGGCCACCTCGTGTCGCGCCTGTGGGTGGAGCACGCCTCGGATATTGCGCACGAATACTATGCGAGCTTCACACTCGATCGATCCGCCAAGAAGCACCTGTGCATGGTGTCTGCCAGGGGCGGTGTCGAGATAGAGCAGGTGGCCGCGGAGGATCCGGCCGCCATCGCCAGGGTGGAGATCGACCCAGTACAAGGCCTGTCGGCTGCAGTGGCTCGCGGCCTGGTGGACGCTGCTGGCCTGCATCCTGAGGCTCGGGCGGGCGCCGCGGACATCCTGATCAAGCTGTACCGCTGCTTCGTGGAGGGCGACGCGGACCTGGTGGAGATCAACCCGCTGATTCTCACGCCGGATGGCCGGGTGCACGCGCTCGATGCGAAAGTGACGCTGGACGACAACGCCGCCTTCCGCCACCCCGAGTGGGACGAGTATCGCGACACCCAGGTGCTGGATCCGCGCGAGAAGCTGGCGCGCGAAAAGGGGCTGCAATACGTCGGTCTGGACGGGAGCGTAGGCATCATCGCCAACGGCGCCGGGCTCGCCATGAGCACGCTGGATGTCGTGAACCAGGTGGGCGGCACGCCGGCCAACTTCCTGGACATTGGCGGCGGGGCCAGCGCGGCGGTGATGGCCAATGCGTTGGAGGTGATCAACGCCGACCCCAAGGTGCGCGCCATCTTCATCAACATCTTTGGCGGCATCACGCAGGGCCAGGAAGTGGCTAACGGCATTGTGGAGGCCATGGCTCGCGTGACGCTGCGTTCGCCGATCGTCATCCGGCTCGACGGCACCAACGCGGAGCAGGGCCGCGACATCCTGAGTCAGCATCAGACTGACCGGCTCATCTCGCGGCCCACCATGGTGGAAGCGGCGAGAACGGCCGTAGAGCTGGCGGGAGCGGCCCAGTGAGCATCTGGGTCGACCAGAGCACCAAGGTCATCTACCAGGGCATGTCCACGCGCCAGGGCAACAACGCCACGGAATATGCCCGCCGCAATCGCGGCGACGGCACGCAGGTGGTGGGTGGCACCAACCCCGGCCGCGCCGGCACCGAAATCGACGGCATTCCCATCTTCGCCACCGCGGGCGGTGCGCGGGCGGCCACGGGCGCCACAGCCACGTGCGTGTTCGTACCCGCGCCCGGCGTGGAGGGAGCCGTGATGGAGGCGGCCGAAAGCGGCTACGAACTGATCGTCGTCATCAGCGAAGGGGTGCCCGCGCAGGACGAGGCCCGCTTCTACAACCGCCTGCGGCGGGACTTTCCGGCTGCCCGGCTGCTGGGCCCGAACTGCCCGGGGCTCATCTCGCCCGGCAAGTGCAACATCGGCATCACCGCCGGGCACATTGCCACGCCGGGCGGGCCGGTGGGCATCGTCTCACGCTCCGGAACGCTCACTTACCAGGCGCTGTACGAGCTCACGCAGCGGGGCATCGGCCAAACCTCGTGTGTGGGCATCGGCGGTGACCCCGTGCCCGGCACCAGCTTCATTGATTGCCTCCGCGCCTACCAGGCGGACCCGGAAACGAAGGCGGTGATGCTCATCGGCGAGATCGGCGGATCGGCCGAAGAGGAAGCGGCTGAATTTATCAAGCGCGAGATGGACAAGCCAGTCGTTGCCTACATCGCCGGAGTGACCGCGCCGGCGGGCCGCAAAATGGGCCACGCCGGCGCTATCGTGTCCGGGTCCAGCGGCACTGCGCAGGGCAAGATGGACGCGCTGCGCGCCGCCGGCGCCCGCGTCGCCCTCAATCCCACCGAAGCCAGCCAGATCATGGCAGAGGTTGTGCGCGGCCTACGCTAGGTGGCACGAACCTAGCGGCCGCTGGGAGCTCCAGCGCATCCGCGCGAGAAGCCCGAGCCCGGGCGCCGGTATGTGGCCAGTTCGCGCGAACAGCGGCGGTGCTGGCCGCAAGCGTACGCCCTGGCACCGCCGCCAGCGGCTGTGGGCCCACGCTTCCAGGCCGGCTGGTGGAGAACCCATCGTCGCCCGCGTCACAAACGTGCCACAACCGCGTATGACTCTGCGTGGGTATGGGTTCTCAAGTGGGCGATGCCGGCTTTATGGTATTACTGTGGCTGACTCCACGATTGGTCCTCTTCAGGAAAGTCCTTCCAGGGTCCAATTGAGCTCGACGACATGCGTTGGGGCATAGCGGAAGGCCGCTAGTGGCCGCCCGACCAAACTTCCAGCCTTCACAAGGGGCAGAGACGGCAATTGGAACTTCAGGTCGAAAACAAGACAGAGCACATCAAGCAGGGATCGCACATCTGTCAGCTGTACAACAAAGTCTCTGAAGTCGTCAATGTCACCGCGTCGCTGTTCCAAACCGCGCTGGAGAGCCGGGAGAAGTGCTTCTACGCGGGCCCCAACGAGATCATCGAAGAGCTGAAAGCCTCCTGCGCGCAGCTGGGCATTGATGTAGCGGCCGCCATGGACCGTGGCCAGCTGGTGTTTCTGGACGACCGCGAGTCCTTCCTCCAGAATCGGCGGTTCGACCCCTACTTCCTGCTGTCGCACCATCAGAGCTTCATCGCCCGCTCCCAGAAGGAGGGCTGGAACGCCGCCCGCGGCGCCATCGACATGTCCTGGCTGACGGATGGCGCGGCTACGCCATCTCAAGTGCTCAAGTACGAGGCCGCGGCGGACGCGGTGTTCTCGTTCCAGAACTCGCCCGTGGTCATCGTGGTGCAGTACAACTACGCCAAGCTGCCCGGCGAAATCGTGGTCGAGCTGTTGAAGCTGCACCCACTGGCCATCGTCGGCAAATACATCAAGCGCAATCCCTATTACGTGGACTCGGAAGAGTACTTCATGCGTATTGTGCGCATCGGCCGCGAACGGCGCGTCCCCACCGGGTAACGCGCTTGTATCGGCTGCTGGCTTTAGCCTCCACGCCCAACGCATCACTGGCGATATCAATGAAAGCCGACACCGACGCCCATCGCTTCCCATCTTGGAGCATGACGTCAGTCTGATCCGACGCTGCTCAGGTCAGGCTGAACAGTGGTTGTCCTATGGCCTCAGCTGCACGCATGAGTCCGCCATCCAAGGTGGCGAGCGTGAGGCGATGAGCGACAGCGAAGGCAAGGTACGTGGCGTCGTATGCCGACAACTGGTGCTGGCCTGCATAGGCCAACGTGCGTTCCGACGAAGGCAAGTCTTCGACCACAATAGCCAGGGCAGCCAGCAATTCCAGGAACCGGTCACCCTGCACGCTGGAAATCTTGCGCTGGCGTTCCGCCACGGCGATCACGTTCAGAACTTCCAGTCGCCACAAGACCGGCATATTTGCGCCGTGCTCAATCACGTGTTCGCGAACCGCCCGCGTGTAGTCAGTCGCCTGGTCAGCGAACAGCCAGCACACAGTGACAGAGTTATCCACGACGAGCACGTCCTCGGAGCTAATCTCGACCGGCTTCGATGAGCGCCGTGATCGAAGTATCGCTGCCGAGTCTGATGTCGGAGCCGAAGGCATCCCAGGCAACTGCTGCCCTACATGCTCGCGATACCGGGTCTTGCCCCTTCGGTCCGCCCGCTGGCGCCTCGAGAACGGCCACGGGGGTGCCATACCGTGTGATGACCACGGTAGTTTGGCCATCCGATATCTCATCGATCAGCTGAGGGAGATGCGTTTTCGCTTGGTAGACGCCGATTGACTTGTACCGCCGCGTAGTCACGCTCCAAGCATAACGCATCAGACCAACACATGTTGGTCTGACCAATCGGGAATCAGTCGCGGCCATGCTCACTGGCGGGCTCCGCCGGCTCGCGGATGGCCGTGGCGTCTCCAACCGAGCCACGAACGCGGGACTAACCCGTGGCATAATGCCTCGAAAGTGCCTCGTGATTGTTGACGTTCACGCTCACTGCCGTCCCGTGTCGGTCACACGTGCACGCGGGGGCATGCTCAGCCGTTCGGTACTCAACCGCGCTCCCATCGACCTGGAATTCGAGCCCGTCGCTCAGGGCTCAACCGGCGCCACTCACCGAGAAGGATGCAGACCGCATGGTGCACCATAATGCCGCTGGCCTGCTCTACCCCAACGAAAGCTAACCCTCAGTGAAGCTGGTCATCTTCAGTCGCGGAACGTCGGAGGTGTTTCCCGGCCTGCTTCTGGACGACGGCGTCGTCAGTTTGGCCGAACTGGTTCCGGCGGTGAGGGCGCCTCGGGCCGCCATGCTCACCATCATCGAAGGGTTCGAGACGTTGAAGCGATCCATCGAGCGCCTGGGCGGCAGCGGCGAAAAGCTGCCACTGGACCTGGTCCAGTTGCACGCGCCGATCCCATGGCCCGGCAAAATCCTCAGCAGCACGAGCGTTTGCCGGGCCGAACGCAACACCTCACCGGAGCCGCTGCTGATGACCTTGAAAACAGCCGAGTGCGTGATTGGACCGCGCGATGATATCGAGCTGCCGGACACGTTCGAGCCGTGGCAGCTGTCGCCGGAGGCCGAGCTGGCGGCGATCATCAAGGGGCCGGCCAAGCGCGTGGCCGCCGAAGATTGGCGCAGCGCTGTGTTTGGCTTCAGCTGCGCTATCGACGTGGCGGCCCGTGGCCAGAGCCCGGCCTTCGGCCGAGATCTGTGGGTGGCCAAATCGGACACGCTGTGCCCGCTTGGGCCGTGCATCGTCACGGCCGACGAGTTCGCCGAACCAGCCAACCTGCACCTCCGTTCGTTTCTGAACGGCCAGCCGCGCCAGGATTTCACCTTCGCCACGGCCGACTACGACATTGGCCAGCAGATCGCCTTCATCACCACCGTCATGACGCTGCACAGCGGAGACATAGTGTTGCTGGGCAGCTCCGAACAGGACGCCGGTGAGCTGCACGATGGCGATCGGGCAGAC
Source organism: Chloroflexota bacterium (assembly GCA_050695655.1). Taxonomy (GTDB): domain Bacteria; phylum Chloroflexota; class JAJPGV01; order JAJPGV01; family JAJPGV01; genus DATKQD01. Next base: position 34,095 of record JBOGTU010000264.1, on the reverse strand, counting down.
GTCGAGATCGAGGATATTGGCCGCCTTTCAGTCGGTGTTCGGGCAGCGGCCCTGGTGGCCGGAGGAGGTGCCGCGACATGAAACTCGCCCTGTTTGAATCGGGTCCGGGTGGTGTGACGCTACCAGGTGCGCTGGTGGACGGCGGCCGCGCGGTGGTGAACCTGGCCGCCATCGCACCGCGAGGCAACACGCCGCAACAGACGATGGAGCACATCATCGATGACTTCGAGGAGCTGCGGCCACGCTTCAATCAAGCCATTGCCGCGGGTCCGGCTCTGCCCCTATCCACCGTGCGACTACGGGCGCCGTTGCCGCGGCCGAGCAAGATCCTGGCCTGCATCGCCAACTACTGGGAGCACGCTCAACGCGAGCCGCGCCCGCTCAACATGTTTCTCAAGAATCCGGATGCCATCATCGGCCCAGGCGACAACGTCGAGCTGCCCGCCTTCACTGTGCCGTGGATGTTCATGCACGAAGCCGAGTTGGGCATCGTCCTCAAGGGGCCGGCCAAACGTGTGAGCCAGGAGAACTGGCGCAGTGCCGTGTTTGGGTACACCGGCTACATTGACGGCACTGGCCGGGGCGAGGGCCGCTCCACCTGGGGCCGCGGGACGTGGCTGGGCAAGTCATTCGATACCTTCTGCCCCATCGGCCCGTGCATCGCCACGGCGGACGAAATAGCGGACCCGAACGACCTGTGGGTGCAGTTCTGGGATGACGACCAACTGCGGCACAACTACAACACCGACGACATGGAGCACCGTGTCCCAGAGCTCATCGAGTACGCCAGCCGCGGCATGACCTTGCGCAGCGGCGACCTCATCGCCTGCGGCACCAACCATGAAGGGCTCGGCCCGATTCAGGACGGCGAAACGCTGCGCATGCTCATCCACGGCATCGGCGAGTTCTCGGTAACGGTGCGCGACCCACTGAAGCGCACCTGGGAACGCGGCATCTACATGGGTGAGGACTCCACCCACCACGACGCCGTCCGCCGCCACCGCCCACAAGACGCCGGCAAGCTGCTGCCGGCTACCTAGCCCCGCGGCCACCGCCAGCGGGGCTCTTTGCGAAGTGCCCGGCTGCCCCTGCTTCCACGGCCGAAGCGTGGGCGCTCGAAGCCTGTGTGTCGTAGGCAGCAACCAGGAGACCGTGGCAGCTGGAACGGCAGAATCACACCAATGTATGGTCCCAGCCGAGGCATCTTCCTCGTAGATATAATGCCTGCCATCGTGCCGCTGAACCTGGCCCAGATGGACATGAACCTGCTGGTGGCACTCGATGCTCTGCTGAACGAGCGCAACGTCACGCGGGCAGGCCAACGCATTGGGCTCAGCCAGCCGGCCATGAGCAATGCACTGCAGCGTCTCCGCCGCCTGCTGCACGACGAGCTGATGGTTCGAGTAGGCCGGCGCTACGAGCTGACCGCGGAAGGGCAGGCGCTCATCGAGCCGCTGCGCCACGCGCTGCAGCAGGTGAGCGATCTTTTGGAAGAGCGTCCGACGTTCGATCCCGAAGCGGCCGAACGCGAGTTCACGGTGGCGACCTCAGACTATGTGGCCGCTGTGGTGGTCAGGCCGCTCCTACGGCGTTTGGCCGCCGAAGCTCCAGGCGTCCGCCTGCGCCTGGAACCGCTGCAGGGCAACCTCAGTGATCTGCTGCGCAATGGACGTTTGGATTTGGCCATCCTGCCTACCGATTCGCCTAACCAGCAGCAGACCCTGGATCTGCCGCATGAGACCATCCTGTGCGACAGCTGGGTGTGCGTTGCCTGGTCGGACAACCGGGCCATCGGCCAGAAGTTGACGCGTGAAACGTTTGAATCGCTGCCGCACATAGTGGATCTGCTCGGCGGCAGCCAGACCCCCATCAACAGTTACCTGGGTAGGCGCCTGGCCGCGGTTGGCATCGAGCGCAAATACATCACCTCCGTGGACAACTTCGTCCTGATGCCGTTCCTCATCGAAGGCACGCCCGCGCTGGCGGTGCTCCAGCGGCGGCTCGCCGAATGGCTGTGCCATTCCGCCGCGTTGCGCATCCTGCCGCTGCCTTTCGACATCCCCGACCTGATAGACGGCATCTATTGGAGCCCGCGCCACACGGCCGATCCGGCACACATCTGGCTGCGTTCGCTCTTTCGCGAGACCGCCGCCGGCCTGCCGTAACTACATCTTCAACAGACGCCGGGCGTTCCCGTTGCACAGCTTTTCGTAGTCAGCGGCAGCCAGCGGCACCGTTTCCATCCACTTCATGCCGGGCAAGTTCTCGACGAACGGGTAGTCCACCGAGAACAGGATGTGGTCGATGCTCATCTCCATCAGCGCGCACATGAGGGCGGGCGTCGAGAAAAAGCCGCTGGTGGTGATGTAGAAGTTGCGGCAGAAGATGTCCTTGAAGGCGATGCTCTTACTGCCTGGCCGGTTGATGGCTTCGTCGATGCGGTCCACCAGGTAGGGGAGAGCTTCTCCCAGGTGACCAAGGATGATGTTGAGCCGTGGGTAGGCCTCGAATAGTCCGCTCAAAACAAGCCGCAGGGCCTGGTTCGCGGTGTCGATGGTGTAGCCCCAGGCAGCCGAATTGAGGAACGGGAAGTCCTCCAGGTAGTCCCCGTAGAACGCTTCAACCATCTTGGGATGCGGTGGGCCCGGGTGCAGGTAGATGGGCACGTCCAGCGCCTGGGCGCGCTCGAACACCGGCCAGAACATCTTGTGGTCGTGCCACTTCTCCTGCGTGCGGCCCCAGATCATGGCGCCTTTGAAGCCAAGCTTGGTGACGCAGCGCTCCAGCTCATCTGCCGCCCTCTCGGGGCTTTGCATGGGCAGGGCGGCGAAGCCTCCGTAGCGGTCCTGATGGCGATCGATCGTCGCCTTCAGTCTATCGTTGGTTTCACAGGCCAGGTCGAGGGCCAAGCCGCTATCCGCCTGCTGGAGGGCCGTCGACATGTGGGACAGCACCTGCACGTTGATGCCCGCCTCGTCCATGGAACGCAGCCGCACATCGTCCACATCGTTGAGGAGAGGGGCCAGCTGAGCGAGGGGCCCGCCCACGCCGGCCGCAGCGCCCGTGCGAGCAGCGAGGCGCTGGGCCGTGGTCGGGTCCGAGTAGTGCTCTTCCAGGGCAATCACAAACGGTTTCGCAGATGCAGCCATTTCGCATCGCATGCTACTCGGCAATCGCCGCGGACACAAATGCGTTGGCTGTATACCAGCCATCCGAGCAATCGATGTGCAGCCGCGGGTCGGAAATCCACACCTGAGACATCGGCACGTACTACCCGGTCGTGGCGGCCCCAGCGTAGGTCTCGATGAACTTCAAGGCCAGGTCAGGATCGCGGCCCCGAGAGATGCCGCACTCGGACGCGATCCCGAAATCCGGCACGTACTTTCGGGCCGCGGCCATGCGCTTAGTGGTGCCCTCCACCCCATCCTGCGCGTGGACAAGTCCCAGGTACAGCTCTGTATTCGAACCTAGCCGCAGTCCGCGTAATGGTGCGTAGAAGGCATCGTCGCCGCGGTCCATGGGCACGGGCATGTGCAGCCAGACGATCGGTCGTTCAACGGAGCGAGCGATCAGGTTGGCCATCTCGACCATCTTGGTCGCATCTTCCGGTTGCACGAAGTGCTTGGCGTCCAGGTCGCCGTAGCACAGGTGAAAGCCCAGTTCGACGTCCGCCGGGACAGCAGCACCGAGGCGGGCGAAGTTTGCCGCGAAGACCTGCTCCATGCCCGGAAATGGCCTCTGATTCTCGGCCCGCCCATCCCAGGCGACCATCTCGATGCACACGTCCCACTGGATGGCCAGGTCCTGGTGCGGAATGGCCTTGCAGATGCGCTCGGCCTCCTTCAGCATGGCGGCTTCGTAGGCCGGGTAGACCTGCTGCGCGTCCGGTTGCTGCACGAAGGGCATGACCACCGCCCACGGCGTCGGCAGCGACACCTGGAAGCGCACGCCGGCGGGAAGCTGGCCGGCTGCGCGCGCCGCCACGAAATCCTCGTAGGAGGGCCTGGCTTCCCGGGCGTAGCCAAGCTCGCCAAAATGGATGTCCGCCGCCTTTACGCCGCCAGCCAGCTTGAGGGGCACCTGGCCAGGGCCAACCTGCTCCATAGCGGGATTGGCGCGCAGGACTGGGATTTGCCAGCTGATCCACAGCCGGCGCCCGCCCCGGCTCGCCGTCAGGCACACGTTTGAGATGGGGTCCGCAGTGCCGGCCGATGGCGGCGAACACTTCCTCGGGTGTGTCCAGCGCGACGCTGCCGACAAAATGGACATTTGCCACGAAGCTGCCTCCTAAACGAAAGTGAAAGACGCTTTACCGCGGGCTTCGGGGAGGGCTCGAAACGGCGCCCAGCCGACACCTGGGACGGCCCATGCAACTCGCGACGAAGCGGTCGATGCTGCCTCGCACGGCCTTAAGGATGAGCCCCCGGCCTGGCATCAACGCCCAGAAGCGTGGCGCCGTAGCGAGCCGCGGAGGCATCCCAGTTGAGCCCCACATGGTTGACGATAGCGTACACGTCGGCCCTCGCCTGGGCAATGGCGCTGTCGTCGCTCAAGCCATGGGCGCCGACGGCCCCCATCAAGCGGTCTATCGCGCGCATGCACAACTGGGCGGCGTAGCTGAGGTCGCGTCCGCACTTGGCGCGAAGCTCGCCAGGAATAGGCTCGCTGGCCAGCGTCATGGCCTTGAGCTGCGCCGCGTCACTCCTCAGCAGCGCCTCGGCTGCGTCCGCCTCGGCGCATGTTTCCGCCAGCCGAACCTGCCGCGTGGGCATGCTGGCGCGGTCGGGCCGCGGCTTGGTAGCTTCGACCCAGGCGGCGATGGCCCCGCGAGCGATGCCGATGGCCGGCGCGGCGATGTTAAAAGGAAAGGCGGTCCACAAAGGCAAGCGGTAGAGATACGAGTCGTTCACGGCCGCTCCCGGCGCTCGCTGGCCCTCGGCCAGGCCCGTGTCGAGCGAGAAGTCCGCGGGTACGGTGGCGCCTTTCACGCGTACGTGATGGCTGCCGGTTGCGCGAAGGCCGGAACTGCGCCAGGTATCCAGAATCTCGATGTCCGCGCGCGGGAGCAGGCAGAAGCGCAGGTCCTGCGGCCCACCCGTACCGGAGATGATGGGCGCATTCAGAATGATCCAATCGCAGGCATGAACTCCACTGGAAAACTCCCACTCACCTTCCAGCCAGTAGCCACCGTCCACTGGCTTTCCACGCCCAGTGCTTGGTCCAAAGGCCGACGCTACCAGCACATCGGGGTCCTCACCCCAAATCGCATCCTGAGCAGCCTTCGGATACATGCCAGCTACCCAGGCGTGACAAGCGACCACACTCTGGACCCAAGCGGCCGATCCGCTGGCCGGGCCAATGGCCTTGGCCAGCTCGATCTGTGTGGTGCCGTAGTCCAGTTCAAAGCCGCCGTAACGGGCCGGCTGAAAGACTCGGAAGAGACCAGCCTCCCGGATGGCCGCAATCGAACGATCCGGCAAGCGGCGCAGGTCGCCGGCTTCGTTGGCAGCCGCGCGCAGTTCCGGTCCGATGGCCCGAGCGCGGTCGACCAACGTCCCCAGCGCGACACCGGACTTGGTCACGGCTGCTCTGCTACGCCTCCGGCGCTTTCAGCAGGCCGTCCAGGCCATCGCGGGCGTAGTCAGATCCCTGCACCGCCACGATTTTCTGTTCCAGGGCGCCAAGCTTATCGACTTCGAAACGCGCCGTCTGGCCAACTTTGATCCAGCGCTTGGTATCCATGGAGCAGCTCATGCCGATGGTGCCCGTGCCCAGCAGGTCGCCCGGATACAGCCTCTCCTGATCGGAGGCATAGGCCACCAGGTGATGTGCCAGGAAGGAACGCGGCTCGGCTGTGCTGCCTTCCCACCATACCTCGCCATCCACGAGGAAGCGGCACTTCAGGTTGCCTTCGTCCGCCTCATCCGGCGTCACCAGGTACGGCCCGAGGGTAGTACCAAAATCCTTGGCCTTGGTCGGGCCCAGGAACTCGTCGCGCTGCCGGTCGCGGGCGCTGTGGTCGATCAAGATCGTGTAGCCGGCGATGGCCTGCTTGGCTTCCTCGGGCGATAGGTTGATCCCGCCCTTACCGACCACAATACCGATCTCGAACTCGAGGTCGAGCATGTCGGTGTATGAGGGGTAAGGGAAGGGGTCTTCCGGGCCGAGGATGGTGTCCGGGTCGCCCTTATAGTAGGGCGGCTTTCGGAACCAGTGTGCCGGCTTGGGCGCTGGCAAGTCGCGGGCTTTACTCATATGCGTCTCGAAGATCGAGAAGTCGCGCAGAGAGTTCGGCCGCGGTACCGGCGCCAGCAGCCGAACCTCCGATCGCGGGAAGACCAGCTGCTCGCCGCGCGAACCCCGCGGCCGCTGGTCCTGCTGGAGCCGCTTCTTCACAAACGCCAGCGCCTGGTCGGCCGCCTCGCGCGACTTGTGGGTACCGCGCAGCCAGCCAATCATGTCCGGCGGCGTCCTGAGGGCAGCGAGATCGTGTGGCGTCGGCTCGTCAGTCTCGCTCTCCAGATACGCTGCATACGCGCTGGTCAAGTCGGCGATCAGCGGACTGGGGCCGTCATCGATAACGACGCCAATGCGGCGGATTGGACCGGCGGCCGTGTCGAGCTGGAAGGTGGCAAGTTTCATGGTCAGCCTCTCTGGCGTAGTGGAATTGCTGCAGACTCTACGACCTCGGCTCGCGGCTGACAAATGGATTGGCGATATGGCTGCTATTACGCCAGCACATGGCCGCGCCATTCGAATGGCTTATGTGTCCTATTCTGAATATTGATTTGCTCTATCATGAAGAGCTGATTAGCATGCCTTGAATGGCAGCCTATGCGCTTCGGCGCATCCTGCAGGCGATCCCGGTGGTTTTTCTGTCAACCATTATGGTGTTCGGCCTGCTGCACCTGCTGCCCGGTGACCCAGCCATAGCGTTGGCCGGTGCCAACGCCACGCCAGCCAGCGTCGCTGCCATCCGGCACGACATGGGCCTGGACAAGAGCCTGCCCCAGCAATACGTCATCTGGCTGCAGCACCTCGCCCACGGCAACCTGGGCAGTTCTGCCCTGAGCCACGTCGAGGTGTCCACGCTGCTGGCGCAGCGCATTCCGGCCACCATGGAGCTCGCGCTGGCAGCCATGATGTTTGCGCTCGTTATCTCGGTCGTCACCGGCATTTCAGCGGCGGTGAACCAGCGCGGACTGGCCGACTGGATCATCACCATCTTCAACAGCCTGGCTATTGCCATCCCGGGCTTCTGGCTGGGCATCCTGCTCATTCTGCTGTGCTCGGTTCGATTCAACTGGCTCCCGCCGGGTGGGCGGGTGGCCAGCTGGGGCGAGCTTGGCACATCGATTCGGTTCCTGGCACTGCCCACCCTGGCTCTGGCCCTGCCGCTGGTCGGCACCTTGTCACGCTTCGTCAAGTCGGCCATGCTCGAGGTGCTGTACGACGACTACGTGCGGACGGCCTGGTCCAAGGGGCTGACCAGCCGCGCGGTGATTTTCAGCCACGCGCTGCGCAACGCGCTGCTGCCGGTCATCACCGTGCTGGGCCTGCAGTTCGGCTTTCTGCTGGGTGGCACCGTCATCATCGAATCAGTCTTCTCGTGGCCAGGTCTCGGCACGCTGATGCTGGACGGCATCGGCAATCGGGACTATGCCATCGTGCAGGCCGGCCTGTTGTACTTCGGGGCGGCTTTCATTGTGCTCAATTTGCTGACAGACCTGGCGTACGGTCTGTTGAACCCGCGTATTCGGCTGGGCGCCGGGTCTTGAGCGCGCCGCCAGCTGGGGTCTCCAGCGCGGCTCGCCCCGCTGACATTGCGCTGACCCTCCACGACCGCCGGCCGCTCAACCCCATTCTTGCCAGCTTGCTCCACACGGCCCGCAATCCCATGGGCCTGTTCGGCCTGTGCATCATTGGACTGCTCCTGGCAGCCGCGATTGGCGCACCCTGGCTCTCGCCCTACGACCCGCTGGCTCAGCACGCTGGCATGGAACTGCTGGGCCCAAGTGCCACCTTCCCCCTGGGCACCGACGCCATTGGCCGCGACCTGCTGAGCCGTCTGCTGTGGGGCGCCCGGCCGTCATTTATCGTGGGCGGCCTCACCATTGTTCTGGGTGGTGGGGTCGGCATCCTGACTGGCCTGATCGCCGGCTACCTCGGTGGTTGGGTAGACACGGTGATCATGCGCATCTGCGACGCGCTCTTCGCGTTCCCTCCCATCCTGACAGGCATCGCCGTGCTTACCATCCTCGGGCCGGGCACCGTCAATGTCGCCTACGCCCTGGCTATCGCCGCCACGCCGGGCTTCGCTCGGCTCACGCGGTCCGTGGTACTGGGCGAACGCACGCGCGACTATGTGCTGGCCGCGAAGGCCTCGGGAGCGCGCAGCTGGCGGATCATGCTGCGCAACGTGCTGCCCAACAGCATTGCGCCGCTGCTGGTGCAGCTGGCCATCTTCATGGCCATCGCCGTGCTGGCCGAGGCCGGGCTCTCGTTCCTCGGGCTGGGCACCCGCCCGCCCACACCCTCCTGGGGCTCCATGCTCAACAACAGCCGGGCCTATTTGCGCACGGATGTGTGGATGGGCATCTGGCCCGGCGTCGCGCTGGCGCTGCTGCTGGTCGGCTTGAACTTCCTCGCGGACGCCCTGCGCGATGCGCTGGACCCACGCCGCGTGAACGCCTAAGGCATCAGGCGCATGTCCGGCAGCGCCGCCTGCAAGTCACTCGCAAACTCGGCGTCGATGAGGATGAAGGCCATCTTCGCCGGTATATCCGCGCGGTTCTCCCAGGCGTGGTTGGTGCCGCGCTGAATCACAATGTCACCCGCGCGCAGCAGCGTTTCCGAGTCCTCCAGAACCAGATGCACTTCGCCCTCGAGCACAATGCCGTAGTCGATGGTCTTGGTGCGATGCATCGGCGAACGGTTCCCGGGCAGCATCTCATTCACGCGAACGATCGAGCCCAACGCAGGCGGGCCAATCTGGAGTGGCCGGTCATTTGGTTCGGCTCCGGGGCCCGCGGTGATGGGCGCAGGCGCTCCTGCCGTATTCCACACCTCGACAAAGCTCGGTCGATCGTGGAACTGTTGGGCCGGGCCGTCCGAGATGAAGATGGATTTGCCGAACGCATCGTGCCCGGTGACAACTCGGCGAACAGTCACGCTCATGACTTGGCCACCACGCTGCGGCGCAGCACCAGCCACTGGGCATGGACTTTCACCGTGTGCGCGGCGTTAGGCAACCGGTTCGGCTTCAACAACCTGATCGCCTTCCCACGCGCCCATTCGGCGGGCATCACCAAACAGCACAATCTTCATGGCTTCACCCTACGGCTGGCCGGCCAGCGTCGGGAAATGACAATTCTGGATGGCAGCCATCCATCCAGGTGATTGTGTCGAGGTCATGCACCCACGGAATCCCAGGTATACCGAATATCCATTTCCCCAATGGCTGCGGTCGGCCTAACATTTTTCCACGATGGCTGTCAGCACGGGAGCCCCGAGTCTAGTCGACATGGCCGAGCGCGCCACTGCGCTGCTGCCAAACCTGCGGGCGCGAGCGGCGCAAGCCGAGCAGCTCCGCTGTACACCAGAGGAGACGATCACGGAACTGCGCCAGGCGGGCTTCTTCAAAGTTCTGCAGCCGGCCCGCTACAATGGTTACGAGCTGCCCTACGGCCGAACCCAGGTCACACTGTCCAGCATCCTGGGCCAGGCGTGCGGTTCAACCGGCTGGGTGCAGGCCGTCGTTGCTTGCCATGCCTGGTGCGTTGGAATGTTCGCCCCGGAGGCCCAGGAGGCTGTCTGGAAGGACAGCGACGATATCCTCATCGCATCCTCTTTCGCCATGTTAACGGGAAAGGGCATGCCGGCCAATGGTGGCTACGTTGTCAGTGGCCGGTGGCAGTTCTCGAGCGGCAGTGGAGCCTGCAGTTGGGTGATCCTGGGAGTGCCGATCGAAGGCAGCGATCCACCGAAACGGCTCTGGTGTTTGCTGCCGCGCCGGGACTGGGAAACGGAGGACACGTGGTTTGCCGCGGGGCTGCGCGGCAGCGGCAGCGGCGACGTTCGCGTCCATGAAGCGTTCGTACCGGCGGCCTTCACGCTTGATACGAACCTGCTGGACGGCCGGCCATCGCCGGGCAGCGAGGTGAATCCTCACTGGAACTACCGGCTGCCGCTGTGGGGCCTGTTCCCGTTCAACGTCTCGTCTCCCGCGCTCGGCATCGCCCGCGGCGCAGTGAACGCCTACGCGCAGCAGCAAGTCGGCCGGCCCGAGCGCGCGAACATGCCGCAACGCCAGCTCAAGCTGTCTGAATCGGCCGCGGAAATAGACGCCGCGGAAGGGCTGCTGCTGGCGGATTGCGACCACATCGAGCGGACCATGGAAAGGGGGCAGCAGCTGAACCCCGGCTTCCTGGCCAAGCTCCAGCGCGATCTCAGCTTCAACACCGTCCTCTGCTCTCGCGCGGTTGACAGGCTGGCGCTGGCCGTTGGCGCCCACGGCATCGAGAACGACAATGCTGTCAACCGCGCCGCGCGCGACATGCACGCGGTAGCTAATCATGGGGCGAACGGCTGGGACACCGCCGGCCTGGCTTTTGGCCAGACGGCCTTTGGGCTGGAATCGGGGCCGCGTCGCTCCTGAGCCGCCACTAACCTAACCATTCTTCGCGGGGATAGTTCCCATACCTACAATGCATTTTTCTTTCTGTCACGACACGTTCTAGGATGGCGCCAGCTAAGCCCAAACAGGAGGTTGCGCGTCATGTCTGACCCAACTCTTCCCACGAAGATCTCGCGGCGAGCCGTTTTGGTGGCTTTAACCGCTGGCGGGGCTGGCATGCTGCTGGCCGCCTGCGGCGGCGCCGTGGCTCCAACATCGTCTGCCCCGGCGTCCAGTCCCGCGGGTTCGCCGGCGCCGTCCGTGAACGCCGCGCCGGCACCCAATTCGTCGGCCGTGGCCAGTGCAGCCCCTTCCGCCTCTGCGTCGGCGGGCGCAGGCATTAGCGCTGCCAGCCACGACAAGGCTTCGCAGGCTGGCTTCCTGCCGTTCGGCCCAGACAAGTCATCCCCTGATCCGGTCACGGCGCCCAAGGGTCAGCCTAAGGCCGGTGGCACCCTGCGGCTGGGCAACCTGGGGGATCTGCCGAATCTCGACGGCCACTTCATCAACGGCCAGAACTTCTTGTACGCCATCTGGGATCGGCTGGTCGAACTCGACGCGTCGCTCACCCCGCACCCCGCGCTGGCCGAAAGCTGGGACGTGAACCCCGATTACACCCAGGTGACCCTGCATCTCAAGAAGGGCGTGACGTTCCACAACGGCCAGGAGCTCACCTCCGCCGATGTTGTCTGGAACTACACGCGCTTGAAAACTGACAAGAAAGTGGACGGCGGGGTAAAGGCCAACTTCCTGCTGCCCATGTCTTCGGTCGAGGCGCCGGACAAGTACACCGCCGTGATCAAGGCGAGCCACCCCTGGCCAAACGTTTTCAGCGTACTGGCCTGGTGCAACATCCTCAACCAATCTGCCTTCACTGCCAACCCCAACAAGCCCGTTGGCACGGGCCCCTTTTCCTTCGTCGAGTGGGTCCAGGGCGACCACATCACCATGAAAAAGAACCCTCAGTACTGGAAGACGGGCAAGCCGTATGTCGACCAGATGGTGGTCCAGATATTCAAAGATCCGCAGTCCATGCTGGCCCAGCTGCAGGGTGAGGCCATTGACGTGGCAATCCTCCCGGCCTTGCGCGACGCCGTGGCACTGGCCAAAGACTCGAAATACCAGGTCGGCTACAACCAGACAAGCGGCTCAGTCAATGTGATCGCCACCCAGAACGCGCAGGGTGCGGGTCCAACCACCATCAAGACCTTCCGCCAAGCACTGGCCTATTCCATGGATCGCCCACGCTGGGCGGACATCTACACAACCGGCACGGGTACGCCGAAGGACCTGCCGATTACGCCGACGAACCCAGCCTACAGTGCCAGCAAGGATCAGTTCTACACCTTCGATTTGGCCAAGGCCAAGTCACTCGTCCAGCAAGCTGGTGTATCCGCCCCGAACCTGGAGGTGCTGTACGCATCGACCGATCCCAACTACGCCAACGTGCTCCAGATCTGGCAGCAGGACCTGAAAACGATCGGGGTGACGCTCAATCTGCGCCCAGCCGATCCGGTCAGCTACATCCAGGAGCTGTTCAGCGGCCGCTACCCCAATCTCGCCGGGGGCGCAAGCCTGTTCGGCCAGCTTCAGCCGGCCTTCTTCGCCGGCAATGCCTACTTCGCCGCCGCCCACAACTGGGCCAATTTCGCGAGCGCCCAGCTCACTCAGGTCACCAACGCTATCGCCACCACGACCGATCCCTCCACGCAGAAGCAGGCGTACGCGGAGTGGGTTGCCTACATCCTCGATCAAGCCTGGGTTCTGCCTTGGTCGAACACGGTTCCGAGAATAGCCGCAACCGCCAAGGTCCAGGGCATGGCCTACAACATGACCGAGTTCTTCATGCCCAACGACATCTGGTTGGCGGGTTAGTCTTCGAGTTCACAGAGCTAAGGCGGTCAGGCCTTCGGGCTGCGCCCTCAAGCAGGCGGGTTGTTGGATCTACGGTCGCAACCGCTGATCACGATGGCTGGTGACGCCCAGCCATCGTGTAGCACCACATGTGCTGCAGGTGAGGCGTGAAGCGCATCGGCGTGCGAGAACTTCGTCAAGATGCCTCGCGATACCTTGCTCTCGTCAAGTCCGGCCAAACGATTGAGGTGAGTGAGCGTGGCGCGCTCGTCGCGCTGCTCGTGCCACCACAGCCCTGTCAGAGCGCAAGGGCCCGGTTGGTGGCCGCTGGACGGTTGATCTTGTCCCTTTGGAGCGTGCGATCCAGGATATTGCCTGCGAGATCGGTGATCCACCGCTTCGGACACTCGACGCGTTACACCTTGCCTCGGGCGCTGGTCCTGCGGAACGAACTGACGGCGTTTGTCCCCTACGACCACCCACTCGCGACAGCCGCCGCGGCGGCTGGTCTGCCTGTCATCACGCCTGGTGTCCCGGAGTGAGGCACCGACGCTGATCCCGTAGTCGCCAGCCATCGGTGGGTGTCAAGAGGGTCACGCCTGCGAGCACATCCCCCCTGGCGTCTCGGAGCTCACGCCGAGAAGCCGGATTTCAACCTAGCGGGCGTTTTGGCGAGCCGCCACATGCTTGTAAATGTTGCTCACATTCATCCCGTTCAGGCGTTCACTCATGGGGAACAGGCGCTGGCCAATTGGGTACGGATCCAGCTTGGGCGCGTCCAACGGCTGTTTGACCGCGTCATCCTCGGTCATGCCCTTCTTCACGAACCCCTCCACCAACTCCAGCCAGTTGCGGATGATTTCACCCTGCTCGTGGAGGTACGCCTTGGTGCAAACCTCGCCGTGGCCGGGCACGATGGTTTCCACATCGAGCGCTGCCAGCCGGTCCAGCGCGGCCAGCCACTCCCACGGATCCGCTTCCTGGATGAAGGTCTTACATTTGTAAAAGATATTATCGCCGGTGAACACCACGCCTTCCTCCGGCACAATCACCGACGTTTGCGGCCCGGTGTGGCCCGGCATGTGGACGATCTGGAAGGTGTGCTTGCCCAGGTTCAGCGTCATTTCCTTGTCGAACAGGCGCGTGGGCGGATTGGGCGGGTAGTCCGGGTGGTTGTAGAGCCACACGCTGTCCGGGTCAGTCTGCTTCATCGTCTCGAGCCGCTCCGGGCCGATCATCATCGGCAGCGCGGCTTCGTAGCGCGATTGGAGCTGCGTCTGGCCAATCACTTCGACGCCCGGAAAGTAGGCGTTGCCCATGATGTGGTCAGGGTGCGGCTCGGTATTGATGAGGTAGCGGATCGGGCCGTGCTCCAGCACCGCCTCCCGCCACTTAAGGGCATCGTTGGGCTGCTGCGGCGTATCGATCAGCACCACGCCATCATCGGTGGCGATGAAGCTGGGGTTGCAGCCCCAGAAGTAGATCTCCGTGAAAGAGGTCCTGCCGACTCGACGCATGACGCTAACTCCTTGGTGCCGGGCGCTGGCCGCCGAACGTCGTCATGCTCCATACGTCCGCGATGGCGGCGTCACCCATATAGACATGCGGCTGGTAGTTGATATCCGTTATCTGCTCGATCTCGGCGGTGTACTCGATGCGGTTGCCCTCAGGGTCGTTGTAGTAGGCGAACAGGTTGTTCCCAGCCAGGTGCCGGCCCGGGCCCCAGGCGGGTGGCATGTGCGCTTCGCCCATGGTGTAAATGCCCTTCAGCCACTCCAGGTAGTCCTTCAGCTCGAAGGCCACGTGCTGCAGGCCGGACGAACCGTCCGGTCGAGGCCCAACCAGGGCTATCGAGTGGTGGTTGCTGTTACAGCGCCAGAAAGTCATGAAGTTGTTCAGGTTGTCGGACAGTTTGAAGCCCAGCACGTCGCTGTAGAACTGTTCCAGCCGGGGCCGGTTGGCGCTGTGCAGAACCACGTGGTTCACGGCCCGCGGCTTGACGCCACGCGGCCCGTAGGAATCCTTGACCGTTTCCATGCCGGCAAACAGTTCAATGGTGTTGCCGTCCGTGTCCTTGAACCGCAGCGCCTTGCCGACGCCAGGCTCGAGGCCAGTCCGCGGCGCGTCGAGGATCTGCAACCCGCGCTGGTGGAGTTTGTCTACCCCCCGTTCCAGCTCGTCGGCGCTTGCAATCTCAAAGGCGATGTAGTCCAGACCCGCCTCACCTGGCCGCAGGCTCAGGCAGTGGTGATCGCCGTTCTCTCCGCGGAGGTAGATCGTTCCCGCGTCTTCATCAATGCGATCGAGCCCCCAGCGGTCGGTGTAAAACTCAGCTTGCTTGTTGACGTCGTTGGCCATCAAGCCAACGTGCGACAGGCGCTGGACTTGCACGTCTGCCATGGCGTAATGCTCCTCTTGTGGGTCTCAGAAACATCGTACGGTTTCGGGAATCTCTTCCACAAATGGATTCTTCATATAGCTGGTATTGATCTCACAGGCCTACAGCCAGGTGAGGCGCCGCTGGGCGAACAGCCAGCGGCCGGCCTGGCGGACCATGCGATCCTGGTAGCGGCCGATGCGGATGGTCCAGGGGCCGTCACCTATCCGGTCGAACATGACCAGGTCACTGGCGACTTCGGCCTCATCAGCGTGGACGTCGATGACCAGATTCTCGATGGTGTGCTTCCGGCGCAGCTCGGGCTGGGATGCCAGCTCGGCGTGCGAAATCATGTCGAAGATCGCCTCGCGCCCTGCCAGCTCATTGAAGCGGCCGTCTTCGGTGAACAAGTCGGCCCACTGCCGGAACTGGCGCCCATCCAGGAAATGGCTGAACTGGGCCATGGTGTGGCGGATGCCCTCGTGGTCAGACATATCCTCTCTCAGTTCGAACTGCTGACCAGCTCGCGTTCGGAGAACAGCCAAGAACCGTCCCGCTTCAGCAGCCGATCGAAATACTTGCCCCAGGCAGCCACGTGCCAGGCGTCAGCCGGATTCACGGCGTCATACATGATGAAATCGCTTTCGGCATGGGCGGCAGCCCCCTCAACGCTGATGACGATGTCGGTGCAAACGTGCTTCCGGCGGAGCTCCGGGTGCGCGGCCAGGGCGCCCTTCGAAATACTCTCGAAGATAGCCGTGCGAGTTCGGTTTCCGTTCCAGGTGGCATCCTCAACAAACAGCTGAGACCACTCGTGGAACCGGCGCCCATCCAGCAGCTGGCAGTAGCGGGCGAGTGTACGGCGGATGCCCTCTTCGTCAGTCACGCTGATAGGGCCAGACATGGATCTCGCGGCGCTCGAAAAGCCACTGCCCGGCAAACTTGAGCAGCTGATCGATGTAGCAGCCAACGTTCGCCACGCTCCGTGCGTCACCCTGCACGTGGAACCGCACCAGGTAGCTCTTGGCATTGACGCGCTCAGCGTCGCCCTCCAGGATCAGGTTGGTCACCCAGTGCTGGCTGCCGGACTCAGGTACGGCAGGACCCAGGTTCGCGCCGCTGCCGAAGCGCACCAACGCCTCGTGCCCCTGAAACTGCCTGTCGCGCATGGTGAAGCACCCGTCCGCTGTAAACGTCGCCGCGACTCCTTCGCCGTCCCGCGTATCAATCGCCCAGTTATAGCGAGCAATGAGCTCCTCGATATCGCGCCGATCGGTCGCGCTGACGCTCATGGCTCACCATAATAGGCGCGACTGGCCACCTGACTCAACCCGAGGTTGTCGTCACGCCCGCTCAAGCGAGCGACCGACGCAATCCGCCTCCCCGGCCAGCCCGGCTACTATGGCCCCATCGCGCGGTACACCAACCCCAGCAACAGTTCGCGAAAGGACTCTCTAACACATGGACGATTCCCGCTGCATCTACATGGTTGGCATGAACATTCCACAAACGACTCCGCCCGAGCTGAAGGCGTTCAACAATTTCTACAGCCACACGCACGTGCCTGAAGTTGTCGGCAACAACCCTGGCTTCCTCACTGGCACGCGCTACGAGCTGCTCGATCCCACCCTCAACGGGCCGCGCTTCCTGGCCGTGTATGAGGTGGCCGACGAGCAGCTTGCCAAAGCGCACCTCGCCCGTACACCGCGGGCCGGGGGCCCAAAGTATTCAGCCGGCCCGGACATCTGGCAGCAACACGACACGCTGTGGCGCCTGATGTACACGCGCATCGGCGAAACCCACCATCGCTGAGCGATGACGGTCGTGGGGTCCGCGCTCCCGAGCCCGGGCCCCACCATAAGGCTCGAACATTCAGCTGACAACTCGCGTACGTGTCTCCGTTCCTCACGAGGCCACGCTGCCGTTTGTAGGCCCGCGAGCGTCATATAGTAGTCGGCTCCATCGAGCTGCACAGGGTCTCGACCGGCCGCCTAGGCGATGCAGCCGAGTGGCGTGGGTGCCGGCAGCATCACGTCAGTTTGGTGCAGCAATGCCCACCGGGCTCAGTACGGCGTCGCCGGCCGATGTGTGCGAGCTTTCGGGTGGGAGGCGCCTTTGCCGCGCCTGGTCCATCTGCTCCTCGACGTGTTCCCGAACGGCCGCCTCGATATCGGCCGAAGCATCCATGGTGAAGCGCAGCGGCAGCAGACCCAGGCACTCAGGCTGGAACGGCGCCGCCGGCTCGCGGCCCTCCTGCAACTCTCGCGCCGCGCGCATGAGGCGCCGGCGCGCCCGGATGATGTACTCGTCCACAGACACCAATCGCTCTCTGGTTCGGTCGGCTATTGGCCCGCGTTGATCATCCGTCACGGCTACGTCCTGGATGATGAAGGACTTGATGCCGCTGAAGTTGAAGAAGCGCTGCTGCACACGATCGATCAGGTAGTCATTGCTCTTGTTAGCCACCGATCGAAACGTGCCCGGGATTAACGGCGGGTAGAGGTATTCCCCGTGCTTCGCCTCCCACAGCTCACGCTCGTCCAGGGGGCCGGTCATGTTGTAGCGAATGCGGAAGAAGAGGCTGTTGGCGTCGTCTATCGGCGTGCGGAAGTTCATCTGCCGCACCACCGTACCCCCACGGACGGACGCAGCCGTGGTCATGGTGTAGTGGCCTACGTTCACCGCTACCTTGCCGGGTTCGGCTGGCCGCACGGTCACCATCTGCACGCCGTAGTCCGTCTCGAAGAACCGCGGCGGGTCACCGGTCCACATCGGCGGCACAATGGTACCCGGCTTCCGCGTGGCCAGATTGCTGTGCAGGAAAGCGTTGTGACTCGGATCGAGATCCCCTTCCAAGGATTGGAAGTAGTTGCAGGCCGTTTCGAATTTGTTGCCGTAGACGTTCTCGTGCAGCAGATCCATGAAGGGATATCCAGGCAGCGGCGGCTGGCGGTCCCTTGGGCCCATGTACATCCACACGATGCCGGCCCTCTCGCTCGTGGGGTAGGCCAGAATCTGGACCTTCTGCCTGAAGGTGCCCCCTTCCCAGCAGTTGGGCAGGTCGACGCAGTTGCCCTCCACATCGAACTTCCAGCCGTGATAGACGCAGCGCAAGCCGCCCTCTTCGTTACGCCCGAAGTACAGGGGGGCGTTGCGGTGCGGGCAATAGGCATCCACAACCCCTACGCGGCCATCACTGTCGCGGAAGGCGATCAAGTCTTCGGAGAGGATGCGCAGGCGCACCGGCGTGCAGTCCGGCCCCGGCAGCTCATCCGAGAGCATCACCGGCTGCCAGAAGCGCCGGAACAGTTCACCCATGGCCGTCCCCTGTCCCGTCCTCGTCAGAAGGTCGTTCTCTTCACGTGTGAGCATCCCTTGTCCTCCAGTAACTGCGCTGTCTGACCGACCAGCCGAATGGGGTCGCCACTACACTGCCGGCAATTCACGGCTTAGGGCCTCGGCACCCCCGTGGCCGGCGAACGGCCGAGCGCTCGCGCATACCCTTGGGCGTTGTTGCGAAGATCAAGCCCAGCGTGGTCGAGATAGGCGCGCTGCAAGTCGCCGGTCGCCGCGACCCAGTCCTCGCCCTCCTTCAGGATGACCCCGCCCGATCGCAACCGGTAGGCCCGCGGGTGGTCCACGCCCGGCGGCGGCGTGCCCTGCTCGGCCAGCGTGCGCGCTGCTTGGATGAGCAGCCGGCGCACGTGGATGATCATGGCGTCGCTGGTGCCGAGCCGCTCTTTGGTCCGGTCGACGATAGCCCCCATGCTGCCGCTCCCCTGCATCGCGGCATCCTGCTGGCCCACGCCGACAATGCCTGTGTAGCCATTCGGGCCCTTGTTGCCGCGCTGCATGGCGCGGTCGATCAGGTAGTCGTTTCCCGGTTGGTTGGGCATCCGGAAGCGGCCAAACCAGTCCGTCGTATTGGGCAAAAGGTTCGGTCGCAGCCGCTGTGGCGGCGCCTGACCCGGCTCGGTCCGCGGCGCGTTCAGGTTGTACACCATGACGTGTTCATCGTCCATTGGAACCCACATCGTCACCCGTCGTTCGTAGCCCAACAGGCCCGGCGCCGGTGATGTGAAGCAGGGGAAGTAGTACTGGCCCAGCCTGTAGAACAGGTGGCCAGGCTGCGCTGCGCAATAGGCGGTGTAGGTCGCGCCGGCGGGGTGGTCGGTCAGGGCATAGCGCGGCGCCCGGTTGCGAACCATGAAGTGCGCGAAGGCCCAATCCGGCACTTCGTCCGGCTGGACGGCGCCGCTGTGCAGGATGGCGGTATGGCAGGTGTCGATGTCGCCCTCCAGCGCCTGCAGCCAGTTCGAGTCACGCATGGCCGCGAACGCCTGGCAGCCTTCCAGCGTGTTCGCCTCGAAATCCGGGAGTTCGGGTGGCGTCGGACGCGGACCCATGTAGGCCCAGATGACGCCGCCTCGGTCCCGACAGGGATACGCGGTCGCCTTCACCTTGTGCTTGAAGTTGGATTCCGCCGGCTCGTTCGGCATGTCCACGCACGCGCCCGACACGTCAAACTTCCAGCCGTGGTACACGCAGCGCAAACCACACTCTTCATTGCGTCCAAAGAACAGCGATGCTCCGCGGTGGGGACAGGCATTCTGGACGAGGCCAACCTGGCCGTTGCTGTCACGGAAGCCAATGAGCTGCTCGCCCAGGAGCATGAACCTTACCGGCTCGCCGTCCGCGACGACTTCAGAGGATAGGCCTGCCGGCAGCCAGTACTGCCGAAACAGGTCTCCCATCGGCGTGCCCGGTCCAATGTGGGTGATGTACTCGTTCTCTTCGCGGCTCAGCATATCTAAGTAGTTTTCACGTTTCGGACCTGCCGTCAAGCCCGGCCCGCCGCAGAGCTGTGCCCGTGCATAATCGCACGTGGTCAGGAGGTTGCTCGCATGAAGATCACTGGACACCGCGTGCGCGTCGCGCGGGTACCTTACGACGAGGGGCGGGCAGGGATTCACTTCGTCCTGCAGCTCCAGACGGATGAAGGGATCGACGGCGTGTCGTATGTAAGCCGGGTCGGGGCAACGGCGGTGAAGGCCTTCGCCGAGGTGCTGGGCGACTATGCGCGGCAGGCCGTCGGGCTGCACCCGTTGGACACGGAGGCCCTCTACGCCAAGTGGCCGCGCCGAAGCGGTGCCCTCTCCGGCTTTCAGGAACGGGCCGCCAGTGCCATCGACGTGGCCTGCTGGGACATCAAAGGCAAGGTCGCCGGCCTGCCTGTTTACCGGCTGCTCGGCGGCTACAACAACCGGGTGAACTGCTATGCCAGCTGGAGAATCGAGGAGCAGGACAGCATCTCGCTCGCGCGACACGCGGAAGAGCACGTCAAAAATGGCTTTCGAGCCATGAAATTCCACACTCGCGGCAAGGGCCTCGAGCCCACGCTCGCCCACATGCGAACGCTCCGCGAGGCGGTGGGCGATGACATCGACATCATGGTCGATAACACCCAGCTGTGGGACGTGAAGGAGGCCATTGCCATTGGGCGGGCGCTGGTGCCGCTGCGGCCCTACTGGCTCGAAGACGCGGTGCCCAAAGAAGACTACGACGGGCTGCGTCAAGTGACGGAGGCGCTGACCTACCGCACCTGCGCGGGCGAGGGCTACCGCGCCATCGCCCCTTTTCGGGAGCTGGTGCAGCACCGCGGCGTGGATATTGTGATGGTCGATCTCGACCTCGGGCTTACCGGCGCGCTCAAGGTGGCACACCTGGCCGAAGCGTACGGCCGGCCCATCGTCCCCCATCTCGCCACGGAGGTGCTGGGGCATCTGATCGCGGCGGTACCAAACGGGCTGACGGTTGAGTACATCCCCTGGGCCGAGCCGCTGTTCCAGCAGGTGCCGCGGCTGGCCTCGGATGGGCGGCTGGAGCTATTGGACAGGCCGGGCCTGGGCCTGGACGTGGACGAGGCTGGCCTACGGCAATTCGCGTTCGAGTAATCGCCCCGTGGCCCGCGTGCGTTGATGGCCGGTCGGCGCCGGGACCCATCCGATCCCTGAGAAACGCTTACAGCTCCAAAATCGCCCGGCCGAGAATTTCTCCCTGAGCCAGCGCCGCGCACGCTTCGTTCACCTCCTCCAGCTTGTAGCGCTTGGTGACCAGCAGATCCAACGGCAGCTTGCCTGCCTTGTACCAGCGCACATACATTGGGAAGTCCCGGTCGGGGCGCGATCCCCCGCCGGCGCTGCCCTTGTACACCTTGGCCTGGAATATCTCCCGCATCGGGATTTTCGGCTCGCCCCGCGGCACGCCCACGAGCACGGCCGTTCCGCCCTCCGGCCGGAGCCCGCGCTGTCCGGGGCGGACCGCCGGCAGAAGCTGCTCCATGGTGCTCGGCACGCCGATAGCGTCAAAGGCGAAATCGGCGCCGCCCGCCGCCAGCTCCCTGATGCGGGCCACCGCGTTTTCACGAGCGGCATTTACCCCATGCGTGGCGCCGAATTTCTCGGCGTAGTCGAGCTTGTCATCCGCCAGGTCGACCGCGATGATGGGGTAGCAGTTGGCGTTGGCACAAGCCTGCACGATGCAGAGGCCGACGCCCCCAACGCCAAACACGGCCACTGAGTCGCCCGCGCGCACCCCCGCCGTATTGAGGGCGGCGCCACACCCAGTCATGACCGCGCAGCCAATGACGGACGTGACGTCCGTCGGCACCTCCGGGTCAAGCGGCACGACAAAGTTCTGGTCAAAAATGACGTCCTCGGCCCAGGTGCTCGAGCCGGCCGGCGCCAGAATCTCCTGTCCCCGGTATTTCACCTTGGGGACTTCCACGTGCGCGTGGGGATCGCGCAGCATAAAGGTCAGCATCACGTGGTCGCCTTCCTTGACATGTGTGACCAACGAGCCGCGCGCTGTGACCAGGCCGGTGGACTCGTGGCCCAGCAAGAGCGGCGTGCGGGTGGCAGGGTTGTGCAGCTGATGCAGCTGGGAGTGGCACACGCCGGTGGCGAACTGCTTCACGAGCACCTGGGTAGGGCCCGGGTCGGGCAACTCGACGTCGTCTATCACGATCGGCTGGCCGGATTCCACATAGATGGCAGCACGCGTCTTCATGGGCCGCCAGTATACGCGGCTCATGGTTTGCGCTCTCCCCCAGTACGTCGAATCCATAAGGCCTACAATGAGCGCGCCCAACATCCCCACGAACGATAGAGAGAGCGATATGAAGCGCAGCACGGATCGCATCATAACCACGCAAGTAAGCAGCCTGCCTCGGCCGATTGACCTCAGGAAAATGTGGGATGACCGGCTGGCCGGCCGGCAGTCATACGACGCGGAGGCGTTCGCGGCTCGGGTGAAGACGGCGGTGGCCGAGATGGTGCAGAAGCAAGCCGAATGCGGCATCGACGTGGTGAGCGATGGCGAGCAGGGTCGTCTTGGCTGGACCGCGTTTCTGCCCGAGCGTCTCGCTGGCCTTGAAGATCAGCCCTACGCGCGAACGGGTCCCACCGGCGGCGGCTTGGGTGGTCGCGAACAAGCCAAAGGCGAGTTCGATGCGTACCTCGCTGAGCGCGCTCGCCTGCAGGCTGTGGGGGAAGGCCGCGAATACCTGTCAACTCCCGAGGCCACGAAGGCGCTCCAGGTGCGCACGGTGTGCGTGGGGCCGATATCGTACAAAGGGACGGGACCCATCGACCAGGAGATCCGCAACCTGAAAGCGGCATTGGAGCAGACGCCAGTCGCGGAGGCATTTCTGCCTTCTGTCGGTCCGGACAACATGGGCTACCAACCAGGTCAGGTCGAGTACTACCGCTCGCAAGAGGAGTATCTGCGAGCCTGCGCCACTGCTATCCGAGGCGAGTACAAGGCTATCCTGGACGCCGGCCTGGTACTGCAGATCGATACGCCCGTCGCCAAGTTCAACGCCCTGGACATGGACGTTTCCAGCTTTCGGAAGCGCTTCGGGCTGTTGGTCGAGGTCTTGAACGAAGCGTTGGAAGGGCTGCCGGAAGACCGCATTCGGCTGCACGTGTGCTATGGCGGTGGCCGTGGGCCCCATTCGGAAGATGCTGCCCTGCCCGACTTCATTGACCTGCTGCTGCAGGTCAGGGCGCAAGGCCTGTCATTCGATCAGAACCCGCGGCATGAATGGGAGTGGGAAATATGGAAGCAGCGCAAACTGCCGGACGGCAAAGTGCTGATCCCCGGCTGTGTCGGCCACACCAACGACGTCATCGAGCACCCGGAGCTGGTTCGGCAGCGCATTGTGCGATTGGCCAACCTCGTCGGCCGCGAGAATGTGATTGC
The DNA here is from genome assembly GCA_050695655.1 of Chloroflexota bacterium. Lineage (GTDB taxonomy): Bacteria > Chloroflexota > JAJPGV01 > JAJPGV01 > JAJPGV01 > DATKQD01. The sequence continues at coordinate 10,927 of JBOGTU010000264.1, read as the reverse complement.
CGGCACCGACTGCGGTTTTGCCCAGAGCGTATTCGGGCCCAAAATCCACCCAGACCTGGTGTGGGCTAAATTCCGAGCGCTGGCCGAGGGCGCTCGTCGCGCCACTCAGGAACTCTGGGGCCACTGAGCGCCCGGCGACCCCGACCAGATTCAGCCCTCGGCTACGAGGCCCACCTGCTCTTGGCCGGTTGCACCCATCAGGGAAGTCTGCTGTCTCGGGCACGACGCCAGGCGGTCCAGCGGCGCATCGACAATTGTCGCGGCAGTTCCAGGCCGGGGTGTTTTCGCTCGCGACGTTGCGGTTAGCGGGCGGCCACCAGCTCGCGCTCGCGTGATGGAGCTTGTTCTGGGAACGGCCTGGGTTCGAGCAAGGGTTTGACCGCGTCCTCAACAGACGTGCCTGGGGCCACCTCGACCCGGCCGGAACGAAAGCGGTAGGCCAGCGGGTTCCAGGGCTCCTTGGGTTCGACGCCGCTACTCAGCGCTTTGGCCGCGTCGAGCATCCGCCGGCGCACCTGGATGATGTACTTATCGGTGCTGACCAGCACCTCACGCGACCGATCAGCGACCGGCCCGCGCTGGTTCTCCACCACCATGATGTCCTGCACCGGCGTATTGACGATGCCGCTGTAGTTGAAGAAGCGCTGTTTCACCCGGTCGATCTCATAGTCGTTGGACTTGTTCTGCCGGGGCATAAAGGTTCCAGGGATCAGCTCTGGAAACTCTGCGCCGCCGTGCTTCATTTCGAACAGCGCCTTTGCTGTGAGCGGCTTCTCGCTCCATTTATAACGGAAGAAGACCATGTGATCGTCATCCACCGGAACCTTGATGTTAAGCGGCGTCACGCCCGGCGCATTGAGTGCACCGGCCGCGGAGAAGCAGGGCATCCAGAACGGCGTACCGACACTGTAGGCCTCTTTCCCATCGGGCGTGTTGTCGCCCTTCCGAACCAGCACCTGACCAAAGTCGGTATCCAGCACCGTCACGCGCGCCGGATCGGTAGGCTTCTGAGACAGGCGGACGTCGGTGCCAGTCACGGCGCGGAACCCGGATCCGGTGCTCGCGGTACCAAGCGTACTATGCAGGAAGGCAGCATGGCTCTCGGCAAACTCGTTTTCCAGAGACTGCATGTAATTGCAGTTGACGAGGAACTTAAGCACGTAACGGTTCTCGGGCGGCACGTCCAGGAATTCATAGCCTGGCTTGGGGGGAATGCGGTCGGGCGGGCCCATGTACAGCCAGACCATGCCGCCGCCTTCCCAGACCGGATACGAGGTGATGTTGACCTTCTGCCTGAAGGTCTCACCTTCCCAGCAGTTGGGCATGTCGACACACTTGCCGCTCACATCGAACTTCCAGCCGTGATAGACACAGCGCAGGCCGTTTTCCTCGTTCCGCCCGAAGAACAGCGGCGCGTTGCGGTGTGGGCAATACGCGTCAACCACCCCGACGCGACCGGAACTATCACGGAAGGCAACCATGTCCTCACCCAGCAGCCGCACGCGCGCCGGAGTGCAGTCCGGCCCCGGCAGTTCATCGGACAGCATTGCCGGCAGCCAAAAGCGGCGGAAGAGCTCGCTCATCGGCGTCCCGGGGCCGACTTGCGTCAGCATCTGGTTGTCTTCTTTGGCTAACATCTTGGCCTCCTCGCCCAGCCTTGAATCGACGCCCAAACCCTCACGTCCGCGTCAATGGAGCTCAGTATAGGCGACCATGTGGCTTGCGGGCGCGGTCCCCATGTGCCTGCGAGCAAAGCGACGCGATGGCATAATGCTCCGAAGTCCAGCACAGGAGCACGCTCTTATGTCTATCGAGGAAGGGTTCGGCGCAGCGGAGAAACGCGCAAGCGTCTCCCGGCGCCAGTTCATCAGGTGGGGTGCCGGTGGAGCGCTGGCCAGCACGGTGGCGTTGCCACTGTTGCTTGAGGCCTGCGGCAGCGCGGCCTCCCCGGCATCCTCGTCTGCCAGTGTTACCGCCAGTGGGGCTGCGAGCGGGGCGCCCGCCAGCGCAGGAGCGGCGGCGGCATCGACCTTCACGACGCCCACGTTCGTCGCCTTCAACGGACCAAAGCCGGACATCCCGGGCAACGACAAGGGCCTCCCACCAGCCTATGGGACCTACCCCAAAAACCTGGTGAAATCGGTCCAGAGCGTGCCCGGCAAGGGAGGCCCGGTATCGACCATGACCTTCACCATCGGCGCGCCGCCACCCCCGGTGAGTCAGAACACCGCCTGGCAGGAAGTCAACAAGCAGCTGGGCGTCACGTTGAGCGTGAACGCAGTGGCTGCTCCGGACTACCTCACCAAGCTCACGACGACGGTGGCGGGCGGCGCTCTACCCGACATGTTCTACATCTCAGTCATCGGCACATCGCTGCAAAACATGCCCCAGTTCATGGAGACCTCGTGCGCCGACCTGACGCCCTACTTGAGTGGGAGCGCCATCAAGGCCTTCCCAAATCTGGCCAACTTCCCAGCATTCCGCTGGCCCTACGGCGTGTTCAACAAGAAGCTGTACGCGGTCCCGGCGGCGAGCATCACGGGCCAGGCCATGTTCGCCAAAGGCAAAGTGCTGGACGCCGCCGGCCTCAGCAGCTTCACCAACCAGGACGACTTCCTCAAGGGGGCCAAGGCGATCACCAAGCCCGGCTCGCAGTACGCTCTGGTAGGCACGGGCAGCGGCTACAACAGCTGGAACCCGCTGGGCTGGTTCATGCAGGTCTTCCGCACACCCAACGACTGGCGGAATGATGGCGGCAAGCTCACCAAGGACATCGAAACCCCTGAATTCAAGGAAGCCGTCGCCTTCGTCCGGAGCCTCTGGGACGCCGGCGTGATGCACCCTGACTCGCCTAGCCTCAATCTCACCACCGCCGTCGCGCAGTGGTATGCCGGCAAGGTCATCATGTACCAGAATGGCTACAACGCCTACGCCTTGTCCTGGGACCGGGCAGTGCTCCAGGATCCCAACTTTAAGCCCACCATTGTTCCGATCTTCGGTTACGACGGAAAGCCGGGCGTATCACTGCTCGGCAACACTTCGAGCTCGCTGACGGTGTTGAAGAAAGCATCGCCGGATCGCATTAAGGAATTGCTCGGGATCCTGGACTTCATGGTCGCCCCGTTCGGCAGCCAGGAGAACCAGCTCCTCAATTTTGGCGTCCAAGACAAGGACTTCTCATACGCCAAGAACGGCGACCCCGTTCTTACCAAGCAGGGACAATCCGAGGTCACCAGTTTCCCGATCTGGAAGCTCAGCGCGCCGGCGGATGTGCTTTACGACCAGCACTCGACGGCCTTTGCGAAGGCGGCTTCCGAGGCGACCTCAGCGGCCCTCGACATCGGCGTCCCCAGCCCTGTCGTGGGCCTCTATTCACAAACTGCGGCGACGAAAGGAGCTGTTCTCAATCAAAAGCTCACGGACGGCCTCAACAGCATCATCTACGGCCGGGCAGCCGTCAGTACACTGGGCCAGCTTGTGAAAGACTGGCAAACGGGCGGTGGAAACGACATCCGAACCGAGCTCGAGAAGGCCCTGGCGGGGTAGGCCTGGGCGGGCACCCGCTGGACTGGTCGGCCAGAAAGGCACGCGGTGAGCGAATGCTGTCCTCATCAGCCGCGGCCCATCAAATGCGCACCCTGCTCGGTATCCTCAGCTTCGCTGAGGATACCGAGCAGCCTATAGGCGTTCGAGAACAGGCAGCAGCGCCGCCCCTCGAGGATCGCGCCCGCACGGTTATTGGCACGCTGGCCGGCGGGCGCGAGTTGGGCGTGCGGCGCGCCCTGTTCAACATGCCCAACGTCCGCAAGTTCGATGCCTTGAAGCTGGTGGGTGGCGACGTGCTGCCCAAGGTCAAGAAGCCGTAAGCCTGATCCGCCGCTTGGCGCCGCCGGTGCTTGGGGCCAGCCCGGACGCCGCCGTCATCCTGGCTGGCCGCGGGCTGCGGGCCTTCGCGGATGGCCTGATCAGCGTGTTGCTGCCCGCCTATCTCACGCTGATCGGATTCAATGCTTTGCGGATTGGCGCCATCTCCAGCGCAACGCTGGCCGGGTCAGCGGTGCTGACCCTGGCGGTCGCCTTGGGGGCCTACCGGCTCCGCCGCCGGCCGCTGCTGCTAAGTGCGGCGGTGCTGATGGCCGGCACCGGCGTAGGATTCGCCTTCCTGCACAGCTTCTGGCCGCTGATGCTGGTGGCCTTCGTGGGGACGCTGAATCCGTCCAGCGGCGACGTGAGCGTGTTTCTGCCGCTGGAGCAGTCGCTGCTGCCGCAAACAGTGAGCGACAAGTCGCGCACGGCGTTGTTTGCCCGCTACAGCTTGGTGGGTTCGCTGTTGGGCGCGTTCGGCGCGCTGGCCGCCGGCCTGCCGGCACTCTTCGCCGGCGGCTCATCGAGCAACCGGCTGGTGGCGCTCCAGGCCATGTTCCTGCTGTACGCGCTGGTCGGCACGATGGCGTTTGTGCTCTACGGGCGGCTGTCGCCCAGCGTTGAAGGCGTGGGCGGCCAGCCCTCAGCGCCGCTTGGGGAATCGAAGCACAGGGTGTACGCGCTCGCCGGGCTGTTCAGCATCGACGCGTTCGGCGGAGGGCTCATCGCGCAGTCGCTCCTGGCGCTGTGGCTGTTCCAGCGCTTTCATTTGTCGCTGGCCGCCGCCGGGACCATCTTCTTCGTCACCGGCCTGCTCAGCGCCGGGTCATACCTGGCGGCCGCGCGGCTGGCCAGCCGGTTTGGCCTGATCAATACGATGGTGTTCAGTCACTTGCCAGCCAACGTCTTGCTGCTGCTGGTGCCATTCATGCCCAACCTGCCGCTGGCGCTGGCTCTGCTTATGGCCCGGAGCGCGCTCTCTCAAATGGACGTGCCAACGCGCAGCTCATACGTCATGGCCGTGGTCACGCCGGCCGAGCGGCCAGCAACGGCGGGTGTGACCGCCGTGCCGCGCAGCCTGGCCAGCGCCGCCGGTCCGGCCCTGTCGGGCTACATGCTCGCTCTCTCGTCCTTTGGCTGGCCCCTGGTGCTGGCCGGCGCCGTGAAGGGCGCCTACGATCTGCTGCTCCTGGCCATGTTCGCCAAAGTCCGCCCGCCCGAGGAGCGCGAGCGCTTGTCGCGCGCAATCGAACCTGAGGAATGAAGGGTGCGCCGCGACTTGCCGGCACCGGCCATCAGGCTTGTTCGGCGAATTTTGATAAGCTGCGGCCATGCAGAAGAAGCTTTCTTTATCGCTCACGTATTGCGTTCCTTGAAACTACACTCCTCGCGCCGCGTGGACGGCGCTCGAAATCCTGCAGACATTTAAGGAGGATGTCGGGGAATTCGCGCTTAAGCCGGGCGGGCGGGGCCAGTTCGAATTTGTGATCGATGGTGACCTCATCTATTCCAAGACCGCCGCCGGCAAGTTCCCCGAGCTTCAGGAGCTCAAGGACGCCGTCGCCAAGCGCATCGCCTGATTGTCGTCTCCCGGGCGGAGCCCTTCGTGGGCTGATGAAGCGCTGGTCCTGCCAGGCGCATGGGACCGGTCTTTGCGCTGTCGGGAGGCTGGAGGCAACGCTGTGAAGGGGAGTGAATGAATCATGCCTGAGTCACGCGTCGTGGTGGTCACCGGCGCAGCCGGAAGCCTGGGAATCGCGGTCTGTGAGTGCTTCGCCGCCGCGGGCTGGCGCGTGGCCGGGCTGGTACGCCGGCGCGTTGAGCTGGCAGGCGTGCTGGTGGAAGAGGCCGATGTCACCAGTGAAGCCGCTGTCCTTCCCGCGCTGGAGCGAATCGTCGCCAGCTGCGGCCATCTGGATGCGCTGATCAACATCGCGGGTGGATTTGCCGGTGGCTCGCCGGTCGCCGAAGCCGACACAACAACGTGGGACCAGCTCATGGTGCTCAACTTGAAGAGCGCCTTCATCTGCTCCAAGGCAGCCATTCCCGCCATGCTGGCGGGCGGCTTTGGGCGCATCATCAACCTGTCCAGCCGCTCGGCTGTGCAGCCCAGCCCGAACTTCAGCGCCTACGCCGTATCGAAATCCGGCGTGCTGGCGCTCACTTCCACGCTGGCCGCCGAGCTCAAAGGAACGGGCATCACGGTCAACGCCGTGCTCCCAAGCATCATTGACACTCCTGCCAACCGCGCGGCGATGCCTGGCGCCAAGCACGAGGACTGGGTACCACCGGAGGCGATCGCGGCGGTGATCCTGGACCTGGCCTCGGACCACTGGTCCGCCGTGAGTGGGGCCACGATTCCCATCTACGGCAACGCCTGAATCCGCCAGGAACGGCGTAGCTGCCAGCAGGTCACCTCGGCGCCGCCCAACCGCGTTCCTTATACTGTTTCAGTGGCTGCACTTGCGCTGACGGATCCAGCGATCGCGGCGCTGATCGAGCGTGAAAAAGGGCGCATGCGCGACGGCATCGAGCTCATCGCTTCGGAGAACTACACCAGCCCAGCGGTGCTGGAGGCAGCGGGATCGATCCTCACCAACAAGTACGCGGAAGGGCTCCCGGGGCACCGCTACTATGGCGGCTGCGAGTTTGTGGACGGCATCGAGCAGCTGGCCATCGACCGTGCCAAGCAGTTGTTCGGCGCCAAGCACGCCAACGTGCAGCCGCATTCGGGCGCGCAGGCGAATTACGCCGCCTACATGGCCGTAATCAAGCCGGGCGACACCATCATGGGGCTCAGCCTGGACCAGGGCGGGCATCTCACGCACGGCTCGCGGGCAAACTTCTCCGGCAAGCTGTTCAACGTCGTGGCTTACGGCGTCCGGCGGGATGACCAGCGCATCGACTATGACGACATGGAACGGCTGGCCCAAACGCACAAACCCAGGGTCATCGTGGCCGGCGCATCCGCTTATCCCCGCCTCATCGACTTCGCCCGCATGCGCCAGGTGTGCGACGCCGTCGGCGCGTTCCTGATGACGGACATGGCTCACATCGCCGGCCTGGTGGCCGCCGGGGTGCACCCCAGCCCGATCCTCTATTCGGACATCGTCACCTCCACCACACACAAAACGCTGCGCGGGCCGCGGGGCGGGCTCATCTTGGCCAAAGAGGCTCTGCGCCAGAAGATCGACTCATCGGTGTTTCCCAACACCCAGGGCGGCCCGCTGGAGCACATCATCGCCGGCAAGGCCGTGTGCTTCCTGGAGGCGCTGCAACCTTCGTTCGCCGCGTACGCGCGGCAGGTGGTGGAGAACGCGCGCGTCCTGGGCGAAGCACTCGTGGCCGGCGGGCTGAAGCTCGTGAGTGGTGGCACAGACAACCACCTGCTGCTGGTCGACGTCTCGCCCGCCGGCGTGAGCGGGCGGGACGCGGAGGCCGCGCTCGACCGTGCCGGCATCACCGTGAACAAAAACAAGATTCCCTTTGACCCGCTGCCGGCCACGGTCACCAGCGGCATCCGGCTGGGCACCCCTGCCGCCACCACGCGGGGCATGGGCACGGCTGAGATGGAGCGCATCGGCCAGTGGATATGCGAGGTGGTGCGCGCCCCACAGGACGAGCGGCTGGCCGCGGCCCTGCGCTCTGAGGTAGGGGCGCTGTGCCGCCAGTTTGCTGTTCCAGGCTGCGGCGAGATCGAACAGCCGACCACAGGCGCCACTGCCGGGTGATCTCGCGGGCAGGCCCAGCGATCTGATCTTCAGTGCGCTCGCCACGTTCGCGGCGGCGGCGCTGGTTTCGTACCTCCTGGCGATACCGGAGCGGCACCTGGCCACGCGGGCCGGCATGGTGGACCGGCCGGACGAGCGTCGCAAGCACACCGGCATCCGCGCGCGCGTTGGCGGCGTATCCATGTACCTGGCTTTTGTGGCGGGGCTGCTCGTCAGCCGCCATCCGCTGGACCCGAAGCTGGCCAGCGTGCTGGTCGGCGCGGCCGTGTGCCTGGCGGTGGCCCTGCTGGATGACAAGTTGCGGCCACCGTCCCGCGAGCTCCCGCCCGTGGTGCAGTTCGCCGGTCAGCTGCTGGCGGCCGGCATCGCCATCGCCTTTGGGGTGAGCATCGTTGCCATCCGCGACCCGCGCATCGGTGGGCCCTTCGGTGGGCTGCTGCACTTCCCCCTGGTGATCGCCGTGCCGGTGACGCTGTTCTGGATCACTGGCACCATCAACACCGTCAACTTTCTGGACGGCATGGATGGCCTGGCCGCGGGCGTTGTCGCCATTGGCGCGGCCGTGCTGGCTTTCGCGTCCGTACGGCTGAACCAGCCCGGCGTTGCCCTGGAGTGCCTGGCCCTCACAGGCGCCGCGGCCGGCTTCCTGCCGCATAACCTGCCCCCCGCGCGTCAGTTCATGGGCAGCAGCGGCTCGTGGTTCCTGGGCTACACGCTGGCCACCATGTCCATCATCGGCGGGGCCAAGCTCTCCACCGCGCTGCTGGTGATCGGCGTGCCCGTGTTCGACGTTGCGCTGCTGATCGTGCTGCGAAGCCTGCGCCGGCAGCCCTTCTGGCGAGGCGATCGCGGCCACCTCTTTCACCGCCTGCTGGACGTGGGGCTCTCCCAGCGCAAAACGCTGGTGCTGTACTACGGCATATCAGCGGCCTTTGGCGCCTACGCACTGGCCTTCACCAGCCTGCACAGCTCCGGCTGGGGTGTGAAGATCTACGGCTTTGTGGGCTTGCTGCTGGTGGTAGGGGCCATCCTCGCCTACCTCACCCGCAAACGCCCCGCCGCCAGCTGAGCCGCGGGGGCCTTGCTACGATCCCTCCTGCCATGCGCGTGTACTTAGACACTGCCTCGCTCAGCTTGCTCATCGAGCAGAAGACGGCCCCCGAAACGGAGGCCGTGCGTGGCCTGCTGGAACTGGGACGCAGCGGCGGCGTGGAGCTGCTGCACTCCACAGTGGTGGACAGCTGGCTGTGGGGAGGCCGATCCGCCGGGCGACAGGCCGCGCTGGAGCCGGAGCTGGTGGCCGCTCACGCACAGAACGTGCAGTCCACGCTGCCCATCACCAAGTTCTCTACCAGCGCCCTGCAGAAGCTCACGGGCGACCAGAAGGGTCCGCTTTATCCCAAGATCACGCAGGCTTATGCGCGCTGGTTCTACCAGCGCTCGGAGATTGGGCTCATCGTCCACACACTCACCAGCCTGCAGCACGCGGCGGATGTGCTGGCCACTCCGGAAGCGGCCAAGTGGCCCCGCTTTGTGGGCGCGAACCTCGACCGCCTCGCTCGCCAGGAGAACCAGAAGGGGCTGGCATTCGCGCTGCCCAGCCGGGCGCTTGATCTGGCTCAGGCTGCTGCCTGACGCGAACCAGCGCCCGGTGCCACCTTTGTCCCGGGCCGACAAATGGCAAACGCACCTTCGCCACCTACAGTTAGCAGCGGGAGAAGAGGATTGGATGCGCGCACTCGCCAGGGCTTCCTGGCGGTTCAATTCGAACGGCTGGCTCAGGGCGTCGAGAACCGGAGCATGGCGTTCGATACTTCGGCCGGGCGCTTTCTTCTGACGCGCCACGGTAACGCCATCACCTGCGTGTGCCAGCTGGAGCCAGACGATCCCGCCCGGCAAGCAGCACTGGTGCGGCGTGGGGCGGTCGATGGCCTATTCATGATCAGCCCCAAGCTGGTCCCAAACGAATTCGGCCTGTGGCTGGATCGCCTGCTGGTGGATGACCTTGGGGCGGATCCACTGGGCAACGTCCTCGTCCTCGCGATGGACCCCCTGCTGGCCTGATTCGTCAGCGCCGGCCGCACCGTCTGGTAAGCTTGTCCCCAATGCGACAGATCAAGCTAACAATGAAGAGTGGGGACGATGCCGGCGCCATCGTCGAGCAGGCCGATGGCAGCCTGGTTGGCCAGGGCCGCGCTGAAAACATCCTGAAGCTGGCGCCTGGCAAGACTATCGACTACTGGGTGAATCAGCTGCCACACTCGCACTACCTCGACTTTCAGGTCGAAGGCTAGGTGTAGGGGAGCGACGGGCGGTACAGTAGCCATACTATGCAACACAAGGCCGGCATCATGATTATTCAGCTCGGGGGAACGCCACCGAGCTAGCGTCACGCTGGACCAAGCCGGAAAACGTTTGCCCCTCGCGCCCAGGCGGGGGGTTTTTTGTTGGCCCTCGCTCGGGAGAGCGGAGGAAAGGAAGGAACAGGCACCACCATCATGCTTGAGCTGTACGACACCACCCTGCGTGACGGGACGCAGCGCGAGGGCATCTCACTCTCGGTGAAAGACAAGCTGGAGATCGCCCGCAAGATCGACCACCTCGGCATCCACTACATCGAGGGCGGCTGGCCCGGAGCCAACCCCAAGGACATCGAGTTCTTCCAGCAGGCGCGCCAGCTGCGCCTGGAACACGCGCGTCTGTGCGCCTTCGGCAGCACCCGCAAAGCTCATGGCGCGGCGGAAACGGATCCCACGCTCGGCTTTCTCATTCAATCCGGCGCGCCGGTGGTATGCCTGGTGGGCAAGAGCTCGGCCTGGCAGGTGCGCGACGTGCTCAACACCACGCTGGACGAGAACCTGGAGATGGTGGGCGACTCGATCGCCTACCTCAAGTCGCGCGGGCGCACCACGTTCTTTGACGCGGAGCACTTTTTCGACGGCTTCAAGGCCGACCCCGACTACTCCACGCGCTGCCTGCGCGCGGCGGCCGCCGCCGGTGCGGACTGCATCGTGCTGTGCGACACCAACGGCGGCACGCTGCCAGCCGATGTGCACGCCATGGTGCGCCAGGCTGTGGAAGCGGTGCCAGGCACGCGCATCGGCATCCATGCTCACAACGATTCCGAGCTGGCAGTCGCCAATACCCTGGCCGCGGTCGAGGCCGGCGCCAGCCACATCCAGGGCACCATCAACGGCTATGGCGATCTATTAGTCATCGCCTACCTCAAGTCGCGCGGGCGCACCACGTTCTTTGACGCGGAGCACTTTTTCGACGGCTTCAAGGCCGACCCCGACTACTCCACGCGCTGCCTGCGCGCGGCGGCCGCCGCC
>JBOGTU010000263.1:0-18551 GCA_050695655.1 Chloroflexota bacterium | reverse complement strand
CGGCCGTGTTGCGCACCTCGATGTCGTCACGGCGGGCCTTGTCCTCCGCGGCGTGAAGCTCGGCCTCACGCTGCAGCTTCTCCACCTCATCCTTGGACAGGCCGGAGCCTGCCTGGATGGTGATCTTCTGCTCGCGGCCGGTGCCCTTGTCCTTGGCCGAGACGTTGACGATGCCATTGGCGTCGATGTCGAAGGCGACCTCGACCTGCGGCACGCCGCGGGGGGCGGGCGGAATGCCGTCCAGGATGAACCGGCCCAGGCTCTTGTTGTACTGCGCCAGCTCGCGTTCGCCCTGCAGCACGTTGATCTCCACGCTGGGCTGGTTGTCGCTGGCGGTGGAGAAGATCTGGCTCTTCGACGTGGGGATCGTGGTATTGCGCTCGATCAGCTTGGTGCAGATGCCGCCCAGCGTTTCGATGCCCAGCGAGAGTGGCGTCACATCCAGCAGCAGCACATCCTTCACGTCGCCCGCCAGCACGCCGGCCTGGATGGCGGCGCCCACCGCGACCACCTCGTCCGGGTTCACGCCCTTGTGCGGCTCTTTGCTGAAGGCCTTCTTCACCAGCTCCTGGATGGCCGGCATGCGCGTTTGGCCACCCACCAGAATCACCTCATCGACCTCGCTCGCGGCGCGGCCGGCGTCCGCCAGGGCCTGGCGCACCGGTACGCCGGACTTTTCGATGAGGTCTTCCACCAGCTGCTCCAGCTTGGAGCGGCTAAGGGTCATGTTCAGGTGCTTGGGGCCACTGGCATCGGCCGTGATGAACGGCAGGTTCACCTCCGTCTGCATCACGGTGGAGAGCTCCTGCTTAGCCTTCTCCGCGCCCTCTTTCAGGCGCTGCAGCGCCATGCGGTCCTGGCGCAGGTCGATGCCATTCTCCTTTTTGAATTCGTCCGCCAGCCAGTTGATGATGCGCTGGTCGAAGTCGTCGCCGCCGAGATGGGTGTCGCCGTTGGTGGACTTCACCTCGAATACGCCGTCACCCAGCTCCAGGATGGAGATGTCGAACGTGCCGCCGCCCAGGTCGTAGACGGCGATCTTCTCCTCCTTTTTCTTGTCCAGGCCATAAGCCAGCGCGGCGGCGGTAGGCTCGTTGATGATCCGCAGCACCTCCAGCCCGGCGATCTGGCCGGCGTCCTTGGTGGACTGGCGTTGCGAGTCGTTGAAGTAAGCCGGCACGGTGATAACCGCCTGGTTCACCTTCTCGCCCAGATAAGCCTCGGCATCGGCCTTGAGCTTGGCCAGGATCATGGCTGAGATCTCCGGTGGCGAGTAGCGCTTGTCGCCAATGTTCACCCAGGCGTCGCCGTTATCGGCGCGCACCACCTGGTATGGCACCAGCTGCTTGTCGCGGCTGACCTCGGTGTCGTCATACTTGCGGCCCATGAAGCGCTTAATGGAGAAGATGGTGTTCTCCGGGTTGGTGATGGCCTGCCGTTTGGCCACCTGGCCCACCAGTCGCTCGCCGTTTTTGGCGAAGGCCACCACCGAAGGGGTGGTGCGGGCGCCTTCCGAGTTGGGGATAACCACCGGCTCGCCGCCTTCCATCACGGCGACGCACGAGTTGGTGGTGCCAAGGTCTATTCCTATGACTTTGGGCATGTGAATCAGCTCCTCTTTGAGACTTTCACCATGGCCGGCCGGAGCACGCGATCGTGGAGCTTGTAACCCTTCTGGAATTCCTCGATCACGGTGTCGTCCTCATGGTCAGCCGAGACTTCGTGGGCCACGGCTTCGTGCAGGGTGGGGTCGAACGGCTGCCCCTGAGCAGCAATGGTGCTGAGGCCCTCTTTTTCGAGGGCCGATCGCAGTTGTTTTTCAGTGAGGCCGATGCCGGCTATCCAGGCGTGATCCGCCATCTCCGGAGGCACTGCTGCCAGGGCGCGTTCAAAGTTATCCAGCACGGGCAGTAACTGGCCCACCAGCGACGCATTGAACAGCCTGGCCATCTCCGCGCGCTCCTGCTCGTTGCGCCGCTTGAAGTTGCTGAAATCGGCGGCGGTGCGCTGCCACTGCGCCAGGTACTCGGCCGCGGTGGCCCGCTCCGCCTCCACCTGGGCAGCCAGGCGGGCCAGCTCGGTCTCCGCCCCCTCGTTGGCGGGCATTGGTGCCGCGGCCTCTGCCGCTTCTGCCGCGGTCTCCGCCGCGCTTTCAACCTCGGGCGTCTCTCTCTGTGGGCGCACGTCTTCGCTCACCTGGGCCTCCCCGGCCTCGGGTGGCGGCGCGGACGCATCGGAGTGGTTGCTGCTCATCGTTTCACCTCATCAGTGGAAGGGCCTCAGTTGTCCGCGCCGTAAATGGCGTGGATGAGGTCCTCCAGAATGGAGGCCGTGTAGCGAACGGTCGTGATCACGCGTGCGTAGGGCATGCGGGTGGGCCCGATGATGCCCAGCACGCCAGCGGCCTCGCCATCGCGCCCATAGCGGCTCAGCACCACGCTGCACTGCCGCATTTCGTCGGCCTTGTTTTCATCGCCAATGATGACGCGCACGCCATCGGTTGCCAGCGAATCGGCAAACACGCCCTCCAGCAGGCGGCCGCTTTCGAACACGCTCATGAACTCGCGCACCCGATCAGTGCGGGCAAATTCCGGCTGGCTCATGATGTTGAGCAGGCCATCGCGAAAGATCTGGTCCACGGTGGGCGCTTCCAGCTCCTTGAACTCGGCCAGCACGTGGTCCACCACCTGCGCCTCCCAACCCGCCAGCTGCAGGGACTTGCGTTTGATGCCGCGCAGATTGCGGCCGCCCAATTCGGCGTTCAGGCGGTTGGCAGCGCGGGTGAGGTCCTCCTGCGAGAGCTCCTGGTCCAGTGTCATGAACTGCTGGCGCAGCAGGCCCTTGTCGAAAACCATGACCAGCAGCACCAGGCGCTGCTGCACCAGCACCAGTTGCAGGTGCTTCAGGTGCACGTCCTGCACCTTGGGCGCGGTGATGATGGCGGCATTCATCGCCGCGCGCGCCAGTACCGCCGCCGCCAGCCGCACCCACTGGTCCGTATCGAGCTGCACCTGGTAGAACTGGTGGTTGATCATCCGCCGCTCGTCCACGCTCAGCGGGTGCTCATTCATGAGGAATTCCACGAAGAAGCGATAGCCCTGGTCCGATGGGACGCGCCCGGCCGAGGTGTGCGGCTGGCTGATGTACCCTTCATCCTCCAAGGCGGCCATCTCGTTGCGCACGGTCGCCGAGCTCACCGGTACCGACATCTGTCGCGCAATAGCCTCGGAGGAGATGGGTATGGCGCTGTTGATGTAGTCCTCAACAATGAGGCGCAGGATGTCGCGTCTTCGTTCCGTCAGCATTGCAGCAGCGTTAGCACTCAAAAAAGCGGAGTGCTAACGGTCAGAATGTTAGCACTCGGCCCCCGCGATTGTCAAAGCATCGAAAGTGCCAGCATCGAAGGTGCCAGGGCGGCTCGCCTGCGTCGCCAGCAGGTCCACGGCCACGGCCACGGCGGCGCGACGGTTCGCCTGCCGGCTGCCGCTGAAGTGCGAGGTTCGCACCTCGCTCCGGGTGGAGGTCGCAAGCGCGGTGAAGGACAGTCCCAGCGGCTTGGTGTCCGTGGCGCCGCCTGGCCCGCTGATGCTGGTTTCGCCCAGGCCGATGTCCGCCTGAAAGAGGTCGTGGGCAGCGCGCGCCAGCGCCAGGGCCACCTCCGCGCTTACTGAGCCGTACCTGGCGAGCAGTGCCGGTGGAACCCCGAGCACGTGCACCTTGGAGCGCTCGTCGTAGGCCACCAGGCCGCCGCGAAACCAGGCGGAGCTGCCTGGCAGCCGCGTGAGCTCCGCGGCGATCAGCCCGCCGCTGGCGGACTCGGCCACGGCCACGGTGAGCTTCAGCTCGCGGATCGCGCTCAGCACGCTCGCCAGCCGCGTCGCGCACACGCTCAGGCGCCCCGCGGGGAACCGATCGCCCCCGGCGCAGGTCGTGCGGACCGCGAGTGCATGTGAGCCGCCGCGGCCCCACGGCCTGCGCCGGGGGCGCTCATGGGCGCAGCCCGCCGGGCGCGGCCAGCTCCTGCCAGAGATACGCCGCGGCCAGGATGCCGCGGTAGAAGTTATCGAGGTTCAGCCGCTCGTTGGGGGCATGCGCGTGCTCGTCCGGCAGGCCCACGCCCAGCAAAATGGTGGGCAGGTGCAGCAGTGAATCGAACGTGGCCACCACAGGAATGGAGCCGCCTTCGCGCATGAACACGACCTCCTTGCCGAAGGCGCGCTTGAGGGCGCGGGTGGCGGCCAGCGTAGCGGGGTGATCGATCGGTGTGATGGAGGGCCGCCCGCCGTGCAGGCGCTGGATGGTGAGCTGCACGGTGGGCGGAGCGATCTGCCGCAGGTAGCGCTCGAACAGCTCGGCAATGTTTTCGGGCTCCTGGTCGGGCACCAGGCGGCAGCTCACTTTGGCGTGGGCCTCGGCCGGGATGATGGTCTTGGAGCCGGTGCCCTGAAAGCCGCCCCAGAGGCCGTTCACATCCAGCGTGGGGCGCGCCCACAGCCGCTCCAGAACGGTGAACTCTGCTTCACCGGTGAGCGCTTCCACGCCAATGGCAGCGCGATAGGTAGGCTCGTCGAACGGCAGCTTGCCCAGCTCCTCGCGCTCGCGCGAAGAGAGTGGCCGCACCGTGTCATAGAAGCCGGGGATGAGCACCCGGCCGGCATCGTTCTTCAATCGGGCTATGAGGTGCGCCAGCACGTTGCAGGGGTTATCCACGGCGCCGCCAAAGCCGCCGGAGTGGAGATCCGCGTTCGGCCCGCGGAGATCGATCTGAAAGTAGGCCAGCCCGCGCAGCCCGTAGCACAGGGAGGGAATGCCGGGGCCGTACATCGGGGTGTCGGAGATCACGGCCACGTCCGCCGTCAGGCGGCGCTGCTCCCGCTGCAGGCAGGCATCGAGGTTGGGGCTGCCGATCTCCTCCTCGGCTTCAATGAGGAGCTTGACGTTCACTGGCAGCCGGCCGGCGGTGTGCAGCAGCGCGTCGATCGCCGCCAGGTGCATGAGCACCTGGCCCTTGTCGTCCACCGCTCCGCGAGCGAAGAGGTTGCCCTCGCGCACGGCCGGCTCAAAAGGGGGACTGTCCCAGAGATCCAGCGGATCTACGGGCTGCACGTCGCAGTGGCCGTAGATCAGCACCGTGGGCGCACCGGGTGCACCCAGCCACTCCGCGTAGGCGGCTGGATGACCTCCCGTTTCCAACAGCTGGCCGTTGTGCAGGCCAATGCGGGTCATTTCGGCCACGGTCCATTCCGCGCAGCGGCGCACCTCCGTGGCGTGGTCGGGATCGCTGCTGATGCTGGGAATGCGCAGGTAGCGCTCCAGCCAGCGCACGTGCTCCTCGCGCTGGCCCGTGCAAAACTCATCCAGCGTCATGTAGCCCAATGGTAGGCGCTGGCACCGCCATGTGACAGTGGCCGGCTCATGCTCGCTGGAGGTAGTTCTCGATCTCCCACAAGCTGATGTGGCGGTTGAAGGCGGCCCACTCCTGCTCTTTGGCAGAAAGGAAACGCTCGTAGATGGTTTGGCCCAGGGCGTCGCGCACAACCGGATCCCACTGCAGCTCGTCCAGCGCTTCGCCTAGCGTGGCGGGCAGAGGGTTGGCTTCCAGCTCCGCCGCATCGTCTGACTGGTCTTCGCGCTCCTCCACAGGGTTGGGCAGTGGCAGATTCCCCTGGACGCCCTCCAGGCCGGCCCGCAGCATGACCGCCAGGGCCAGGTAGGGGTTGCAACTGGGGTCCGGTGTGCGCAGCTCCACGAACACGCCGTCCCCACTGGCGTTGCCCAACTCAGGCACGCGGATGAGCGCGCCCCGGTTGATGCGCGCCCAGTCGATGACTGCCGGAGCCTCGCCGCCGCCAGCCAGGCGCTTATAAGAGTTCACCAGGGGCGCCAGCAGCGCACACATGCCGCGGGCGTGGGCCAGCTGCCCGGCAATGAACGATCTTCCCAGCGCCGAGAGGTGGTAGGGCTGGCTGGCATCGTGCAGGGCATTGGCACCATCCCCGGCGCGCAGCAGCGTCTGCGCGAAGTGCAGGCCCGATCCGCTGAGCTCAGCCAGCGGCTTGGGCATGAACGTGGCCAGCAGGTTCTCGCGCCGGCCGTAGGCGCGCAGCGCGATCTTCAGTGTGGCAATGGCGTCCGCGGCACGTAGCGCGGGCAGCTCGCCCAGATCGATCTCATGCTGGCCGGGCGCTACCTCATGATGGGTCGCCGCCACGGTGATGCCCGATGCCTGCAGTGCCTTGGTGACTTCGTGGCACAGCCGTGCACCGCGATCGGTGGGAATGCTGTAGTAGCTCTCGGCGTCCGATGGATGCAGCCGCCCCGGTGCCAGCTCCGTCGGCAGGCCCTGATTGTCCAGCAGAAAGAACTCGAATTCGCAGGAGACGCGAAAGTCGAGGCCCACGGCCTCGGCCTCCGCCAGCACCTGCCGCAGGGCCTGGCGAGGATCGCCCAAAAATGGGTCGCCGCCCGGTAGGTGCAAATCGCAGATGAAGCGCGCTGCCGGTGGCCCTTCCCAGGGAAAGAGGGCCAGGCTGGAGGGGTCCGGCCGCAGGTAGAGGTCGCTTTCGGCTACGCGCGCGGCACCCTCCACGGACGATCCATCGAACCACACGCCCTCCCGCAGCGCAATCTCCAGGCGTTCCACGGGGATGGATACGCCCTTCACGCCGCCCAGGATGTCGGCAAACTGCAGGTACACGAACTCGGCCCCGGCGGCCCGCACGCGCTCCACTGCCGCGGCCGGCGTGGGGATGAGGGCGGCCCGCCGCCCGTGATTCTCAGCTTCCAACCTGTCCTCCCTGTATAAGGTGGGCCACGGCGCCGCCCGCGGCGCGCAGCGCTGCTCTCAGCTTGCCCTTGCGCGTGGGGCGCTCGCCCGTGGGAAGGCTTGGCGGGCCCCCTGTTCTCGAGCTTCGCGTACTCATGGGCGCGCGGGTCGCGGTCGATCCCGGCGGCGCGCACGAGGCGGGCCCGTGGCTCGGGTGCGGCTCGCGGAGTCGCCCCAGATCCACCATCAGGGCAGCCATGGACGGATAGCGCCGCGCGGGGTCGCGCCGCAGCGCGCGGGCGACGATAGCATCGAGTGGCGCTGGCGTGCCAGGTGCATGCTCGGTCACACGCTGCGCTTCGCGATCGTTGCGCTGGTGCATCACTGCCAGCGCGTTGTCGCCTGCAAATGGGGGCCGCCCGGAGAGCATCTCGTACAGTAAGGCACCCAGGGCGTACACGTCGGAACGAGCGTCGCCTGGCTGGCCGCGCGCCTGCTCAGGCGCCATGTAGTCCGGCGTGCCGGCGGTGCCGCCGAGGCGGTTCCAGCCCATGCGGTGCTCGCCCTTGGGCAGCGCGATGCCGAAGTCCAGCAGCTTCAACTGCCCGCTGGCGGTGATGAGCAGGTTCTCGGGCTTGACGTCGCGGTGGACGATGCCCTGTTCGTGGCAGGCGGCCAGCGCCGCACCTACCTGCTGGGCCAACTGCAGCGCCCGCCATGGATCGAGTGGCGCGTGTGCCGTGAGGTACACACGCAGCGCTTCGCCTTCCACATACTCCAGCGCCAGGTAGGGCGTGCCGTCTGGCAGACGGCCGGTGCCGATCACATGCTGCACGTTGGGGTGGTGCAAGCGGCGCCCAATCTCCGCCTCGCGCTGGTAGCGGCCAGCAGCGTCATCCAGGCGGTTGGAGAGGGGCACCTTGATCACGACGTTTTCGCCGCTTTCGCGATCGCGGGCCCTGTAGGAGTCGCTCATGCCGCCATGGCCGAGCTCGCTCATGATTTCGTAGCGGTCCACAACTTGGCCGGGTGCAAGGCTCACGGCGTCACCGGCGAATTCTAAACAGGCCACCCAGCCTGCTGCCTTCGGCTGGTGCGGCGCTTGGGCCAGTGGCGACGATCCGCAGCACCTCAACGCTGGCGTTATCCTGACAGCCGCGCTCCAGGCAGCGGTCGATGATGTTACGGCAGCTTTCGGCTGCCGGCCTGCCCGCGTGCAGCATCTCCGCCAGCTCCGCATCCGTCAGCTCGGACCACACACCGTCGGTGCACAGCACGAAGGCATCGCCCACGCCAATCGGCAGGCGCGAGAAGTCCGGCCGCAGCATGAGCTGATGGCCCAGCACGCGCGTCAGCACGTTGCGGCCGGGGTGCTGGCGGGCCATTTCCGGTTTCACCAGGCGCATACGCACGAGCTGCGCCACCTCGCTATGGTCCTGCGTGAGCTGCGCAAAGGCGCCACCATGGCCGCCACGGAGGTGGTAGACGCGGCTGTCGCCCACGTGCGCCAGGTACGCCGTGCTGCCTACCAGGGCGATCGCCGTGAGGGTGGTGGCCATGGAGCGATATTCGGCGCACTGCTGCGACAGGTCGTGCACGCGAAGGTTGGCCGTTTGCATGGCGTGCCCCAGCGCCTGTTCCACGCGGCTGGAGGTGGTGGGCGCGAAGTACTCGTCGAACAGGGTTTGCAGCGCCGTGGCGCTGGCGACATGGCCCGCGGCATGGCCACCCAACCCGTCGGCGATGGCGCACAGGCATCCTTTGCGGTCGCGCACAGAAGCTTCAGTGGGGAGCACGGCGCCAACGGCATCCTCATTGTTTTCGCGCCGCGTTCCCCGATCCGAGAGGTGTGCGCAGTCGACTTCGATCATGCAGTCGCCCAGCATGGCCGAGGCTGCGCGAGAACTCCGCCCCGGCCGGCGCGGCTGGTGTTTGACCAGACTTCCGGCCGCGTCACCGGCCGGGGTAGAGCGCGCGCCACCAGGGGGCCGGCAGCACCGGCCCCCTGCAACGCGCGCCCAGGCTCAGGCTGCCACCGTGGGCACGTGCATCAAGCCGCGCCCGGTTCGCCGGCTGTTCACCAGCACATAGGTGACGCTCAGCGCCAGCCAGATGGCGGCGATGATGATGGCAATGATGGATTCCTCGCCGGACGTTCCCCCGCCGATGAAGCCCACTCCGAAGATGGTGACCAGCATCACCACGTTGGCCAGCAGCCCCAGCAGCGGCACCACCAGATGCTTGAAGACGTTGTACTCGGGCCGCCCCGGAAAGGCGATGATTGTCCACAGGCAGGTGAGGGCGTACAGGATAAACGTCCCCAGGTTGGAAGCCAGGGTTACCGCCGTGAGCGTGACCACGGAGATGGTGCCGATGGCGCCGATCAGCGCAGACACGACCACCATCACCCACACCGCCATGTGCGGCGTCGCGAACTGGCCGTGCAGCAGGCCCAGTGGCTCGGGCATTTCCGCATCCTGCGCCATGGCGTAGGTGATGCGCACACCAGTGTTCATGGCCGAGAGCGTGGTGCCGAGAATGGCCAGGGCCACAGTCACCGCTACCACAATCATGATGCCAAAGCCCGTGCCGTGCAGCACCGAGTTGCCGATGTGCACGATCATGTCGCCGATAGGCGCTCCGGAGGCCGCGGCGGCGTCCAACCCCTTGATCGCGTGGCCGCTCGCATCCTTGCCGGTGAGCTGGTCCGAGATGGCGTAGTTGGCAGCGAAGTACTCGAACAGGTAGGCCAGCAATCCCTGGATGATCAAGGCCAGGATCACGGCGCGTGGCACGTCCCGCTTGGCATTCTTGGCTTCGGCGCCAAAGGCCGTGCACGACTCGAAGCCCACCAGAATGAGAATGGCGATGGTGCCCTGGAAGAGCACGTTCATCATATTGTGCGGCGCCATCACGTCGGCCGGCCCGCTGAACACGAAGTGCGCGTGATCGGGATTGGTGGCCCGGTAGACGATGGCTATGACGGCGAAGAAGGCCAGCGATGCCAGCTGGATCACGTTGATCATCAGCGCCGTGGTGGTGGACCCGGATACGCCGCGAAAGGCGATGAAGCCGACGATGACTGAGAACACGGCGGCGACACCGATCTGTGCCACCAGGCCGATGTTGAGCCCGAAGGCCCCCAAGATGTACGTGACTAACGTAGCCATGAAGGCCACCATCACGCCGGGATAGACCCAGTAGAAGAGGTGCGCTGCCCAGCCGGTGACGAGCTTGGCCAGGCGCCCCCAGCGCTGATGGCGCACCTCCTCCTTGTCCATGAAGGCCTTTTCGGCGAAGTAGTACGTGCTGCCTGTCCCCGCGTCCGGATAGATCTTGGCCAGCTCGGAGTAGGAGATGGCGGTCAGGAAGGCCAGGACGAGGGCGAAGACGATGCCGGCCCACATGTCCATAGCAGTGGAGGCCGTGCCGCCCGGCACGGTTTGGGCGGCCTGCACCTGGTAGGTGATCCACAGGAAGGCACCCGGTGCAATGAGGGCCATGGCGTTGACGGTGACGCCCGTCAACCCCAGGGTTTTCTTCATTTCGGTAGTGGCTTTAGCCATGTAGGCGAAGGCTCCTTTCGTGCTCCTGCCGTGAGTGGCGCAAGTTGAATGCTCCTGAGTTGGCCCCAAGGTCTTCAGGAACGACGCCGTTCCCACCGCGCGCGAACTGAACAGGCACCCTTGCCTGCCTGTTCACCTTAGGGCGACCCCCGGCGCAATGTCATCAGACAGACTGAACGGAGTTGGTCGCGGCGTCTTGGGCACTGTGCACAACGCGGGGAAAGAAGTTGCTTGCCGTGAGCGCCCGGTCCAGCGGTCCGACCCTCACTTTCGCCTTTCCCGGGGGAGGGGAACACTGAGCGCCGGCGGCTCGGCTCAGGTAGTCGGGAGAGCGTTCCAGCGTCCGACATGCAGGGGGGCCAACAGGCGATTCAACGTCCAGTTCCTCTCCCGGCTGGGAGAGGCTAGGTGAGGGTGAGCGTCTTTCAGCTCAGGCGGGACTCGAGCCCCCGCGAGCAGGAGTGTTGCCCGTCAACTGACCTAGCGGCTGCGAACCAGGGGCCATTCAGCCCTCACCAGGGGTTGACGCCAGATGCCAGTCTTGACAGGCAACACAGTGACCCTCCCAGTCGGGCGAGCAACTAAGAAGTGGTGGCGAAGGCGGGGGCGCGGTGGGCCACGGGGTACAGCCAGTGAGCATAGCTCGGCCGCTTGCCGCGCACGACGTCGAAGAAGGTCGCGCGGAGCGACGTCGTGAGCTCGCCTACTTCGCCGCTGCCAATAGGGCGGTGGTCGATCATGGTGACCGGGGTCACCTCGGCGCCGGTGCCGCAGAGGAAGCATTCATCGGCCGTGTAGAGCTCGGTGCGGGCGATGTGCCGCACCTCTGTTTCCACGCCCAGTTCCTGGCGCGCCAGCTCCATGAGCGAGCCGCGCGTGATGCCTTCCAGAATGTCGTCACTGTTGGCGGGGGTGATGAGGCGGCCATTCTTCACGATGAACAGGTTCTCGCTGCTGCCCTCGGCCACGTAGCCGGCGTTGTTCAGCATGATGGCCTCGTCGAAGCCATTCTCCATGGCGTCTGTGCGGGCGAGACTGCTGTTGACATAAATGCCAGTGACCTTGGCGCGCGCCGGAATCATATTGTCGTTGACGCGGCGCCAGGCCGAGGTTCCGCAGTGCATGCCCGTGGTTTTCTCCAAATATTTGCCGAAGGGCAAAGAGAAGATGAAGAAGGCCTTGGTGCGGTTGATCAGTTCGGGACCGATAACTTCGTCAGCCAGGTAGGCCTGGGGGCGTATGTACACGTCCTGCCGGTCGCCATTGCGGCGGCAGAGCTCGGCGGCCAGCTCGCACAGTTCGTCCGCCGGCGCGGGCAGTGTCATGCGCAGGATGCTGGCGCTCAGCTTCAGCCGCTCGAAGTGCTCGCGGCAGCGGAAGAGGTTCATCTGCTCAGTTTCGTCGGACCAGTAGCCGCGGATGCCTTCGAAGACGCCGGTGCCGTAGAGGAAGGTGTGGGTCATGATGCTGATGCGGCAGTCAGCCATTGGCTGAAAGCGGCCATCAAAGTAGGCGGTGCGCGAGGGGTCCACGGTGCAGCTCCGGCGGCGGGATGTTGCGCCATTGTAGCAGTTGGGCATAGTCCAAAACCGAGCAGCGTGCGCGCGGGACCTGCCGCTCGGTTTCGGCTGGCTTGAGGCTATATCTGCAGGCTCGCCTTGAATAGGTTGGCCGTGCTGAGATAGGTGGCTTCGTCGGCCTCCAAGAGAAGCTTGTGAATGAGCACGATGTCGCTGTCGGGCACCCAGCGGGTGGGCTCTATGCACAGGTTGCCGATGTGCCGGCCGCTTTCATAGACTCTCACCTGTCCCCGGCGGTGAGGAATGCGATAGACACGGCCGGGAATGAGCCTGCTGCCCACCTCAAGGAAGCGGTGTATGCGCAACTGGTGCAGCTCGTTCGGTTGCAACATGCGTCGCAGCAGCTCTTGCGCCTGCCGCTCGGCCTGGTTGCGCTGCCGGCTCAGCATCCGCTCGCGGCGATAGAGCCACCACAGCAGCACGCCGCAGCCCATCAGTAGAAGGGGTGCGGCAAGCCACAGGCTCAACATGGCGGTGGCCGTTTAAGCGCCGCCGGCCATGCGCGGCACGATGACGATTTCGTCCGCTGTGTCGTCGAACACGTCCAACCGCTGGGCAGGTTGCCCGGGGAGGACCTTGAAGGCGCTGCTGCCGCGCGCCCGCTCGCGGGCGAACAGTGCCTCAGCCGCGGCGATTGCGGACAGCGCCTCCGGGTCGCGAACCTCCAGCCGCTCCCGGTCCCAGGTCACTCGCTGGTCGCCGCTCGACGAAAGAACATATAACGCTGCCATTTTGAACTCCTTTCCGCAGACAGCCGAAACTCTCGCTGCCCCCTGGACGGTGCAATATCCGTGCCATTGGTGGAGCGCGCTCGCCGGGGGCGATTCAGCCCGGGTTCAAGCCCACGTGGTTGATGAGGCTGGCCAAGAAGCCGGCTCCGAAGCCGTTGTCGATGTTCACCACGCCGACACCGCTGCTGCAGGAGTTGAGCATGGTCAGCAGCGGCGCCACGCCGCCAAAGCTGGTGCCGTAACCCACGCTGGTTGGCACGCCAATCACAGGAGCCGCGACCAGCCCGCTCACCACGGGGGTGAGTGCCGCGTCCATGCCGGCCACCACCACGACCACGCGTGCCTGGGCGATGCGCTCGCGCTGCGCCAGCAGGCGTTGCAGGCCCGCCACGCCAACGTCGTACAGCCGCTCCACGTGGTTCCCCATGTACCTCGCGGTGAGCGCGGCCTCCTCCGCCACGGGGAAGTCGGCCGTGCCGGCGCTCACCACCACTACGTCGCCGTACGTGGCCGGCTCAGCGTTCGGTGCGAGGATGGCTGCCAGGCGCGCCGCCGCGTGGTACTCCACGCGCGGGTGCTCCGCTTGCAGCGCTTGAGCGGCTTCCTCACTCAGCCGCGTGGCCAGCACGATCGCATGCTCCCGCGCCAGCCGCGCGGCAATGGCCGTGATCTGCGGCACGGTTTTGCCCTGCCCTAGGATCACCTCGGCAAAGCCTCGCCGCAGTGCCCGGTGGTTGTCCACCTTGGCAAAGCCGAGGTCCTCGTAAGGCAGGTCCTTCAGGCGTGTCAGCGCGCTTTCCAGGGTCACGTCGCCCGCCTGCACGCCGCGCAGCAGCTCGCGCAAACGGTCCGTATCCATGGCTCTTTAGCCTAATGCATTCCGCGGTGGACGCAGAGGGCGACTGGCTTTCGTCGCGCGACTTTAGTCGCATTGAGGGGCCGGCAAGCCACGCTATAGTTCAGCCGATTTGAGAGGGGTGGTGTGAACCTGGCCCTGCCGGAAATCCTCGCCCCCCAGTGCACTGGTTGCGGCACGTGCGTTGAGGTGTGCCATGCGCTGGCGCTGGCACTGGTGGCGGCCACGGCTGTGCTGGGTAATCCCGAGCGGTGCGATTACTGCACCGAGTGCGAGCTGGTGTGCCCGGCTGGTGCCATCAGCTGCCCCTTTGAGTTGTATATCGACGAGCGGCTGGAGCGTGGTCATGGCAGTTTCTGAAGAGGCCGTTCTGGCCGCGTTGCGCGCGGTGCAGGACCCCGACCTGCATCGAGACCTGGTGAGCCTGAACATGATCCGCGATCTGACGATCCGCGAGGGCGCCGTGAGCTTTCGCATTGTGCTCACCACACCTGCCTGCCCGCTCAAGGGCGAAATGGAGCGCGCGGCTCGCGCGGCGGCGGCGGCGGTTGCCGGCGTGACCAGCGTGAGCATCCGTTTGGACAGCGAAGTGCCCAAGGGGGCGCAGATGTCCGGCAAGCAGTCAATTCCTGGCGTGAAGAACATCATCGCCTCTGCCAGCGGTAAGGGCGGCGTAGGCAAGTCCACCGTGGCCGTGAATGTGGCGCTGGCCCTGGCTGAGAGTGGCGCCCAGGTGGGCATTGTGGATTGCGACGTGTATGGCCCCAACATTCCCATGATGATGGGCGTGCAGGGCCTGCCACCGAGTGGAGGGGACAAGATCACCCCGGCGCTCGCCTATGGCGTCAAGGTGATGTCGATCGGCTTTCTGGTGCCGCAAGAGAAGCCGGTGGTGTGGCGCGGGCCCATGGTGTCCGGCTTGATCAAGCAGTTTTTGTACGACGTGGCCTGGGGCGAGCTGGATTACCTGGTGGTGGATCTGCCGCCCGGCACGGGCGATGCGCAGCTCACGCTGGCCCAGCTCATCCCCATGTCCGGCGCCATCATCACGGTCACGCCGCAGCCGGTGGCCACGCACGATGGCGTGAAGGGCATGATGATGTTCAAGCAGCTCGAGGTGCCCATTCTGGGCATCGTGGAGAACATGAGCTACTTTGTGTGCCCCTGCGGCTGCAACCACCGAACGGACATCTTTGGCCATGGCGGCGGTCGCGCGCTGGCGGAGCACTACGAAGTGCGCTTTCTGGGCGAGGTGCCGTTGGATCTGGCCATCCGCACAGGCGGCGATACCGGCCGGCCGGTTCTCATTGAGCAACCTACGTCGCCCGAGGCCGAGGCGCTGCGGCACGTCGCGACTCAGGTGGCATCGCAGGTCAGCATCGAGAATGCCCGCCGCCAGGCCAGCACCCTGGTGAAAATCTCTGGCATCGGCGTCCGCTAGCCAGGCGTTACCCCGATCGCGCGCCGCGTGGCGGGCGAGTCCGCGCGGACCTATCATGGTTCCTGCATTGAGAACGCAGGAGCAGAGCAGTGGACTATCGAGTCATTTCGGCCGACGATCACCTGGACGTGCGCTTTTTCCCCGCCGATCTCTGGACTGAGCGGGCGCCGGCGCACCTGAAGGAGCGAGTGCCGCACATCGAGCAGGTGGACAGCCTGCCGTACTGGGTCTGCGACGGCCAGCGCTGGGGCCGCTGGGGCCAGTACAAGTCCGAGGGTCCTGCCAAATGGGCGCTGGAGCGGGGCGGCGTGATGAATGAGGGCGAGCTGCGCCCCACCACAGCCGAGTTGCGCTTGAAGGACATGGACCGCGATGGCGTGGACGCCACGGTCATGTACGGCCCCACGGACCCGTTCTACACGGCCGACCCCGAAGTTCGCTACGAGATGTATCGCGGCTACAACGACTGGCTGGAGGAGTTCACGAAGGCCCGGCCCGACCGGCTCATCGGCGCATCCCAGATCCCGCTGGATGATCCCGCGGCCGCGGCCAAGGAGATGGCGCGCGTGGCCAAGCTGGGCAGCCGCCATGTGAACCTGATGGCGGCGCGCGCTGTGCCGCCGATCTACCACGAAGATTGGGAGCCCTTTTGGGCCATCGCCGAGGAGAGCGGCATTCCGGTGGGCTTTCACCTGGCCGTGCTGACCTTCAACCGGCCGGTGGAGACGCAGGCATACAGCAACCCCGCGGTGGATCGCGCGGCCGGCGGGTTTCGCATCAACAGCCAGCTGGTCGAGCCCATCTGCGCGCTCATCTTCGGTGGCGTGTTGGACCGGCATCCCCGGCTCAAGGTGGTGCTGGCTGAGTCGGACCTGTCGTGGATTCCCTACGTCTGGTCCCGCACGCCGAACGATCCTCCGCGCGAGGGCGGCCCCAAGCTGCCCACGCGGGAGTACTTCCAGCGCCAGATATGGATGACCTTCATCGCGGACGAAGCGGGTGTGGAGATGGTGACGGCCGGCATCTTCGCCCAGGACCGCGCCATGTGGTCATCGGATTACCCGCACCCGGCCAGCTGCTGGCCGGATTCCCAGGCAACCATCGCCAAGATCATGCATGGCGTGCCGGAGCCGCTCAAGAAGAAGCTGCTGTTCGAGAACGCGCGCGACCTGTATGGGCTGGGTGCGTGAAAGCCGCCCTGTTCAGCTCGGTCCCCTATACGGGGCCGGCGCCACGCGGCAGCTGGCCGGTACCGGTGGATACGTATTCCACCGAGATCGCCGAGCGCTCCATGGCCTGGAGCTTGGAGCAGTTCCAGCTCGCGGATGAGGTGGGTTTCGACTGGGTGACGGTGGCGGAGCACCACTACGCCCCCATGTCGCTTTCCCCCAACCCCATGGTCATGGCCGGCGCGCTGACGCAGCGCGTGAAGCGCGCCAAGATCGCACTGCTGGGCTCCAACATCCCCATCCTCAACCCGGTGCGCGTGGCCGAGGAATTCTCCATGCTGGATACGCTCACCGGTGGGCGCGTGGTGGCCGGCATGCTGCGCGGCACCTCGAATGAGTATGTGACCTACGGCACCAACCCGGCCGAGTCGTACGAACGGTTCGAGGAAGCGCTGCAGCTCATCGTCAAAGCCTGGACGGAGCCGCGGCCCTTTGGCTGGCAGGGGCGCTACTTCGAGTACCGGTCCATCTCCATCTGGCCACGGCCGGTGCAGCAGCCTCATCCGCCCATTTACATGTCCGGCTCCAGCCCCGAATCGGGCGAGTGCGCGGCGCGAAACCACGTGAGCCTGGGCTTTGCCGTGACCTCTGTCCCCATTGCCAGCAAGGCAGCCCGCTACTACCGTGAGCGCGCCCATGCGGCCGGCTGGGAGCCCGAGCCCGAGAATGTGCTGTATCGCGTGGGCATCCACGTGGCCGAGTCGGACGAGCAGGCCATGGCGGATATGCAGCCTCCCGCTGGCGCGCCCGCGGCTGCCCCACGCGCGGGCTACAGCACCAGCAACCGCGCGCTGGACGATGCCGTGGCCCAGGCTGGCTACTACGGGCGGGACATGGATACGCAGCGGGGCCGGGTGCGCCGAGGCGGTGAGCTGGCGGACCGCATCGCCAACGGCCAGTTGCTGGTGGGCAAGCCGGAAACCGTCATCGCGCAGATCGCCTCCATCCAGCAGCAGCTGGGCGCCGGTGTGCTCGACCTCATCTTCACCTCTCCGGGGCAAGACAAAACCCGCCGCGCCATCGAGCTCTTCGGCACCCAGGTGCTGCCGCGCATCCGCGACCTGTGAGCAAGCTCAGGCGTAGCGCTCGCTACTCCCGGATTGAGGCATCCATGGCTTCCAGGGGAGTGGCAAGCGAAGCCTCGTAGGCGGTGACGATTCTGCTGGTCACGTCGGCCGGAGCGTCGGCGATCTGCAGCAGGTCCATGTCCTCTTCGATGATGGTGCCGCTGGGCATCATCGTGTCGCGCAGCCAGCGCAGCAGGCCCTCCCAGTACTCGCTGCCGTAGAGGATGACCGGGAAGTTGCGCAGCTTGTGCGTTTGGATGAGCACCAGCGCCTCGAACAGCTCATCCAGCGTGCCGAAGCCCCCGGGGAAGATGACGAAGCCCTGCGCGTACTTGATGAACATGGTTTTGCGAATGAAGAAGTAGCGGAAGTTGATGGGGAGCCCCACGTGACGGTTGATGCCCTGCTCGTAGGGCAGTTCGATGTTGCAGCCAACGGAGGCGACACCCGCCGCGCTGGCGCCGCGGTTGGCTGCCTCCATGATGCTGGGACCACCGCCGGTGATGATGGCGAAGCCAGCTTGCCCCAGCCGCCGGGCGGTTTCCTCCGCCGCTCGGCAGTAGCGCGAGTCCTGATCCAACCGCGCCGATCCGAAGATGGACACCGCCGGGCCAATGTTTGCCAGCGCGTCGATGCCGGAGACGAGCTCGCCCGTCATGCGCATGACTCGCCAGGGATCGGAGTGGGTGAAGTCCATCGGCAGCCGCCGTTGGGCGCTCTGATCGAACAAACGCTCGTCCTCGGTGAGCTTGCGGCCACGGGTTGCCGGCGGGCTGAGTGTGGGGTTGGGCCTCAGGTCCGGATGCCTGGAGTTGGGGTGCCCCGAGTTGGGGTGCCCCGAGTTGGGGTGCTGGTCGGCGCGGTCAGTCATGCGATGGACACCCCTAAATCCTACGGGCAATTGCCGCCGGGTGCGCGTTGAGCGCCTATCGTCGAGCGAGGATGTCATCGCGCGGCGCGTTCGCTGGGGGCGGCGGGCGCGGCCGAAACTCGCCCACGAAGAGAGGCCTTTTGGGTGGGCTACCGGCGCCGATTGCGCCCGCCCGCGAACTCCAGGTGGTGGCGCCATCCACGGGGAAGGCCAGCGGGCCAGCCGCCAGACTTCATCGCAGCCCCCGGAATATCGACCTCTACGCCCACCGGCCGGCCGCGGATCCTCCACATGGCGTGGTGGCGCCCGGTGTTGTGGCGGTCACGGCGAGCCTGTTCCTCGCTGGTGAAACTCGCTGATACACTCGCCCTCGGCTAAGAACCGCGGGGTTTTGTCGACTGGCCCCACCAACGTCGATCATCAGGCGGCGGACGGCCGTGAGGC
>JBOGTU010000262.1:0-1721 GCA_050695655.1 Chloroflexota bacterium | reverse complement strand
CCTGCGCCATGGTGCGCAACGGCGTGGCATTGGCGATGAGGCCATCGGGCACGGAGGGGCTGAGCAGGGGCACCGCGGGCGGGATGCCCCCGGCAGCCGTGGGGTGGTCTACCCGGCTGGGCGCGCTCGCCGGCAGCTGATTGGCGTGGGCGGCCGGCGCCCGCGGCGCGGCGTACACCGGGCTGCCGGTGCCTGGCAGCGGCGCCAGTGCAGCCAGCGACTCCGGCCCGCTTGGCATGGCGGCTTCCGGCCCCTCCGTTCAGGCCGAGGGCAGCGGAGATGCGCAGAAGGCGCAGCGGCGCGCGGCGAGAGGAACGTCGCTCAGGCACTCCGGACAGGGCCGCGTTTTGGCGGGAGGCGGGGGCTCGGAGTGGTAGCGCGCCATCAGCGCATTCACCGGCACGACCACCAGGTAATAGACGACCAGCGCCAGGATGATGAAGGCAATGATGGCGTTGATGAAGTCGCCATACAGGAATTTGCTGTTATTCAACGTGAAGAACATATTGGAGAAATCCTGCTTGCCGCCGATGGCAGCGATGAGCGGTGTGAGCAAGTCCTTCACCAGGGCGCTCACCACGGTGCCGAACGCGGCGCCAATGACCACGGCAATGGCCAGATCCACCACGTTGCCACGCAGAATGAACGTGCGGAAACCCTTCACAACCAGCTCCTTTCAGCGATCCGAAATGATCTCTACACCATAGCGCAGCGAGAGGTCTGGCCGAAAAGCCATAAGCGGCCCTCGGCTGATCTCCTTGAACCGCGGTCGCCGAGCTCGATCAACGCTGCGCGGGGGATCCATCCCGCCGCCGCGGCACGTTTCCGGCCAGACTTCTAGGCCAACACCGCCGGGCAGGGAAGTGACGTCAGCTGCTGGAGGGGTAGGGGTGGTTGATCACCTGGTGCCACTCGCTGTGCTCCAGCAGGCGGCGCCGGCGGGCTTGTTGCTCCAGCCGGGTGAGGGCGTGGCTCGCGGAGTCCTGGTCGATCCACTGCACGATCACGGAGGCCAGCACCTCCGGGTGGCGCAGGGCCACGGAGCGTACCCGCTCCAGCAGCACGTCGCGGCGCCGCTGCTCCAGCGTGGCCTCCAGGTCCGCGTCCTGGCGCGGTGGAGCGGCATCCATGCTTCTCCCCCAGTCGTGCGGCGCACAGCACGCGAATGCGCCTGGACGCCCGATCTCACGAGGAGTATCGGCCTCGGGGCCTCGGCGCTTGACTCTCGGGTAAGAGGGCCCGCAGCCCGGCTCGCTGCTGCGCGGGTCGCGCCGGCACTGGCAATGCAAGCGGCCGCGGGGGTGAGAGCAGGCGAGGATGCGCGGTCGCGTTGAGCTCGCCGCCCGCGGAAGGAGGGCGGCGCCTCAACGCGAGGCGGCTTCGATGCTGGGCAGCGTGCGCTGAGGGAGGGCAGCGGAGCTTCGCAACCAGCCCTCGAGCTCAGCAGGGGCCAGGGGTGGGGCCAGGTAGTTGCCCTGGGCGGCGTCGCAGCCCAGTCCCTGGAGATGGTCCCATACAGCGCGGCTCTCCACGCCCTCGGCCACGGTCACGCGGCCCAGGTTGTGAGCCAGCTCCACCACCGAGCGCACGATGGCGGCGTCGCTCTCATCGGTCAGGATGTCCAGCACGAAGGACTTGTCGATCTTGATCTCCTGTGCCGGCAGGTCGCGCAGATAGGAGAGCGAGGAGTAGCCGCTGCCGAAGTCATCGATGGCGATTCG
>JBOGTU010000261.1:0-26994 GCA_050695655.1 Chloroflexota bacterium | reverse complement strand
CGCAACACTCCGATGAGGTAGTCGTCTAACGGGAGATCGCGCCGGCTCTTGTCGGTCTTGAGCTCCTCCAGCGTGTACTTGGCGTCCAAGCGGACAAGCTCAACCCGCACGTGACAGATGCCGGTCTCAAGATCGACGTCCGACCAGCGCAAGCCGAGCGCTTCGCCCTGGCGGAGACCAAGGGCGAGCATCAGGAGGTGAAGCGCCTTCAGCCGTTCATCTTCCAGGCCACCGATGAACCGCAGGCCCTCGTCGGGTGTGAGGGGGCTCGCCTGCTGCGGGCGGTAGCCCTTCGGCGGGTCGGTCAGCGCCGCGACGTTGCGGGCGATTAACCCCTGCTTCATGGCCTGGCCGAGTGCAGCCCGGAGGATCACGCGGCAATAACGGACCGACCGCGGCGAAGTGCCAGCCTTCAATTTCTCGGCCATGAAGCGCTGGACGTGAGCTGGGGTCAGGCGTGCCAGTGTCACCCGACCGAGGCCTGGTTTCAAATGAAGGCGGACGTAGGACTCGTACGAAATCCATGTGCTTCGGCGGATTGAGCCCAGCTCACCCGACGTTGTGAGCCAGAAGTCCAGGTACTCGGCGAGGGTGGTCTTTTCGTCCGGCAGGGGCAGCCCGTCCTGCACAGCTTTCTGCGCATTGACGAGATCGTCATGGACCTGTTCGCGGGTCGCGCCGTAGTAGAACTTGCGCTCGCCGTCCATTCCATAGACCGCGGCCTGCCAGCGGCCATCCTTGCGGCGCGTAATCGTGCCCTCGCCATTGGCGCGTTTCTTGTCGTGTCCGACCCTCTGCCGAGGCATGTTTTAAGGGTACGTTGATGTCAGGTTGATGTCAATAATAAGCGAGCGTCTGCTTTCGACACCCCGATTTCGGCTCAATTTGAGCTCAATTTTGGTGGGCCCGGCAGGATTCGAACCTGCGACCCTTGGATTATGAGTCCCCTGCTCTAACCGCTGAGCTACGGGCCCGGGGCGACCGGCGAGCTCACGGGCGGCGCGCCAGCGGGGAGTGTAGCACTGGGGCCGGAGGGGCTTGGGCGGGCTTCGCGTGGTGCTGCAAAGTGTTGTTTGCGCAGCAGGCGCGAACCGTGGGCGTGGGCCCCTCGGGCATCCACGGCGGGCGGTTTATACTCTGCGGGAGTACGGTGATGTTTCTGCAGGAGCTGGGTTGCCCTCCCGGCAAACGGTAGCGCGGCGGCGGCGTGGCGGGCGCCAGCCGGGGCGCGGAGCGGCCCAGCGGATGGCTCGCCCCTCAACGGAGGCGGTGGAGGTTGCCCGACCGGCAACCCCGGTTGACACGCGCGAGGCGCGGCTGGTTTCTCAGCGGGCACAGGCGGCGGCTCGCGCCCTCGACGTTGCCCGGCGCGATGTTGCCTTTCTGCGGCACGACCTGCGCTATGTGTTCGCCATTGCCGGACTCATGCTCGCGGCCATCCTGGCGCTTACTTTCGTCCTGCATTAGCGCGGGCGCGCTGCCCACGCTGAACCCACAATCCCGGTGGGTGCGAAAGTCGGCGGCACTCACCTTTCCCACCGCGGCGTGCGACGCGCATGCGCGGCTGGCGGGCCGCGGGAAGCCGGGGCGGCCTGCTATCCATTCAACAGGGTGCCGAGAAAGGGAACGCGCGCGGCGAAAGGCGAGAACACCAGCCCCAGCACTGTGGGCTGCCAGGTGGTGAGGATGGGGACGATGCGCGAGGCACTCAGCACACCCGTGGGCGCACCAGGCAGGCGGAAGAGGAGCAGCGCCAGCTCGGCTACCAGCACACCCTCCAGCAGCCCGGCGGCCGCGCCGAGCAGGCGGTCCAGCCAACCCAACATCAGCAGGTGCACGGCACCTCGCACCACACGGGCGATCAGCATCACCGCCGCGTAGGCCGCCGCGAACAGCACGGCGAAGCTGATCGCCTCGGCCACCGTGGCATCGTGTATCCATGGCGCCAGCCGGCCCGCCAGCTGCATCCAGAAGGTGGAGGCGAGAGTGAGCCCGGCGTACAGCCCTACCAGGGCGCCCAGGGTGGAGACAATGCCCCGCCGCAGGCCGCCGATTGTGGCCAGCGCCAAAATCGTCAGGAGAGCAATGTCCAGCAAGTTTGAAGCTACTATATTCGGTGTTAACGGACGCATGCGCCCGGCAGTTATTGCAGCGCGGCCCCACCGTTACCAGCCGATGCGTAGCCGGGGGCCTCGCGGCCTGATCGGCGAGCACGAGCCGGGAACACCTGGGAGGGAGCGCAGCAGAGCATGAAGCTGGTGATCTTGGGCTGCGGCCGCGTGGGCTCAGCGCTGGCCCGCATGATGGACGAGCAGGGCCATCAGGTCACGGTGATCGATCGCAATGCCGACGCGTTTCGCCGTTTTCTGGCAACGGGTTACAACGGCCGAACGATCGTGGGTGAGGGGATCGATGAAGCCGTGCTCCGCTCGGCCGGCATCGAGGAGGCCGATGCGTTTTGCGCCACCACGGAGGGCGATAACCGCAACATCATGGCCAGCCAGATGGTGAAGCTCACATTCAAGGTGCCCAAAGTCATTACCCGCATCTACGACCCCGTACGCGGCAGCATTTACGAAGACCTGGGGCTGGAGACGGTGTGCCCGACCGTGATGGGTGCCAACGCCATCAAAGCCATGCTGGAGGGCTGAGCGATGTACATCATTGTCATCGGCGGCGGCAAGCTGGGCTATTACCTCACCACCAGCCTGCTGGCCGAGGGGCACGAGGTTGCCCTGCTGGAGAAGGATCGCGCCCGCGGCGCCGAGCTGATTGAGGATATGGGCGAGAGCGTGGCCGTGCGAGGCGATGGCTGCGAGGCCTCGATTCTGGCCGATGTGGGCACCGGTCGGGCCGACGTGTTCGTGGCGGTGACGGGCGACGACGAGGACAACCTGGTGAGCTGCCAGATCGCCAAAACCCGATTCCAGGTGCCGCGTACTATCGCCCGCGTCAACAACCCCAAGCACCAGGCGCTCTTCGCCCGCCTGGGCATTGACGTCACTGTGAGCTCCACTAACATCCTGCTGTCGCTCATCGAACAGGAGATTCCGCGGCATCAGTTGGTGAGCCTGTTCAGCCTGAAGGAAGCTGGTGTCGAGATCGTGGAGGTGGAAATTCCGGAGCACTCACCGGTAGCAGGCAAGCCGCTCGGCAACGCCGGCCTGCAGCAGGATATGCACGTGTCCGTGATCCTGCGCAATGGTGAGGCGATCTCCCCCTCCGCGGAAACACTGCTCGAACCAGGCGATAAGGTGTACGCCCTGATCAGCGAGCAGAAGAAGGATGAGTTCCGCAAGCTGCTGATCGGCCTCGCCGTCCCCATACGGTAAGCCTCCCTCCTGGCAGATGAGAGGCCGGAGCGCTTCAGCGTTCGGTCGCGGCGCCCACCAGTTCGCTGGGCTGGAAGAAGAGGGCGATCTCGCGGGCGGCGCTTTCGGGCGAATCCGATCCGTGGATGATGTTGCGGTCCAGGTCCAAGGCCAGGTCGCCACGGATAGTGCCGGGCGCGGCGGCCACGGGATTCGTCGCGCCCATGGTGGTGCGCACCACCTGAATGGCATTGCTGCCCTGAATCACGCCGGCCACGGCGGGGCCCGAGGTGATGAACTGCACCAGGCCATCGAAAAAGGGCTTGCCCTGGTGCTCGGCATAGTGCCGGTGGGCCAGCTCACGGTCCACGCGTACGAGCTTGAGCGCGGCAATGGTGAGGCCACGGCGCTCCAGCCGTGCCAGCACTTCGCCGGTGAGGCCGCGCTGCACGGCATCCGGCTTGACGATGATGAGGGTTTGTTCCATCAGTTGGGCCATGAGTTGGGATCGTGCTCCTGTTCGCCTTGATTGCCTGATTGCTGGGGTATGTCATCGCCTGGCGCCGCATCGTCCGGCGGCCGGTTCGATCGCCTGAGGCGAACACGCACCAGCCCCACATTCACGCTGGTGTGGGTGAGCGCCACCGTCACCCGCTGGCCCTGGTGCTGCATGTGCAGCGCACCCCGATTCGACTCTACCAGGCCATACAGCAGCTCGCCCAGGCCCAGCCGCCCGGCAAGCGCACGCTGCTGAGTGGTCCAGCGGTCAATGCCTTCCGTCCACTCCTCGGCCACCCGCGGCTCCAATGTGGAGCGGGCGATGCCGCGGCCGCCGTCCAGCTGCAGCGTAGCGAGCACGCCCTCCGAGTCCTCCGTGAGCCCGGCCAGTGGTCCCCCGTCTCCCTCATCGGGCCGCGACCCGATGGCCGGCAGCACCGGCTCCGGCGCTGGAGCCGCCCCGGCGGGCACCACTTCTGGCGCTGACTGTTCGTCCGCGGCCTGCTCAAGCGCTGCATCTTCTCCCGGCAGGATCTGCTCCCGCTCCAGTGCCAGCGCATCCGTGGGCAACAGCTCCTGTGGCAGCGCATCCGTGGGCAGCAACTCCTGTGGCAGCGCATCCGTGGGCAGCAACTCCTGTGGCAGCGCGTCCGCGGGCAGCGGCTCCGGCTCAATTGATTCGTCTTGCGCGGCCTCGGGTCCCGTCGTGTTGGTTTCCGATTCGGGCGCCACCGCCGCGGTTTCCGCCGTCACCGGGACCGGCTCGTCGCCCGCGCGCTCTCCGGTCTGCGATGGTATGCCGGGCCAGGGGGGCAGGCCCCAGCGCTCCTCCGAGCTGAGGGTGGGCATGGGAGCGCCCGCTGGAGGACCGCCCTCCGCTTCTTCCGGCGCCAGAGCGGTGGGCGGCTCGTACACGTCCCGCGTCGCCTCAATGGGCTCCGCCAATGGCTTCTCGGGCACGACCTCGGAGGCTGGCGCGGGTTCGTTGGCATCGCCGGCCTCCGCGGCCGAAGCCGCGGCGGGCTCGATTGCGGGTGTCACGCCGGCAATTTCATGTCCGCCAACAGGGGGCGTGGCGCTGGCCGGGGCGAGCCACGTCTCTTCCAGAGGCACCGGCCGTGCAGCCAGGGGCGCCAGGGCGGGGTTGCGTACGCGCAGCCAGTCATACAACTCCTGAGCCGCCACGTTCTCGGGGTCCACAGCCTGCGCGGCGGCCAGCAGGGGCGCGGCTTCCGTCACGTTGCCGCCGGCTGTGAGGAGCTGGGCGAGGATGAGGTTGGGCGCGAGGCACTCCGCTGATGCTTCCAGTACCTCGCGGCACACGCGCTGCGCCTGGGCAGCCTCGCCCATGTGCCACAAGGCCTCGGCCAGGGCCACTCCAACATCCAGCCGCTCCGGCTGGCGCGGCCACAGGGGGCCCAGCTGCTTGGCCGCCTGGTGCCACAGGCATTGCCGCGAGAAAAGGTGGCCAAGGGCCTCTGCCGAAATTGCCGGCCGTTCGCCTCCGATGGCTTCCAGCGGCGGCAGGTCCAGCATGACCCGCCGGTCCGGCTCGGAGCCGCAGGCCACGAGGGCGCGTCGAATCTCTCGATCCCGTGGGTCAACCAGCGCGGCAACGCGCAAGCTCGCTCGCGCGGCATCCACGTTGCCACTGGCCTGCTGCAACTGGCCTTCCAGCAGCGCTGCCCGGCAATGCCGTGGGTACTCGTGGCTGATGGCCGAGAGGATCAGCTCCGCGGTCAGGCGGTCGCCCGCGCGGCGCTGTTCATCCGCCAGTTGAAGGGCGGCGCCGAGCGTAGTGGGCACGCGAAATTTTTAGAAGCGCAGCAGCTTCTGAAAGCGGCTCTGGCTCTTGAAGGGCCCCACCGCGGCCAGGTGCAGCCAGTCCGGCGTGAAGAGCATGCGGGCCAGGTTCAGCAGGTCTTCCCGCGTGATGGCGTCGATGATCTCAATCACCTCGTCCACGTTCATGATGCGCTCGTTCAGCAACTCCTGCCCGCCGTGCCAGCCAGCTACCGCGCGCGTATCTTCCAGGCGCAACACCATGCGGCCCTTGTAATACTCCCGCGCGTGGTTCAGCTCGTCCTCATCCACCGGCTCCTGCCGTATGCGGTCGATCTCCCGGACCATGCAGGTGATTGTGTCGTTCAGCTTGGACGGGTCCACGCCGGCGTATACCACCAGCGCGCCCGTATCGGCGAACTGATTGATGTAGGAGTGCACGTCGTAGGCCAGGCCGCGGCGTTCCCGAATCTCCATGAACAGGCGCGAGGTCATGCCCTCGCCCAAAATGGCATTGAGCAGCGCCAGCTTGAAGCGGTCGGGATGGTCGCGCGAGAGGGCCGGCCCGGCGATGCACACATTGGCTTGCTCCGTGCGCTTGTAGGCCAGCCGAATGGGGTCCGTGCCGTTGCCCGCGGGCGCGGGAGCAAACGTGGGCAGTGGGCGGCGCTTCCAGGTGCCGAAATGCGCCTTGGCCTGCTCGAGCACCACCTCGGGCTTCACATCCCCGGCCACGCTGATCACCAGGTTGTCCGGCCCGTAGTTGTGTGCGAGGTAGTCGAGCATGTCCGGCCGGCTGATGCCGCTCACACTCTCCTTGGTGCCGCCCACGTCTCGCCCCAGGGGATGGTCAGCCCACAGCACCTCGTCCATCAGGATGTGCACCCACTCGTTGGGGCTGTCCAGGTACATGCCCAGCTCTTCGATGATGACCTGGCGCTCTTTCTCCATCTCCGTGGGATCGAACCGGGGGGTGAGCAGCATGTCCTGCAGCACGTGAAAGGCGAGGCCAAACTGACTGCCTGCCACCTTGGCCCAGAACACGGTGAGCTCCTTATCCGTAGCCGCGTTGAGCACGCCGCCGATGCCTTCGATGGAGCCGGACACCTCCTTTGAGGTGGGGTAGCTCTTGGTGCCCTTGAACACCATGTGCTCGATGAAGTGCGACACTCCGCTCAGCCCCGGCGCCTCAAAGCGAGAGCCAACAGCTACGAACAGCCCAATAGTCACGGAGCGCATCTCCGGCATGGGTGACGTAACCACGCGCAACCCGTTCGGAAGCACATCCCGGGTGTAGGTGGTCGTGGCGGGCATGATGCCAAAGTATACTGGCGCTGACGATGTCGGATTCTGCCCATTTGATGCTGATAGATGGGCACGCACTCATCTACCGCGCCTTTCACGCTCTGCCCCCGCTCAGCACCACCAGGGGCGAGCTTACCAATGCCGTATTCGGCTTCACCTCCATGGTGCTCAAGGCCGTGCAGGAGCTGCGGCCAACGCACATGGCCTGCACCTTTGACCGGCCCAAGCCCACCTTTCGGCACGAAGAGTTCAAGGAATACAAGGCGCAGCGTCCGGCCATGCCGTCCGAGCTCTCCAGCCAGATTCGCCGCGTGCGGCAGGTGGTGGACATTCTCCACATGCCCGTGTTCGAGCTGGATGGCTATGAGGCGGACGATCTCCTGGGTACGCTGTCCAAACAGGCGGCCGCGGCCGAGGTGATGACCACTATCGTCACCGGCGACCTGGACACGCTGCAGCTGGTGGGGCCCTTCGTGCGCGTGTATGCGCCCAAAGGCCGCATGAGTGACATTGTGGTGTACGACGTGGAGAAGGTGCACGAGCGCTTCGGCGTGGCGCCCATCCAGACTATCGACATCAAGGCGCTGAAGGGCGACCCCTCGGACAACATTCCCGGCATCCCCGGCTTTGGCGAGAAAACAGCGAGCGATCTTGTCGCCCGCTATGGCTCGCTGGAGGGCATCCTGGAGCACCTGGATCAGTTGAAGGGCAAGCAGCGTGAGCTGCTGACGCAGTACGCCGATCAGGCGCGGCAGGGCAAGCGACTGGTCACGATTGTGGATGCGCCGGTGCAGCTGGACCTGGACGCGTGTCGCCGGCCGGACTACGACCGCGCGCAGGCCGTGGAGCTGTTTCGCGAGCTGGAGTTCAACAGCCTGGTGCCGCGGCTGCCGCGCCCCGCCGGAGCGCCCGCGCCAGCGGCCGCGTCGGAGCCTGCCGCTCCACTCTACGGCTCGGCTCCCATGGCGCACCAGGTTTCCATGTTCGACATCGCCGAGGCCGCGGCCGAGGTGCCTGCCGCCACGCCGGAGCAGCCGGTGAGCACCGAGCGAGCCAGCGAGCCCGCGCCTGGGATTGAGGATGGCGCCCTGCCGGCCGTTGCGCCCGGCGTCCGCCTGGCGGATACGCCCAGCCGCGTGGACCTGCTGGCGCAGGAGCTGCGAGAGGCGGGCAGGTTCAGCCTCAAGCTGGTGGGCACGCACCCGCTGCCCATGGAAGCGCGGCTGCTGGGGCTGGCCGCGGCACCAGAGGGCGCGCCGCCGGCCTACGTGCCACTGGCCGAAGCGCCCGAGCTTGCCCAGCGGCTGGCGGCTGTGCTGGCGGACCCCGCGGTTCGCAAAACCGGGCACGACCTGAAGTACGACCTCTTGGTGCTGCGCCGGCTGGGCATCGCGTTGGAGGGCATCGAGTTCGACACCTCCGTCGCCTACTTTCTGGTGAGCAACGACCGCACCCCGAACCTCAAGGATGTGGCGCTGCAGAAGCTGGACGAAGAGCTGACCACGCTGCGGGACCTCACCGGCACGGGTGCGCGGGCGGTGCCGCTGGCCATGCTGCCGCTGGAGCAGCTGGCCCAGGCTGCCTGTGGCGAGGCGGACGCGGCGCGCCGGCTGGTGCCGCCCCTGGAGCAGGAGCTGCGATCGAAGGCCATCTACCAGCTTTTCAAGGAAGTGGAGTTGCCGCTCATTCCCGTGCTGGCGGAGATGGAGTTCAACGGCGTGGCCATCGATACGGCCTTTCTGCGGAAGCTGGCCGGCGAGTTGGACGAGCGGCTGCACGCGCTGGAGAAAGACATTTACCTGGATGTGGGGCACGACTTCAACATCGGTTCCACGCAGCAGCTGGGGCAGGTGCTGTTCACCGAGTTGCACCTGCCCGGCGGCAAGCGCACAAAAACCGGCTACTCCACCGATGCCTCTGTGCTGGAAGAGCTGAGCGAGGCCCACGCCGTGGTGGCCAAGGTGCTGGAATGGCGACAGCTGGGCAAGCTCAAATCCACCTATGTGGATGCGCTGCCCGGGCTGCTGAACCGCGAAACCGGCCGGGTGCACACCTCGTTCAACCAGACCACGGCCAGCACCGGCCGCCTCTCCAGCAGCGACCCCAACCTGCAGAACATCCCCATCCGCACGGACACGGGGCTGCAGGTTCGCGGCGCCTTCGTGTGCTCGAACCCCGGCTGGTGGCTGCTGGCGGCCGACTATTCGCAGATCGAACTGCGCATCCTGGCGCACGTGACCAACGATCCCAACCTCATTGGCGCGTTTGAGCGTGGCGAGGACATTCACGCCTCCACCGCCGCGTTTGTCTTCAAGGTGCCTATCGGGCAGGTGACGCCGGAAATGCGGCGCGTAGCAAAGATGGTGAACTTCGGCATCGCCTACGGGCTGAGCGATTTTGGCCTGGCGCGCGGCACGGGCATGACCCGCCAGGAAGCCGCGAGCTTCATTAAGAACTACATGGAGACGTACCAGGGCATTCAACGCTACATGCAGCAAACGCGCGTGGACGCGGCGGAACTAGGGTACGTGTGCACGCTGCTCAACCGGCGCCGCTACATTCCCGATATCCACGCCGCCAACTACCAGCTGCGCTCCGCGGCGGAGCGCATGGCCATCAACCTGCCCATCCAAGGCACGGCGGCGGACATCATCAAGCTGGCCATGATTCGCTTGCACGCCGACATGCGCGCGCAAAAGCTGCGCAGCCGGATGCTGCTGCAAGTGCATGACGAACTGGTATTTGAGGTGCCGGAAGATGAGCTGGAGGCCCTGGCGCACCTGACGCGAGAAACCATGGAAGGCTCGCTCAAGCTGGCCGTACCCCTCACCGTGGAGCTCAAGAAGGGCCGCACCTGGGGAGAAATGGCTCCCCTGCGCAGGCCCGAGACGCGAGTTGCCTGAGCTTCCCGAAGTCGAAACCATCCGCCGCGACCTGGAAGTCAAACTGCTGGGCCACCGCGTGCTGGGGGCACAGGTCTTGTGGGAGCGCGAGGTTGGCTACCCGGATGCGCCCACCTTTGCCGCTGAAATCGCCGGGCGGGACATTCTGGCGCTGGAGCGCCGCGCCAAGTATCTGATCGTGCACCTTTCCGAAGGCGCCAGCCTGCTGGTGCACCTGAAAATGACCGGTCAGCTGCTGTACGTGCCGCGGGACGTACCGCCGCACCAGCATGCGCGCGCCGTGTTTGCGTTGGATCGCGACCGGGAGCTGCGCTTTGTGGATATCCGCAAGTTCGGGCGGCTGTACCTGGTGCCAACAGCGCGGCTGGCGGATTTCGCCAAGGTAGCCCACCTGGGCCCAGAGCCGCTGGCGGCCAGCTTCACCGTGGCCGCGCTGCGCGCGCTGCTGGCCAACCGGCGCGGGCGCATGAAGCCGCTGCTCATGAACCAGGAGTTTCTCGCCGGCCTGGGCAACATTTACGTGGACGAAGCGCTCTTCCGCGCGGGGCTGCATCCCCTGCGCAGCGCCGAAAGCCTGAAGCCGCGCGATGTCGCGCGCCTGCACGAGGCCATCGTCGCGGTGCTGGAAGAGGCGATCGGCCACCGCGGCTCCAGCATCAACAACTACCGCGATCCGGCCGGGCAAAAAGGCTACCATCACGTGCACCTGCGCGTGTTCAACCGCGCGGACGAGCCCTGCACGCGGTGCGGCACGCCTATCTCCAAGATCCGTGTCGGCGGCCGCGGCACGCACTTCTGCCCGCGATGCCAGCGCCTGCCCCGCCGGCCTGCCGCGGAACGTGCTCCAGTCGCCGATGGGCCAACCCCTCGTAAAGCAGTGGCATGAATCTGCGCGGATGCCATGCCGGTGGGCGCGAAGGCGCGGCTGAAGTCGTTTTTCAGTATTTCGCCTTGGTAATGCCTTGCCGGCGGCGACCAAGCGCCCTAGACTGGAAAGGTCATGTCTGTGCACATCAATGAGCCGCCATCCAAGCTGTCCAAGTTCGACGTTCTGCTGGACCCGGTGAGTTCCGGCGGCGATGAGTACGTGCTCACGCCGCAGGACGCCGAGT
Source organism: Chloroflexota bacterium (assembly GCA_050695655.1). Lineage (GTDB taxonomy): Bacteria > Chloroflexota > JAJPGV01 > JAJPGV01 > JAJPGV01 > DATKQD01. The sequence goes on along the minus strand of JBOGTU010000261.1, from coordinate 16,083 downwards.
GGTACAAGCGCAACGTCAAGTGTCAGTGGGCCTGTCCCGTTCACACCGATGTGCCGGGCTACATCGGCCTCATCGCCGAGGGCAAGTACAACGAGGCCTACGCGCTGAACCGGCGCGACAACATCCTGCCCAGCATTCTGGGGCGTGTGTGCTCCCACCCCTGCCAAACCGCCTGCCGCGCCTGCGACGTGGACGAGTGGATCGCCATCTGCTCGCTCAAGCGCGCCGCGGCGGACTGGCAGGAAGACTTCAAGCCGCTCACGGCCAAAGCCTGGCGCAAGGAGAAGGTGGCCGTGGTGGGTGCGGGCCCAGCGGGCCTGGCCGTGGCCAATGACCTGGCCATCTGGGGCTTCCCGGTCACCATGTTCGAGGCGTCGCCGGTGCCCACTGGCGCCTGCTGGCTCGGCATCCCCGAGTTCAGGCTGGCGCGCGATGTGATCGAGTTTGATGTGGATCAGGTGAAGGCGCTGGGCGTGGACATCCGCTACAACACGCCCATCGGCAAGAACATCACCATGGATGACCTCCTGACGGATTACGACCGCGTAGTGCTGGCTGCCGGGTGCTACATCGGCATCGGTCCCGGCGTGCCCGGCGGTGACCTGGATGGCGTGTGGGACGGCATCACCTTTCTGGAGCGAGTGAACCTGTACAAGCCCACCACCATCGGCAAGAAGGTGGTGGTGCTGGGCGGTGGCTACACCGCTATGGACTGCTCGCGCTCCGTGCTGCGCCTGGGCGCCGACAGCTCCACCGTGGTCTACCGGCGTACCGCCAAAGAAATGACTGTGGATGACATTGAGCGTGGCGACACTATGGAAGAGGGCGTGGCGTTCAACTTCCTCACCACTCAGCTCGAACTGCTGGACGATGGCCACGGCCACGTGTGCGGAGTGAAGTGCGTCCGCAACCGGCTGGGCGCACCCGACGCCTCCGGCCGCCGCTCGCCGGTGCCAATCGAGGGCAGCGAATTCGTGATCGACTGTGACATGGTGATCGTGGCTTTTGGCCAGGCGCCCCTGAACGACTTCTTGCCGGAGCACCTTGGGGTGGAGATCAAACGCGGCGCCGTGAGCGTAGACGCGGGCTACCACACCACCAACCCCCGCATCTATGCCGCGGGCGACTACGTGACCGGGCCCAAAACCATCATCGAGGCCATCGCTCACGGCCGCAAGTGCGCCCGCTGGCTGTATGAGGACGTGACCGGCCAGGAGATCGCGCCGGGCAAGGCCACCGTCACCACGCTGCCCATTCCCTTCCCCCGAGAGCTGGGCTACGACACCATTCCCCACGAGCGGGTGCCGGCGATCGCGGTGGACCGGCGGGTGCAGGATTTTAAGCTGGAGTGGGAAGAGGGTTACAGCAAGCAGCAGGCGTACACACAGGCGGTGCGCTGCTACCAGTGCCAGATGAACATCTACATTGACGGCCCAAAGTGCATCCTGTGCGGCGGCTGCGTAGACATCTGCCCCTACAGCTGCATCAGCATGGTGCCGCTGGAGGCCACGGCGGCCGATCAGGCCACGGAGCCGGCACTGGCCGAAGCGCAGGGCTGGGACAAGGGCGCCACGATGCTCATCGACGAGACGTCGTGCATCCGCTGCGGTCTGTGCGTGAACCGCTGCCCCACGCATTGCATCTCCATGGGGCGCTTCGAGCTGGAGTACTCCACGCCCGCTGGCGGCGGTAAGGACCTGTACTAACAAGGACTTCGCCGGAAGATGTGACAGGCGGTTGCCCGTGAGTGGCCCGGCCGCCGCGCCTTCCGGCTACAGGCTGAGCGCGCCGGGCGGCATGAGCGGCAGGCTACGCGCGCCCAGCAGCAAAAGCGTCACCAATCGGGCGCTCGTGCTGGCGGCGCTGGCGCGGGGTGCCAGCCTGTTGCGCAACCCACTTGAGAGTGACGACACCGCCCGCATGGAGGAATGCCTGAGCGCCATGGGCGCCGGCATCGAGCGCGAGCCGGCCGGCTGGCGCGTTCAGGGCACGGCCGGTCAGCCGGCCAGCCCTGCCCACCAGCTCGATGCCGGGCTCTCCGGCACCACCATGCGCTTCCTGGCGGCCTGCCTGGCGCTCACGCCCAGCGGCGGCAGCATCACTGGCCAGCCGGGCCTGCTGCGCCGGCCACTGGGCAGCCTGAGCTCCACGCTGCGCGAACTCGGCGCCGACGTGGAGGACCAGGGCGGCTTTCCGCCGCTCAGCGTTCTCCGAGGCAAGCCCATTGGCGGGTCAGTGGTGGTGGATGCCGCGCAGAGCAGCCAGTTCGCCACCGCCGTGCTGCTCGTTGCGCCGTGTGCCGCCCGTGCGACCCGCGTGCGAGTGGAGCACCTGAGCAACCCCGGCTACGTGGAGTTGACACTTGATTCCATGCGCACGTTCGGCGCTACCTTCAGCCAGGCGGCGGACGGCACGGTGGTGGTGCCGCCCGGGCAAACCTACGCGGCGCGCGACCTTGAAGTGGAGTTCGATGCCAGCGCGGCCATGCACCTGCTGGCACTGGCGGTGGCCAGCGGCGGGCGCGTCACCATTGAGAACGCGCGTCCCAGCACGCTGCAGCCGGACATGCAGCTGCTGGCCGTGTTCGAGCGTATGGGTGCACAGGTTGAGCGCGGGGGGCAGGGGGTGACGGTGCAAGGGCCAGCACGGCTTCTCGCGTGCGACGCGGACCTGAGCGCCATGCCGGACCAGGTACCCACGCTGGCCGCCATCGCCGCCGTGGCGCAGGGAACCAGCACCATCTCCAATGTGGCCCTGGTGCGGGGGCATGAGACGGATCGCCTCGCCGCCGCCGCCGCCGAGCTGCGTCGTTTGGGCGCCAGGGTCGAGGAATTGCCCGATGGCCTGCGCATCCACGGCTCGGACCAGTTGGGGCCAGCGCCCATCGCCACGTACGGCGACCACCGCATGGCCATGGCATTCGCGGCGCTCGCCGCCCGCGTTCCCGGAATCGTCATCGACGATCCCGGCTGCGTAAGTAAAACCTACCCCGGCTTCTGGCAGGACGCCGCCGAACTGGGCCTGGAGATTGTGGCCGCTCAGTAGCCTACGCGGAGCGTCCTACCCTCGCACATGGCGCTATCTATTAATTGGCCCACAGCCGCTGCGAGGCAATGCGTGCGCCTTCGGTGAGGGCCGCCAGCTTGGCCCAGGCAACGTCCGGATGCACCTCGTCGCCCGATCCGGCGGTGGCGAAGCCGCAATCATTGGAAGCCATCACCCGCTCGCGACCCACCACGCCGGCGTAGCGCTCGATGCGCTGCGCCACCAGCTCCGGGTGCTCCACCAGCGCCACACAGTGTGACACGAGCCCCGGGATCAGCACTTTGTCCTCCGGCAGCCGCGCCTCCTCCCATACCTTCCACTCGTGATCGTGCCGCGGGTTGGCCGCCTCGAACGAATAAGCGCCGGCGTGGATGTTGAGCATGATGTCCACAAAGTCGCACAGCTCCATGTCGTGCGCGCGCGGGGCCACGTTGGTGCTGTAGCAGGTGTGGAAGCGCACGCGATCCTCCGGGATGCCGCGCAGCGAGTGGTTGATCACCTCTACCCACTGCGCCATCACTTCACGGCAAGCCTCGATGGAGAGCTCAGGGTGTCGATCGTAGTGCGTGGCCAGGCGAGGGTCGTCGATTTGCAGCAGGAAGCCGGCGTCCACAATGGCCGCGTATTCCTCGTGCATGGCATCCGCCAGCGCGGCGAGGTACTCGTCTTCGGTGCGGTAGTAAGCGTTGGTGTGATACAGCGCCACGTTGGAGGGCGACAGCGCGGTGATGAACGCCTCCTGGCCGCTGTCGCCCAGGGCAGCGCGAAGATTGTCGATGTCGGCCTGCACCGCGGCCTGGCCGGTGTAGCGAATGGGCCCAGTGCACACGAATGCCTCACGCACTCCACCCAGGCCGCCTGGCCGGTTGATGTTAGATGGGCGGGCAGCGCACATGGCCTTCTGCTCGTCGTAGGCCGCGCCAAACTCGTTCTTATCCCGCGTGGGGCCCTGGAAGCCGAACGGCGCCTTCGAGAGCGTGAGCCCGCTGAGGCGGGCGCTCACGTAGGTGGAGAAGGCGGTTTTGCTTTGCTCGCCGTCGTTCACCACATCCAGACCAACCTCCCGCTGGCGCTGCATCACCTCCACCACACCGCGGGCGATGCGCGCCGCCAGCGCGGCCTCATCGTGCGGGTGGCGCAGGTCGCGCTCGGCCAGCCCAGCGACCAGGTCCATGGGCCGGGGCAGGCTGCCCACATGGGTGCTGAGGATGCGCCGGTCGCTCCGGTTCACTGGCCTGCCTGCATCAGGCGGCGGCCTGAAAGGCGCGGTAGTGCCCACCCTTGGAGATAGGCGCCAGCCCCTCGGCGATGAGCGTCCAGCTTTCGGCCTCATCCTCGCTGGCGAACACGTTGCCGCCGGTATCTCCGATGAACAGCATGTACCCGCCGGGATAGCCGGCCACGCCCATGGCCTCGATGTTGTGCCGCATCTGATCGGGCAGCCCTCGGCCCGCCGGTTCCCAGGCGCGGCCCGCGTCGTGGCTGCGCAGCACGGTGGCATCGGCCCGGCCGGACTGGCGCCAGGTCATCGGGTCGCGCCGCGCGCCCGAGTGGAAGACCACACTGTCGTCCCGCGGCGAGAACACCAGCTGGTCGGGGTAGCCGACCCGTGATTCCGGCCCCGTGACGTGGTCCCAGGTCGCGCCGGCATCCTCGCTCCGATAAAAGCCGATGCCCGTGGTCATGAGCAGCTCATCGGGATGATTCGGGCGCAGGGCAATCTGATGGATGTCGCGGTACCACATGTCCTGTGGCGTGTAGTAGGAGTCGATCTCGTGCCAGCTGGCGCCGCCATCCTCCGTCTTCAGCAGGCCGCCCTGCTCCACGCCCAGGTACATCCTGCGCGCATCGCGCGGGTCAATGGCCAGGCTCTTGGTATGCGCGATGTTGGGCGGGCCGGGGAAGGTCCACTTCTCCATGTTGGGCACCTGGTGCACCGCCGGCAGCTCGGCCCAACTCTGTCCCTGGTCAAGACTTTTGAACAGCGACACCGGCTCCGTGCCGGCCAGCACCGCCCTGGTGGGGCCGTTCACCAGCCGCAGCGAGAATACGTGCTCGATGCTCAGGCCCTTGGTGCGCCGCTGCCAGGTGGCGCCGTCATCGCCGCTGAAGTACAGCCCGCCATCGTGAATGCCAGCGTAGATCTCCCCGCCGTGGGGATCGATCAGCAGCGAGCTGGGGTGCAGGTCCGCCAACGCGGTGCCCGTCACGCTCCAGGGCGCGCCTGCGCCGGACCGCTCCAGCGTGCTCACACCGTGGGCAGTGGCCACTAGCAGCCTGGTTGGTGGGGCGTCGCCGCTGTGGACATTCACACCATTGGTTGAGAGGCAGATGGTCACGTTCATTCCTCCCGCTGCTCGTTGAGAATGGGAATGGGCTGATGCTAGCACCGCCGTAGAATCCGGTGGCAATGGATTACATACGCCCTGTCGACTTTGCCGCGTTCCCCGCCGATGAGTTCAACAGCCAGCCGCTGGCCGATCGATCCACCGGGCTGGACAGTTGTGTGTGCTTGTGCACGCGCGTCCCGCCCGGCAAGCGCACCTCCATCGGCTTGCACGTGCACGAAGTGGACCAGGTGTACTTCATTCTGCGGGGGCACATGAGAGTGGAGATCGCCGGCAAGGAATACGACGCCGGTCCGCGCACGCTGGTGCATCTGCCGGCCGGCGTGCCGCACTTCAACTGGAATCCGGGCACGGAAGAGGAGCTGCACTTCGAGCTGCTGGTGCCGTCGCCCCCCAGGGGGACCCCGCTGTGGCATCCGCCGGTTGAGGCATCCCCGCTGGCGGCGCCTTCATCCGGGACGTTGATCCGGCACGTGCGGGACGAGGAATTCAGCGCGGAGCACTTCGCCTGGGTGACACTGAAGGATCGCGCCAGCGGGTTAGGCAGCGCCAGCCTGGGGCTCTTCCGCGTGTTGCCGGGCGGCCAGTCACCCGCACTGCACGCGCACAAGTTCGACCAGATCTACTACGTGGTGAGCGGCCAGATGCAACTGCGAATCGGCTTCGAACGTCTGAGCGCCGCGGCCGATTCCGTGGTGGTGCTGCCCGCCGGTATGCCCCACGCCAACTGGAATGAGGGGCCGGAGACGGTGACGTTCGTGAACGTCCGTGTGCCGCAGCCGCTGCGCAGCGAAGCAGAGGAGCCCTGGGATATCCCGGTGGGCTACGGCGCCGCCGCACCTGAGGCCAGCTGAGCGGGACAGCTACTCCATGTTCGCCCTGATGCCCTGATGCCCTGATATAGTCAGGCACCAGCACGCGGCCAGTCGCTCCCGGCTGATGGCGGCGCCCTGGCGAGTCCATACCAATGGGAGGCGTGAGCGCATGAAAGAGGGTATGGTGGCCGAAGTCATCGGCGTACCTGGCCACAAGGGCGACGTGATCGAGGCCTACTACGCGCGGCCTCTGGACGCAGAGGTGGTGGGCAGCGTGATCGTGCTGCACCACGCGCCCGGTTGGGATCCGTGGTGCAAAGAGGTGATGCGATCGTTCGCGGCGCACGGCTACGCGGCCATCGGGCCGCACCTGTATCACCGCCATGGCCCCGGAAGCTGGGACGACGTCGCCGCGGCGGCACGGGGCAAGGGTTTTGGCGCCGCCATGCCGGACGACCAGGTGCTGGGCGACATTGAGGGCTGCCTGGCTTTCCTGCGGGCGCAGCCGTCATCGAACGGGAAGGTGGGCATCATCGGCTTCTGCTCCGGCGGCCGGCAAGCGTACCTGGCCGCCTGCGCCATCCCCAGCCTGAATGCCGCGGTCGATTGCTGGGGCGGCAACGTGATCCCACAGCCGGACCCCAACCGCCCAGGAGCCGCGCCCAACGCCGTGATCGATCTCACGGCGCAGATGCAGGTGCCGCTGCTTGGCATCTTCGGCAACGACGATGCCAACCCAAATCGCCAGCAGGTGGACCAAACCGAGGCCAAGCTGAAGGAGTTGGGCAAGAGCTACGCCTTCCATCGGTACGATGGCGCCGGACACGGCTTTTTCGCCACGGATCGGCCCGGCTACCGGCCGGAACAGGCGGTGGACGCCTGGAAGAAGGTGTTTGCCTTCTACGAACAGCACTTGCAGCACTGAAGGGAGAAGCCAGGCCATGTGCAGTTGGATTTCAGAGCACGCCGATGTCATGGGCCGCGCCAAAGGTGTGCCGGACTGGATCGCCGTGAACCGCGCCAACGTCTACTACGACCACCCAGTGAGCGCGCCGCTGGACCACGCGCTGATCATCGACTTCGTGAATGAGTCCGCGGGGCCTGGAGCACGCATCGGCGTAGAGCTGAGCGCGGAATCCGCCACGGAGCTGGTGCGGGCCATTCAGGCGGCCCTCGCCACCGGCCAGGCCGTGCACGACCTGACCAGGACGCCTGCCCCCTCAGCGGTGCACTTGGGTTAGCGTTAAGCGCTTGCCCCTGCTAGACGGTTAGGCCGGCCTTCCCGAAACCCACCTGAATCTCCTCGCCAGCGAGGACGATGGGGCGGCGGATGAGCGCGGCGTTCTCCTGCATCAGCCGCAGCATCTCCGGTTCGGCCAGTGTGCCCTGCTTCAGCCCCATCTTGCGCGCGGTGGGGCTCTTCCAGGAGAAGAGCTCGCTCACGCTCCCGGCTTTGGCTGCCAGGGCCCGCAACTCCACCTCACTGAGTGGGTGCTTGAAAATGTCCCGCTCCTGAATCTCACCCCGCTGCTTCAGCGCTGACCGCGCATTTCGGCAGCTCATTCACGTTGGTTTCCAATACAGCACGGTGTCCATTGCGCCTACAGTGTACGGCTAGTGCCCGGGGTCACCTCGGGCCGTGCAGCACGCGGCTGGGGCGACTGGTACTATCATCTGTGAGCCGCGCACCGTGGAATTGGCGGGCGCGAGCTGGGTTTAGCGCAAAGTTCACCAGAACCGCTTGGATCTCTGAGAGACTGAGACGGGTGCGCGCTGGCGTATTGCCGGCGGCGTCGCGGCGGCTGCTCACGGCTCCGGGCAAAGAGAGGGAGCGTGATGCTGGTTGCCGCGGACATAGACAACACGCGCGTGGCGGTGGGCGTGTTCGCCGGCGCGGAGCTGCACGCCTCCTTCGCGCTGGCGACAGACGTGCGCCGCACGGAAGATGAATATGCTTTCCTGCTGGCCGGACTGCTGCGCGAACGGGAGACCCCCCTGGCAGATGTACGCGGCGTTGCGCTCGCCTCGGTAGTGCCCGCTCTTTCGGAGATGTTTGCCCGGGTGGCGGAGCGGCTTTTCGGCGTGGCCCCACTGGTGGTGGGCGGCGGTGCGCGCACTGGTATCCGCATCGCCACGCAAAACCCGCGCGAGGTTGGCGAGAACCGCATCGTCAACGCCGTGGCCGCGTTCCACCTGCACGGCGGACCGGCCATTGTGGTGGACTTTGGCACCGCGACCAGCTTCGACGTCATCGGCGAGGACGGCGCTTATTTGGGTGGAGCCACCGCGCCTGGCCTGGCGCTGGCCGCCGAGGCGCTCACGGATCGGGCCGCGCGGCTGTTTCGGGTAGAGCTCACCGCGCCGCGCGCGGTGGTGGGCCGCGGCACGGCCAGCGCGCTGCAGTCCGGTATTGTGCTGGGCCACGCCTGCATGGTGGAGGGCATGGTGCAGCGCATTCAGGACGAAACGCACTGCACGCATTTGGTGGTGGCGACGGGTGAGTTCGCCTCGCTGGTGCTGCCGCACATTCGGCGCGCGGTGCAGTTCGTGGAGCCGCATCTCTCACTCATCGGCCTGCGACTGCTGGCGGAGTTGAACGCGGAGGGGGAACGGCCGTGAGGGCAGCGACGATCGCCGGCATCCCAAGAAGTTTGGCCAGGAATTGAGGACAGTGCTATGACGGTTACCGAGCTTCGCGCCTGCAAGCAGCGTGGCGAGCGTTTTGCCATGCTCACCGCGTACGACTTCACTACCGCCAGCGCGCTGGACTGCGCGGGCATTCCGGTGCTGCTGGTGGGCGACACGCTCGGCATTTTCGTGCAGGGCCACAGCACCACCCTGCCCGTGACGCTGGAAGCCATGATCTACCACTGCGAGATGGTGAGTCGCGCGGTGAAACAAGCGCTGGTGGTAGGCGACATGCCGTTCGGCACCTACAACAACGTGGCCAGCGGGGTGGATAGCGCCGTGCGCATCATGAAGGCCGGCGGCGCACACGCGGTGAAGTTCGAAGGTCCCAAGCTGGAGCTCGCTCGCCAGCTCACCGAATTGGGCGTGCCGGTGATGGGCCACCTGGGCCTCACGCCGCAGGCGTATCACCAACTGGGTGGCAACAAAGTGCAGGCCCGCACCCAGGACGCGGCGGACCGCCTGGTGGAGGACGCGCGCGCCCTGGAAGAGGCCGGCGCGTTCGCCCTGGTGCTGGAAGCGGTGCCAACTGAAGCGGCGCGCCGCGTGACGGCGGCGCTGGGCATCCCCACCATCGGGATCGGCGCCGGACCCTACTGCGATGGCCAGGTGCTGGTTTCGACCGAGATGCTGGGCCTCCAAGGGGGCGAGTCGCCCCGCTTCGCCAAGCGCTACGCGGAGCTGCGCAGCGCCATTGTGGACGCCGCCACCACCTTTGCCGCCGAAGTGCGCGCCGGCGCCTATCCAGACGCCGGCCACTCCTACAACTGGACCCTCAAGGAGAGCGCCTGAGGTGTCAAGAACTCCCAAAACGGCGGACTGACAGCCGGCTTCAGCCATAATCTAGAGGTTTGGCCGAAAACGTGCCGTGGCGGTTGGGTGGGGCTACCCAGAGACGCCGCCCCAATTCGAAGACGCCTCCGCGGGAGGCTGGTCGAGGGCCGCTTATGGCAGCTCGGCCAAACTTTTAGCGCGTGGCTGAGCGCACAATCGCTGGGCGCTACCAGTTACTGGAGCCCCTGGGGGAAGGTTCGCTGGCGCTGGTTTACTCGGCCCTCGACCTCCAACTGCAGCGCCCGGTCGCGCTGAAGCTGTTGCGCCAGCCACTTGCGGCGGATCGCGCGGTAGCGGAGCGCTTTCGTAGCGAAGTGTCCCGAGCGGCGGCACTATCGCATCCCAACATCATCGCCGTGTACGACGTGGGCGATGACGCCGGCCAGCCGTTTGTGGCGATGGAGCTGGTGCAGGGCAAGCCGCTGCGCGGCTACGTGGACCAGCAGGCACCCTTTGAGCTGGGTGATGTGGTCACCGTGGCCACGCAGGTCGCCAGCGCGCTGGATTACGCGCATTTGCGCGGCCTGGTGCACCGCGACCTGAACCCGAAAAGCATGCTCATCACCGCTGAGGGGCGCATCAAGATCGGTGACTTCGGCCTGGGTAGGGGCACCGGGCCGGCCACGCTCAGCGCGTTCCAGGGCGCGCTGGGATCGGCTGCTTACCTGGCGCCGGAGCAGGTGCAAGGCGAGGCAGCGACGGCGGCCACCGACATCTACGCCCTGGGCGTGATGGCCTATGAAATGCTTACCGGCCGCCTGCCCTTCCGCGGGGAAACGCCGCTGGAGATGGCCACGCAGCACCTCAAGGCGGCGCCCCCTCCCCCCAGCCGCTTCAACGCCCGGCTGAGCCGCCAGGTGGATGTGGCCGTGCTGAAGGCGCTGTCCAAGTCGCCTGCCGAGCGCTACGCCACGGCCGGCGCGCTCGTGGACACCCTGGGGCTGAGCCGGGAGCGCCCGCGGCCGGCCATCGAGAGCCAGCCCACGCGCCGCCTGCCCGTGTCCCCGCTTGGCAGCCCAGCCGGCGGACCGGCCACGGGAGATCCTGTGGTCATGCTGCCCCCCGCCGCGCGCCGGCGAAAGGGCCACGCCGTGGCGGCGCTGGTGACACTGGCAGGTGCGGCGTGCGTGCTGGCCGCCTTTTTTGGGGCGCGCCAGGCCATGCAGGCATCGCCCCTCTCGGGCGCGGCCAACCTTTCCACGCTGCCCGGCGTGACTTTGCCGAGCGCCACGGCCCAGGCGCTGGCTGTCCCGGAGGGCACGCCAACCTTCACTCCCACCCTGTTCCCAACCAGTACAGACACGCCAACCCCATCGGTCACGGGCAGCGCCACGGCCCAGGGGAGTGCGACGGTCACCGGCACGCCTGCTACGCCAACGCCCTCGAGTGACACCGCGACGGCCAGCGCCGGCACACCCACGCCCTCGCCAACGCCGCCACCTCCCACGGCGACGGTGCCAGCGGTCGCGGAAGGGCTGATGGCTGCACCGTCGGTTGTCGGACTCACCGAGGCTCAAGCGCAGGACGCCATACGCCGCGCGGGCCTCACACCCACCTTCCCCAACTACCAAACGCAGTTCACCAATCAGCCTCCTGGCCACGTGCTGAGCCAAACCCCCGGCGCCGGCAGCCTGGTGAAGCCGGGCACCACCGTGTACATCGCCGTGCGCCGGTGAGCTCATGAGATGGGCTGCTGGTGGGCCGGCCGGTGCTATACTGGGCACCTTGGCCCTACTGGGAAGGTCAGGTCCACTGACCCCGTTCCCGCGCCCTGATGGCCGCGCCTCGCGGCCTCACCGGGCGGTGCATCCCGCGAATCGGCGCCTGCCCCAGCCGTGATGGCCGGCTCGTGCGGCGCCCAACCAGGCGATGGAGGTACGCGGCGTTGAATTCGAGCATGGTCAACAAGATCGCCAAAGCCAAGCAGTACGCGCAGGAGCCTCGGCGCGTGCACCTGCACCGTTTCGAGCTGGACTTCTCCGGTGATAACGACACGCACCGCGTGTCCTTTGAGGGCGAGCGCTGGAGTTGCAGCTGCGACTTCTTCGGCAGCGCCGGCATTTGCAGCCACACCATGGCCGTGGAGCAGATGCTGGATCCGATGCTCCGCGTGAAGCAGACAATGCCCGAGGCCATCGCCGCCAGCGCCTGACTCTCCTTTCAGTTCAGCCTCCAGGTCGAGGCAACCGGTCGTGTCAGGTGAGAAGGTTTGGTGTCCGTCGCGCCGAATGCCCGGGACGTGCGCTTCGCCCGCTGCAAGCAGGCGAAGCGGACGTCCAAGCGTCACCGCCCAATCGGCAGCGGTCAAGCGCCCTACTGCAAGCGTTGATGTCGGCCCTCACGGCAAATTGGCAGGAATGACCCTATTCTGCTAGTCTGATAGTGCGCCAATCGGCGGGTATCCTGAAGCCGGCGGACGATGACCCAGTGGCGGCAGCATTCGCCATCAACAAGCCGGTATAAGATAGGCGGCGGCCCTGGGATAGCAACGAGGGGCCGTAGTGAGGGGCATGGAGGCTGGGTAGATGGCCGACAACCGCGCGCTCGTCCGGGACAAACCGATCGATGCGGAGGCGCCGAGCGAGGGAGGAGCCGAGCTGCTCGCCCACGCCTGCCACGCGATGTGCCAGGCCGGTGCCCCGCGCGAGGCACTCGAAGCCATCCTCCAGATCCTGGTGGAGACGCGAGGCGCTTCCGGTGGGGCCGTGTTCCAAACTGGATCCCGCACCCTGGAGCCTATCGCCAGCATCGGCAGCGCTTGCGGAGGCAGGCGCCTGGCACTCACCCACGTGGATTATCCGCTCGCCAGCCGTGGCCGGACTATCGGCTCCATTCGTGTTCTTCAGCCAACCTCGCGCGCCGAACCAGCGCTGGTGGCGGCGCTGCTGGACCTGGCTATCGTAGGCCTGCAGGGCGTTGCGGCCACCCGGCGCGGCCAGCAACGGTTGGCAGTCGCGCAGGATCGCAGCCGCCCCTTCCGCTCACTCCACACGCTGGCGCTCAAAAGCGCGGAGCTGCTGCACCCGGAGAAGCTCGCCCACCTAGCCCTTCGGCACGCCTGCAAGTTGGTGGGTGCCAGCGGCGCCAGCATTTGGCTGTGGGACGCCGCTGAGCAGGCGCTGGTCGAGTTCGCCAGTACCGTGGAAGCGCCCGCGACGCCCACCCAGCCGGGGAGCGGCGTCATTGGGCAGGCCTTCGCCAAACGCAAGCCTATCCTCGTGCCGAACTACCAGCGCTATTCTGCCCGCCTGGCCGAGGGTGCATCCGCGAATGACTTGAGCGCTGCAGCCGTGCCGTTGGACATCCGCGGCGAAACCATTGGCGTGCTGCTCTGCGTGGCGCCAGGGGAGAACGCCTTCCGGCGGCCGCACGTCCGCGCGCTCACCCTGCTGGCCGCGCAGGTAGCTCCATCGCTTCGCGCGGGCCAACTGCACGCCGAAGTGCAAAGCGCCCGGGCGCTGGCACAGGAGCGGAGGGATGAGCTGACGACCATCATCGACCAGATGCCCAGCGGCGTGCTCGTGGTGGACAGCGAGATGAACGTGCGCCTGCGCAATGCCGCGTCGCGGCGCATGCGCGGCCCCTACGCCAGCGACAACCTCATGGGGGCCGATCCCAACTACGCGCTCGTGCACGCCGATTCGGGCCAGCCGCTGACGCGCGCCGATCAGCCGCTGCTGCGCGCTCTCGCCGGTGAAGCCGTTGAGGACCTGAGCTATGTGCTCAAACGGCCGGAGTCTCAGGGCGACATATGGGTGCAGACCTCTGCCGTGCCACTGCGCGGCGCCGATAAGCTGATCACCGGCGCGGTGATGGTGTACTCGGACGTCACACCCCGGCGCCAGCTGACGGAGGCTTTGCGGGCCAGCGATGAGCGCTACCGGACGATTGTGGAAACTGCCAACGAAGGCATCTGCGTGGTGGACCCGCGCGGCGTGATCGTCTATGTGAACGAGAAGATGGGCGAGCTCAACGGCTTCACGGCCGCGGAGCAGGTTGGCCATGCTGTGCTGGACTTCACCAAGCTGGCCGACCACGACCACATACAGGCCGGCCTGAAGCGCAGCGCCGCCAGCGGCTCGGCCGCGCTGCAGATCGAGCTGGAGATTCCGCGGAAGGATGGCACCAGTGTGTTTGCCTTGATGTCCGCGCGGTCGCTGCGTGATGCGGAGGGCCGGCCACTCGGCTCCGTGGCCATGTTCACCGACCTCACGCAGATCCACAAGTCTCAGGAGGCGCTGACTCATCAGGCGTTGCACGATGCGCTCACCGGGCTGCCAAATCGGGTGCTGCTGCAGGACCGGCTCAGCCAGGCCATGCGCCAGGCGGAGCGGGGCGGCGCGTCGCTGGCGGTGCTGTTCATTGACCTCGACGGTTTCAAGGACGTGAACGACAACTTCGGTCATCACGAGGGCGACGAGGTGCTGCGGCAGGTGGGGCCGCGATTGCAGGGCCTGCTGCGCGACACTGACACGGTGAGCCGGCTGGGCGGCGATGAGTTCGCGGTGGTGCTGCAAGGCGTAGGCGAACAGGGTGCGAGCGCCGTTGCCGCCAAGATGCTGAGCGCGCTGGAGATGCCATTCTCGCTGCACGGCCAAGCCGTTGAGCTGAGCGCCAGCATCGGCATCGCCCTGTATCCCGAGCATGGGGACGAGCTCTCCGTGCTGCTGCAGCGGGCGGACATCGCCATGTACGCCTCCAAGCGGCAGCATTCCAGCTTCGCGGTCTACGCCCCGCCCGAGAGCAATGCGCTGAGCACGCGTCTCGTCATCACCGGCGAGCTGCGCCAGGCGATCGAGCAGGAGGCGTTGGAGCTGCATTACCAGCCCAAGGTGTCGTTCGCCAGCGGGCACATCGTGGGGCTGGAGGCGCTGGTGCGCTGGCCACACCCGACTCGCGGCCTCATCGCGCCGGACCAGTTCATCCCGCTGGCGGAGCAGCATGGCCTTATCCAGCCCCTCAGCGAGTGGGTGCTGCGCACTGCGCTGCGTCAGTGCCGCGGGTGGCACGACCGCGGCCTGGCCTTGCCCATCGCCGTCAACCTCTCCATGCGTGACCTGCGAGACCCGCGCCTGTGCGACAACATTCTGGCGCTGCTGGAGCGCTGGGAGGCGCCTCCAGAGTGGCTGAAGGTAGAGATCACCGAGACGATGATCATGGCCGACCCGCGCCAGACAATGGCGGTGGTGAAGCGGCTGCACGAAGCGGGCATCAGCTTCAGCATCGATGACTTCGGCACCGGCTACTCCTCCCTCTCCTATCTGCGGGACCTGCCGGCGCGGGAGCTGAAGATCGACAAGTCGTTCGTGATGGACATCCTGCGCGAAGAGAGCGCCGACACAATCGTCAGGTCAGTGATCGACCTGGCCCACAATCTGGGACGCATCACCGTGGCTGAGGGCGTGGAAAGCCGGGAGGTGTGGGAGCGCTTGGCTGCGCTGGGCTGCGACCAAGGGCAGGGCTACTACATGGGCAAGCCACTGCCGGCAGCCGAGCTGGAATGCTGGCTCAGCGAGTCGCGCTTCGGCCTTGGCGCTTTGCCCTCAGGAAGGGACGCCGGCCGACCACTCCAGGAATGAGGCGATGGTTGCGCCCAGCCAGGTGGTGAGGTCGCCTACCAGTTCCTGACTGGACGACTCGAGCCAGCCCGCCGGAGGCTGGTAGCGCAGGGCGCTCCGCAACCCTTCGCGGCTGGATCCCTCGGGCGGAATGCAGGCCACCGTAATCTCCGGCTGGGTTGTCGCCATGCGGGCGGCGGTGAGCACCAAGAGGTGGTTGTTGGCCGTGAGCTGGCAGCGAGCGGCGTTGCAGGAGCCGACGATGATGCTCATCAGCCGCGCGGCTGACTCGTCGGACGCCATCTCGAACCGGCGCCGCACCACGCGCGTGAAGAACTGGTCGAAGAAGTCCCGGTTTTGGTGCAGCACACCCCGCTGCGCCGCCGTGGGCCGAGAATCCCCACTCCTTGACTCAGCCATGAACGACCCACTCCCTCGTCCG
Source organism: Chloroflexota bacterium (assembly GCA_050695655.1). Taxonomy (GTDB): domain Bacteria; phylum Chloroflexota; class JAJPGV01; order JAJPGV01; family JAJPGV01; genus DATKQD01. The sequence goes on along the minus strand of JBOGTU010000261.1, from coordinate 353 downwards.
CTGTTTCCAGCATTGTAGCGGTATTGTCAAGGTACCGTGATCGTGCGATCATTGTGGCTAAGGAGCCCCCTTGCTGGCCTGCGTCGCTCACGCCTCCAGAGGAGTCGCGAATGAACGGGGGGCTGTAACGCGGCATCGACGACTCAGCAGGAAACGGACGGACATAAAGGTGAATGTGATATGACACGTGCCCTACCCTGGCTCTTCCAGCGCGGGAGCAACCGCTCGCCCGAAACGGAACCGCGCGCGCGCATTTTCGGCCGCTCAGCAGCAGTGGCGATGGCCGGACTGGCCGCCGCTGCCCTGCTCGCGGCGTGCGGTGGCAGTGCGGCGCCGGCCAGCAGCGCGGCGCC
>JBOGTU010000260.1:0-8935 GCA_050695655.1 Chloroflexota bacterium | reverse complement strand
GCGTCGTTGCCGACGCCGCCCCAGGCCTTGAGCAGGGCGCCGGCAGGAGTGAAGGCCAGCACGCGGCCGCGCAGCGGATCCGTGGCCAGCACCACGCCGTTGGGGGCGATGGCGAGGAAGGGCTGGCCGTAGGTAGTTTGCACCGCCGGCCAGCTGCCCACCGATATCTGACTCATGAAGGCGCCCGCCGCGCTGAACTTCTGGATACGCCGGTTCCACGTGTCTGCCACGTACACGTTACCTTGCCCATCGGTGGCGATACCCACGGGCTCTTCGAACTGCCCCGGCCCACTGCCGGGCTGCCCCCACATGCTCTCGAATGCGCCACTGGCGGAGTATTTCTGCACGCGCTTGTTGCCCGTGTCGGTGATATACAGGTCGCCGCCGGGGCCGATGGCGATGCCGCGCGGGCCAAAGAACTTGCCTGGCGAAGCGCTGCCGGTCGCGGCGGCGTAGGTGCCGAAGGCAGTCAGGAATTTCCCAGCAGCATCGAATTCCTCCACGCGATGGTTCCAGAGGTCGGTTACCCACACATCGCCAGCTTTGTCGACAGCGATGCCGGAAGGGTTGTCGAACTGGCCCGGCGCCGTGCCCTGGCTGCCCCATGCCAGCACGAACTTGCCAGTGGCGTCGAATTTCTCGACACGGTTGTCAGCCTGGTCGGCCACATACACCGAACCATCGGGTGCCACGCCGATGCCGCGCGGCTGGTTGAGTTGACCGTTGCCGAAGCCGGGGGTGCCGATCTGGCGGCTGCTGGCGATGCGCACCGTCTGCGCGGCGAAGGGGTCCGGGCCCTGGCTGGCGGCTGGTGCGCTGGTTGCCGCCCGCTGCTGAATGAAGGTGAGGTTGCTCGCGCTGCTGGGCGCCACGTCTTTGCGGATCCAGAGGTCGAAGCCGTAGGTGCCCAGCGGCGAGGGGGTTTCGCGCAGCGTGAGCCAGTTCCACAGCGTTTTGCGCATGGCGGGGTCGGCGATCGACTGCACCGTCTTGGGCAACGTGAGGCCGCGGTAATCCTCCGGGAACCACCAGCGCAGCACGTACTGGTTGCCGACATAATCCGTGAGCAGCGGCCGGTCCTTGGCGTCATTCTCAGGGGAGGTGATGACTACGGGCGCGGTGGGCGCGCTGGTGAGTGCGCCGGTGTAACTGAGGTTCTTGTAGTCGCGCAGATACCAGGCGAAGGGCCAGGTCGAGGTGTTGTCCACCAGCACCTGGAGGTCGGTGCCGCTGGTGAGCCGGTTCGACAGCCGGTTGATCTGCGCCACGGCGGCCTTCACCTGCGGGCTGGTTTGGGTGTAGATGAGCATGTCTTTGGGCACATCGCCACGGTAGTAGTTGAGCGGCCAATCCGCGTGCAGGGCAAAGAGGGCGAGAACGGCGGCGCCGGTGCCAGCTGCCCAGCGCCAGCTGGTCCAGCGCCGCCGGCCCAAAAACTCGCCTAGAAACATGCCAGCCAGGAGTGCGAAGGGCAGGGCGATGTGAATCGCCAGCCAGGGCATTTTCTCGCCAGCCCAGCTGTAGATGATGAAGCCGAGGATGGCCCAGTAGGTGAGGAAGGTGGCAAACAACCGCCCCTGCGTTACGCCAAAGTACAGTGCGGCCACCGCCAGCACCAGTGTGGCGGCGGCCAGCACCACCGTGCCATAGCGGGCGCCGCTGGTGAGCGCCACCAGTTGTGCCGCCAGCAGCGCGGCGGCCACGAAGGCGACGAACCAGCGCCGAAAGACGTACCAGCCCATAGCGGCGATGCCGAACAGCACGGGAATCTGCTCGTAGGCCGGCAGCAGGAGCGCGTAGTAATAGCCGGGCTGGTCACCTCGGCGCACGCCCTGCTGCGCCAGCCAGTACTGCAGCGAAGCTGTGAAGGCATCGATCAAGCCGTGCCGGTTCGTCAGGAGCGTGGTGAACAGCAGCACCGTCACCACGGCGAAGCAGAGCAAACCGATGGCCCACACGCGGCCGGGGATGGCGGCGATGCTGGCGCTCATGGCACCAGGGCTGCCCAGCTTGCCGCCGCGCCCCGGCACCGCCTCCCCGTGCCCGCCCGGCAACGCCGCTTCGGAGCGGGGGCGCCAGCCGGCCGCTTCTAACGCTATTACGCCCAGCACGAAGGTTCCGAAGATGAACAACGTGATGAACGTGGACTCTTTGGTTGCGAAGGCCAGCGCTGTGCTGAGGAAGAGCAGGTATATCCAGCCCGGCCGCCGCGTGCGCAGCCAGCCGAACAGGCCCACGACCATGAGCAGCGTAAAGCAGGTGACGTAGATGTCCTCGCGTTCGAAGCGCGAGAAGTACAAGAATGATGGTGAGATCGCCAGCAGGATGGCGGCGAAGATCGCGCCCAGCTTCCCCAGATAGGGTCGCAGGAACCACACTGCGCCCACGATGATCGTGCCGCAGATGACCGGCGCCAGCCGCGCCGTGGTGTTGTTGACGCCGAACACGAAGTACATCAGCGCGGTGGCGTGGTAGGTGAGCGGGCCGTGCAGCAGCGGGTTGTACTGGTAGCCGGCGCCCTTGTACAGCAGCCAGCTGTAGAAGGCTTCCATGCTCTCGTCGTGGTGCATGGCGCGCGCCCCAAGATCCCAGATGCGCATCAGGAAGGCGACGGCGATCACCGCCCACCACAGTGCCTGCTCCAGCGTGGGCAGCGGCAACCGGCGCCCTCCGTCCCAGCCGCTCTCTACCGCCTCCGTCGCTTGGTGGCCGAGCGCCGGCCCGGAGGGAGGGTCAAGCGTGCTGCGCACGAACTATTCCAAACGCGCGCGGCCCACTGCTGGGCGTGCTGTTGATGTGGTACACGGTTGTGCCTGCATCCTGGAAGGCGACCGTCCCGAACCTCTCAAAGAGGTTGAAGGCGCGGTTGCCGTACTTCTGCCGCTCCAGCGGCCCAACTACGACGTACGATACGTTATACCGTCGCAGGAGGTTTTTCACTTCATCCGGATTGGTACTGGTGTACAGCTGGTTCAGGTCGGCGATGCGGGTGGGCTGCTGTACCCATGTTCCCCGCCACTGCAGCTCGTGCCCGGCCCAGCCGAGGATGCTCTCCAGCCCGGTGAAGGTGCCGAAGCGGGCAAAGTTGCTGTATTCGTCGCCTGTGGCCTCGGCCAGCACCGCATCGCCCCGCACGTGGAGGTTGAGCCAAGTGATGGCGGCGAGGTCGCTGGGGTCGCTGGCGCGCATGAAGGCGCTGCCGTCCAGCGTCCAGGCAGGCCGCAATTCTCCGGCCTTGGAATAGAAGGACGCGGCGGGGTATACGGCGGCCGCCAGGCACAGCAGGCCGACCAACGCTCGCCAGGTCCAGCGCCAGCCCGAGGCGGCCAGCTTGCGGCTGAGCTCGTGTGCTGCCGCGGCGCCCGCGACCGAGAAAAGCAGCCAATCCTCATAGTAGAACTTGAAGATGGTATTCATCCGGTCATGGAACGTGTCCTTCACGTACACCACCTCGCACACGGCCAGCAGCGCCAGCGCGAGACTGAGCAACGCCAGCACGTAGGCACGCTCTGCGCGCCACTTGGCACTGCCCGCCAGCACCACGATGCTCCATAGCGCGGCCAGTGCCAGCGGGAGCGACGCGGCCAGCAACCAGTGCCTGGTTGTCAGCAGAATCAGCAGGCCAAGCACCACCAGCGCCGCCACAGGGAGGCGGCGCAACCGCGCGTATAAGGCGAACCCTACCAGCGCCAGGAGCGCCAGAAAGCCCCACATGCGCGCGAACTCGACGGCACTGGTTTGCGCCCGCACCAGGCCGAAGCCGCTGGCCTGCGAGCTGAAGCCGACGTAGAAGGGCAGGTAAGCCGCGATCGCGGCGGCGATCACCAGCCCCGGCATGCGCCAGTCGATGCCGCGCAGCGCGGCCAGCGTGGCGCCCACGCCCGGTTTGATGGACGTGCTGCTCCCAGTCTGCCCCACTACCTGCCGCGGGATGACGCAGCCAGCCACCACGGCGAGATAGGCTGGCAGGTCCCAGGTGTTGAGGAAGCCCAGTGCGCCAGCGCCGATGGCCAGCAGTGCCAGCTCGGGCACATCCGCGCGGCGCCAGCGCAGCGGTTCGCGCCGCAGCAGCACCGCCAGGCCAAGCCCCAGCGCCAAGGCGGCAAAAGGCAGCGCCATGACGTGCGGATGCAGGTCGCCAAGCAGGAAACTGAACTGAGGGAACTCATCAATGCAGGGGCCTTTGCAGCCGCTGTGCAGCACACGCGAGCTGTCCCACCACCACCAGAATTTCTGAGGCCGAAGCGTGTGATAGCTGAGCACGCGCAGCAGTCCATCGGGGTTGCTGGCCAGCAGCGTCAAGAACACGCCCAGGAGGGCTGCAGCCCAGCTGCGGGTGAGGTTGCCCACCAGCGCGGCCACGCCCACCGCCGCCAGCGCGAACGTGGAGGCCAGCCCCAGGTTGAACGCGACCGCCGGCGCCACGCCGCTGAGCCGCACCAGCACCGCCACCAGGTAGTAGCCGAAGTAGTAGTAGCTGATGGAAAAGCCCGACATCCACGGGTCGGCCGGGGGAAAGCGCTGCGACCGCAGGATGCCGTTGAGTAAGGCGAAGTCCATCGGTTTTTCTGTGCCGGCGATCTCCGGATTGAAGCCACGAAACCAGGCGAACGCCACGAAGGCCACCAGAAAGAGCAGCTCATAGCCCAGCATGAGGCGCCAGGAGCGGCGCACAAAGTGCCCCAGCCCGGCCCGCTGCTTCCAGGCCAGCCAGGCGCCCAGCCCGGTCAGCAGCACCAGGAACGAGAACACGGTGGCGCGGCTGAAGTTGGCGAACTGGAGCATCTCCACCAGCCAGGTGGCGTAGCCCAGCAGCAGCAGTCCCAGAATCTTGCTGAAGCCGTAGCCGCGGTCAGGCAGCCCCGGCAGGAGGCGATACGCCAGCGGGAATGCGGCCAGCCCCAGGCCCTCGATCGCCAGCCACCATACGAGCACCGCGGACACCGCGATATAGTCTGACACGCCATGCCGGCCCGTTCCTTCGCCTTCAGTGCTGATACGGCCAGCGCACAGATGCGGCACGCGGTGGAACGGCTCAAGGCAGTGGGCGACATCAGCCGGGCCATCAACTCACCGCGCCGCCCACGCGCCGAGGTGCTGAGCATGATCGTCTCCTCGGCGGTGCAGCTGCTGGATGCCGAGCTGAGCTGGCTGGGTGAGTTTGAGGGCGACTCCAGCCGCTACCGCTTTGCCGCGGGAACGCATCGCGGGGCGGACCCCAACGTGGGCGAGGAGCTGGGCCCAGAATTTGGCGGCTGGTTCGACCTCGGCTACGGGCCGGTGGGGCAAAAGCTGCGCGGGGGCGAGCCGGTGCAGTTCCACAACATCGCGCGGCAGCTGGCAGCCGCGCCCAGCCAGCCCTTCGAGCATCGCGCCTGGTCTATGCGCGCCACACTCGGCCGGCGCGGCATCCTGAGTGTGCTCATCGTGCCGATGCTGTCCCACGGCCGGCTCATGGGCTTTCTGGGCGTGGGCTCGCAGCGCGATCGTCACTTCTCGCCGGAAGACGTGGACTTGCTCATGACCCTGGCCGATCACTCGGCAGTGGCGATCGAGAACGGCCGCCTGCACCAGCAGGAGCGAGGTCGTGAGCTGCAGGCGCAGAACGTGCTGGAGGTGACGCGCGCCGTGAGCGCCTCGCTCGTGCTGGACGACGTGCTGCGGCAGGCCGCCAGCGGGCTGGCCAACGCCATCAGCCTGCCTAACTGCATCGTGTACCTGTATGAGCCCGAGCACGATGCTTTTGTGGCGCAAGGCGGTGTGGGCCGCTTGCCACGCGGGCTGGCGCTGGAGCAACTGCGGCAGCAGCCGATTAGTGCCGAGGACGATCCCTTCTTCCTCACCATCATCATGCGCAAGCGCTACCTGGTGGTGCAGGATGTGCGCTCGGACGAGCGCTTTATGGAGAAGTCGCCCACGCTGGCAGAAAGCCGGAGTGTGCTGGCCGTGCCCTTGATTGCGCAGGATCAATTGCTGGGCGTTGCCGCCATGCTCAGCTATGACCGCCCGCACGACTTTCGGGCAGACCAGGTGACGCTGGCCATGAGCATTGCCCATTCCACGGCGCTGGCTATCGAGAACGCGCGCCTGTTTGAACGCACGCGGGAGATGACGGTAGCAGAAGAGCGTAACCGCATGGCCCGGGAGATTCACGACACACTGGCGCAGGGGTTCACCGGCATTGTGCTGCAGTTGGAAGCGGCCGAGCAGATTCTGCTGGAGGAGCCAGAGGCCGCGCGCGGCCACATTAACAAGGCGCGCACGCTGGCGCGTGACAGCCTGCGGGAAGCGCGGCGATCCGTGTGGAACCTGGTGCCCGGGCCGCTGGAGCAATACCCTCTGGATGTGGCACTGTTGCGTGAGGTGCAGGAGCTCGGCGCTTCCACCAACGTGGAGGCGACGTTCGCCTGCGTGGGCGAGGCATACCCCCTGGCCGTTGAAGTGCAAACCTGCATTCTGCGTGTGTGCCAGGAGGCGCTGAACAATGCCCGCAAGCATGCCGAGGCCAGCCACGTGGACCTGGCTCTGGGGTGGGAGGCCGAGGGTGTGCGGCTGACCATCGATGACGATGGCCGAGGTTTTGACACGGCAGCGCCTCGGCCCGCCGGCCAGGCCGGTGGCTTTGGTCTCATCGGCATGCGCGAGCGCTGCCGGCTGCAGCACGGCACCTTTGCCATTCGCAGCGCCGCGGGCCGTGGCACCCACGTGGAGGCGTTTCTCCCGCGCGGCAGCCGTGGCTGAGAGGATCAGCATCATGGTGGTGGACGACCACCCTGTCGTGCGCGAGGGCCTGGTCGCCATGCTGAGCCGGGAGGCCGACTTCACCGTCGTGGGGGAGGCGAAGGACGGCCAGGACGCACTCGATCAGGTGGCCGAGCTGCAGCCGAACGTGGTGCTGATGGATTTGAAAATGCCGCGGCTGGATGGGGTTGAGGCGATCCGCCGGCTGAGGCAGGGCTACCCGGATGTAGGCGTGCTCGTGCTCACCACGTTCGACAGCGACGAATTCATCTTTCAAGGCATCGAAGCGGGCGCGCGCGGCTACCTGCTGAAGGATGCGCCGCGCGAAGACCTGTTCCGGGCAGTACGAGCCGTGGCCCAGGGCGAGTCGCTGCTGCAGCCGGCCGTGGCGGCGCGGCTGGTGGATCGCTTTCAGGAACTGTCGCGTCGCGGGCCGGCGGACGACGCTCTCTCGGATCGAGAGCTCGACGTGCTGCGGCTCATGGCCACCGGCAGTCCCAACAAGGACATTGCTGCCAAGCTGGTGATCAGCCAGAGCACGGTGAAAACACACGTGACCAACATCTTCCAGAAGCTGGGCGCCTCGGATCGCACGCAGGCCGTGACGCTCGCCCTCCAGCGAGGCCTCATCACCCTGCAGTAGCCTTGCGGCTGGCGCCTTCGCCCCTCCCGCCCCGGGCCTCGCCAGGTGCACTGGGTGGAGCGCCTATCCCCCAAAAGGATGAGGAGGCATTCACCCGCCATTCACCCTCGAAATGAGCCCTACGGCCGATGCTTGTCTGGCGCGAGACGCCTATCTTGGCTACAAGAAATTTCAGCTCGTAAGCGGCAGCGTGAGGACTCAACAGGGTCGCCGCGGCAGAGCTGAGAAGGGTGGTAAACAAGTGGAATTTCGAGCGGACCTGCGGTGCATGGTGTGCAGCCATTTCCTGGGAGAGGTGTCGGGCGTGAGGGCAGGCCGGACGAACGTCTCCATCCGCAAATTCGTTGCCGGGCCCCACTACGGCGGCCCCGCGCATGGCGCGCCCACCCGCTGCGACAAGTGCAATGGCCATCTCTACCTGGATGAGGTCGAGCTGATGCGCGGCTTCGCCAGCGCCGAGGAAGCTGCCGCCGCGTAGCGTTATCCAAGCACTCTAAAAGGAGGAGGCTGGCGCACAGGGCGCCGCCTCCTCCTTTTGCATGTGTGCCGCGCGTTTCAGTGCCAAGTTGTCGCCACGCGCCGTGCTATCCTCCACGGGTTCTCTCCGGCGGGCGGTGGCGCAGTCCGGTAGCGCACTTGAATGGGGTTCAAGGGGTCGGAGGTTCGAATCCTCTCCGCCCGACCACAGTTTTTGAGCTCACAATAGGCCCTCTGTCCCCCAGTTTGTCCACCACCTGTAGGGTCGGCGGCTGGGGTTCACGCTCAAAATCAGTAACAGAGCGGCAATTTGCGTCAGGACGCGGTGTGAGACGGCGAACGCTGAAGGGCAGCCGCGTGCTGGCTGTCCACCACCCTCGTCCACCACGCTTCAAGCTTGGAGCATCCCCAAGTGTCTGCACCGTGATTCCACCAAGCAAGCTGAATTGGTAAAGGCGGCGCATATCGGGGCGACCACCCGAAGCGAACCGGACTTGAATGCTCATCTGGTCCAGTAGCCGGAGTCAGCGCCTCAAGCCATTGCTTGGACAAGATGCGAAATTCAGGTACCACGCCAGCGGAATACGATAATCGGACCCCCAAATTACCGCTCCGTTTGATCCGAGCAGCTCACCCAGTATGCGGTGGATGGGTTCTGGCTTGACCGGCGCCCGCCGCAGGAGGAACATTCGTTGAAGCGAGCTGTCGAAAAGGAACGTATGCCTAACAACCACACCGACATCGAGAAACGGCTCTGGCAAACCGCCGACGAGCTGCGCGCCAACTCGAAGCTGAAGGCGTCCGAGTATTCGGTCCCCGTCCTCGGCCTCATCTTCCTGAAATTCGCCGACCAGAAGTTCATCCAGGCCGAGAAAGAGCTGACTCAACAGGCGGAAGCCGGTAGCCGTCGCGCAATCGGAAAAGCCGACTACCAGGGTCGCGGCGTTTTGTACCTGCCCGAGAAGACTCGCTTCTCGTACATACTCGGGCTGCCCGAGGGTGCCGACATCCCCCAGGCCATCAACGACGCCATGAGCCTCATCGAGGCTGAAAACGAAGACTTGCGGGATGTCC
>JBOGTU010000259.1:0-8531 GCA_050695655.1 Chloroflexota bacterium | reverse complement strand
GCTGGCGGCGGCCGTCGCCGCCGCGGCGGCAGGGTTGGCCGCGGCGCCGGCAGAGGCGGGTATGACCGCGGGAGCCGGGTACGCGCTCGCCGCCCTCACGCCAGCACCACTGCCCCCGCTCGAGGAGCCGCTTACGCCCCGCGAGCTGCAGGTGCTGCGGCTGCTGGCGAAGGGGCTGCCGAATAAGCAGATTGCCCGCGAGCTGACCATCAGCGAGCACACCGTGAAGTTCCACGTCTCGGCCATCTATGCCAAATTCGGCGCAGCCAGTCGCACCGAGGCCGTGAGCCACGCGGCGCGCCGCGGCCTGGTGGCGTTGTAGTCGGCTTCCGCCGGCCGGTCCAAACCGGGCACGTCGTAGCGCCTTGGGAACCCCGGCGAGATGGGGGCAGCCGCGGGGCTATTCGCTCACCGACCTCCACCGTCGCGGGCAGCCGCGCTTGCGGGCTACACCCGTAGGACGTGAAGCGCCGAGTGCGCCCGAGCCATCCGGTCGTAGTCGTCGTCCTGGGTAACGACTGGCAGCCCCAGGTCGATCGCGGTCGCGGCGATCAGGGCGTCGGTAAGCTTGACCGTCCGCTGGATGCCGGCCGCGCGACAGTCGATCACAAGACGCGCCCACGCCGCCATGACAGACTCACTGATCGGAACCGGGTCCACGGCTCGGGCGAGCGCCAGCGTATCTCCGCGCCGCGCTCTCGATGCAGCGTCGACGGCGCTCAGTACGCCCAACTCGAGCTCACCAATCGTGACAACGGACACGGTTACCCGATCGGGCAGATCGCCGAGCGGTCGGTCAACCTCACGGGCGATGAACACCGACGTATCGAGTAGGCCAGCCTCGCTCACAGTTCGCCCAGCGTTTGACCGGCGAGCTGCTCAAGGTCGTGGCGCAGCGCCGCATCGGCCGCTCGCTGGGCCAGCTCCCGGTGCAGCAGATCGCCAGGCACCCAGCGAGACCGTCGACCATGGGGGACGATGTCGGCGATCGCCTCTCCACGGACGGTGAGAACCACCCGTTCGCCTGCTCGAACAGCGTCGATCACTTGACTTGTTCGGTTTCGGAGATCCCGCACACCTACCTGCACGTGCGACAGTGTAGCACGTGCAGGTACTGAGGTTCGGCCAGCTGCGCCCGGTTCGGTGGCGCGGACATCTCGGCTGAAAGGTGAGCTCGTCAGCTCACGGGCGCGGGGAAGGGCAGCTCCAGCCGCGCCGCCATGTCGCTGAGCGACTTCACCACGCTGGGGTGCAGCGGAATGCCGCTCTGGCGGTGCTTTCTCTCGGCGATCTTCTCCTTTTCCCCGGCGATGTAGATGCGGTCCACGCCAGGCGCCCGTGCGGAGTCGCGCAGTGAACGGATCAGCCGGTCCATGCGCGCTTTGAAGTCATCCACCGAGCTGAAGCGCGCCACGTCCAGCGCGGCGAAGAAGTGGCTGGTGCCGGCCTTGGTGTCCGGCCGGGTCACGCTCACGTTGCGCACCTGCGTGCCGAACACGTCACCACCCAGCACGCCGCACAGGATGTCCACCGCGGTGGCCAGGCCATAGCCTTTGTAGCCGGCCAGCTCCATGAAGCTGCCCAGTGGCAGCTGCGCTCCTCCGCCCGGCAGCACCGCCTTGGGGTCCGTATTCACGTTGCCTTCGGCATCGAGACCCCACCCGGCAGGGATGGGTTTGCCCTCCCACATGGCGATCTGGAACTTGCCCGCGGCCACGGCGCTGGTGGCCATGTCCAGCAGAAAAGCCTCCTCCTCGCCCGCGGGGGCGGCGATGGCGATGGGATTGGTGCCCAGCATGCGCTGCTTGCCGCCCATGGGCGCCACGCTGGGGCCGGCGTTCGTAGAGCACAGGCCTATCATGTCGTGCTCCAGGGCCATGCCCGCGTAGTAGCCGGCGATGCCGTAATGATTGCTGTTGCGCACGTTCACCCAACCCATGCCGCTTTCGCGGGCCTTTTGGACGGCCAGCTGCATGGCGAAGGTGCTGGCCACGTGGCCCAGGCCGTTGTTCGCGTCCACCAGCGCCGTGGCCGGCGCCTCGTGCACGATGCTGGGCTTGGCGGCGGCATCCACCAGCCCTGCCTCCACGATGTACACGTAATTGGCCATGCGCGCCACGCCGTGCGATTCCACGCCGCGAATGTCGGCGATCACGCAGCCGGTGGCGAACGTCTCGGCGTGATCCGCGGGCACCCCAACCTTGAGCATCGCTTCCCGCGCCAGCGCGTGCAGCGATTCAACCGAATAGCGTTCAAACTCCATAGGTGCCCATCATAGGCGCCAATCATAGGCCGGTTCACCCCAGCCAGCCTGCGACAATGGGTGCATGGAACTGCCCGAAAGCGTAAAGAAGAACCGCCGCGGTGTGATGATGACCTACCGCGCGAGCGGTGGCCTGCAGAGCTCGGTTATCACCTCCGTGGCCGACGCGGCCAACGGCCGCATCCTCATCTGGTCCCGCGCGATGACCGCCAAAACCTACAACCTGGCCCGCAACCCGCGCGCCTCGCTGTGCATCGTGGGCGACAACTGGCAGGGCTGGGCGCACCTGGACGGCAGCGTGGAGATTGTGCGCCTGCCGGAAGCCATGCCGCTGCTGGAGGAGTACCACCGCCTGCGGGAAGGCGCCGACCACCCGGACTGGCCAGCCTACCGGCGCCGCATGCAGGAAGAGGAGCGCGTGCTCTTTCGCTTCACTCCCGAGCGCATCGTCAATCCCAGCGGGCGCTGAGCACGCGCCGTCAGCTCGCGGCCGGCTCCTTGGCGCTCTCGATGCGGGGAAAGAGCGGGCTCAGCTCGCCAACACTCGTGGCAGGTGGCAGCTGGCCCCACGTTTCCCAGCCAGGCCCGGCGTGCAGTGCAAAGCCGAGTTGCTCGCCAATGCGCTGCGCGGTGGCCGGCATGCACGGCAGCACCAGGTGCGCAATGAGCCGGCAGGCCTCGGCCGCGGTGCGCAGCACCATGTCCAGCCGAGCGCTGGCAGCGGGGTCGCGGGCGAGCGTCCAGGGCGATGTCTGCTCCAGGTAGCGGTTCGCTTTGGTGATGAAGGCCCAGATGGTCACGAGCGCGTTGCTGAAATCCAGCGCCTCCAGCAAGGGATCAATCTCGGCCACCACCTGCTGGCCCGCCAGGCGCAGGTCGGCGTCCACCTGCTCCTCGGTTCCCAGCGGCGGCAGGAGCCCCTGGCGGTAGCGCTGGATCATGGTGCCGGCGCGGTTGACCAGGTTGCCCAGGTCGTTGGCCAGGTCGGCGTTGTAACGGTTGCGGAAGGCCTCCAGTGAGAAGTCGCCGTCGCGGTCGAACGGCACCTCACGCAGCAGCGTGTAGCGCACGGCGTCGGCCCCGAACTCGGTCGCCAACTCCACAGGGTCCACCACCAGGCCGGCGCTCTTGCTCAGCTTCTCGCCGCCCAGGTTGATGAAGCCGTGCGCGAAGATGCGCTTGGGCAGCTCCTCACCCGCCGCCCACAGCATGGCCGGCCAGTAGATGGCATGGAAGCGCGTGATGTCCTTGCCGATTACGTGCACGTCGGCTGGCCAGAAGCGATGCCAGCGCTCAGGATTGTCCGCGAAGCCCACGCCGGAGACGTAGTCCAGCAGGGCATCGAACCATACGTAAATGACTTGTGAGGCGTCGAACGGCAGCGGCACGCCCCACTTCACCGTGGAGCGCGACACAGAGAAGTCCTCTAATCCGCCGCGTATGACACTCAGCATTTCGTTGCGGCGGCTCTCCGGCTGCACAAACTCGGGGTGCGCCTCGTAGTGTGCCAGCAGCCGCTCCTGAAAGGCGGACAGCCTGAAGAAGTAGTTGGGCTCGTCCACCTGATCCACCGGCCGCTTGTGTTCGGGGCAGAGATGATCGGGCAACAGCTCCTCCTCCTTGTAGAAGCGGTTGCAGGAGGGGCAGTACCAGCCGTGGTACACCCCGGCGTAGATGTGGCCGCGGTCCCAGCAGCGCTGGATGAACTCCTGCGCCGTGCGCAGGTTGGCCTCGCTGCTGGTGCGGGCATAAATGGAGTAGTCGATGTTCAGGACGCGAAACACATCCTTGAACAGGGCCACCATCTCATCGCAGAAGGCGCGCGGGTCCTGGCTCAGGCTTTCGGCGCGCCGGAGGATGTTCAGCGAATGCTCATCACTGCCCACCACGAACCAGGTGTCCCAGCCCTGCAGCCGCTTGTAGCGAACCAGCGTGTCGGCGCCGATCTTCTCGTAGGCATGTCCCAGGTGTGGTGTGCCATTGATGTAGTCAATGGCAGTGGTGAGGTAAAAGTGCCTGCCGCTCGATGGCGCGGAGTCAGCAGCCAGTTCAGTCATCAGCGGGAGCTCCTATCCGGTGACGTTGGTCACCACGTCCCCCAGGGCGCGGACCACGGAATCACCTGCAATTTCGTACAAAAATCACGAAAGCGGTGCGGCGAGGCCCGCCCGCGACCAGCCGCGCTGCTAGCGCGTGTCAGCCCGAGCGGGCAGGGGCATGACCATGAAGCTCCCACATAGCCGGCTCATTGCCAATCAGTGTAGCGCCTCTCGCCAGGTTCGATCCTTGCGCTGGCGTGTTCAGGGTACTCGGCGCTCACTCCGGCAGGCGGATCACGGGGTTACGCAGCGTGCCTATCTCATCGATCGTGATCTCCACGACATCGCCCGCTTCGAGGGTGAAGGCGTCCGGCGGAACGATGCCGGTGCCGGTGGAGAGGATGACACCGCCGGGGAACGAATTGTCGCGACCAAGGTAGGCCAGCAGCTCCGCGAAAGGGCGGGCCATGCTGGCGGTGCTGGTGGTGCCCGCAAAGGTCACCGCGCCGGCGCGGTGGATGGCGAGCTGAATGCGCAGTGCGTGCGGATCCCGCACCTCCCAGCACGGTGTGATGGCTGGCCCCAGCGCCAGGCAGTAGCTGTAGATCTTGGCCTGCGGCACGTACAGCGGGTTCTGGCCCTCGATCTCGCGCGAGCTCATGTCGTTGGCGGCCGTGAAACCGACAAGCTCCATATGAGCGTTCGCCACGATGGCGATCTCCGCCTCCGGCACGTCCCAGTGTGAGTCCGACCTGATGGCCACCGGTTCGCCGGGGCCGGACGTCCGCGAGCGCATGGCCTTGAGAAACAGCTCCGGCCGCTCCGCCGTGTAGACGCGATCGTACACATCGGGCGCGTGCGATTCCTCGGTGCGGGCCTGCCGGCTGCGGTCGTAGGTCACCCCGGCTGCCCACACCTCCTGGCCGCCGAGGGGCGTCTTCAGCTGCACCTGTTCCAGCGGGTGATGTGGCGCGTTGCGCCAGGCGATGCCGGTGAGCGTGGCACGTATGTTCGCCAGCGAATCGGCCAGCAGCGCATCCAGCGATGTCCAGCGCGGTACGAGGCGGCTGAGGTCGTACACGGCTTCACCGCGCAGGGCACCCAGGCGCTCCGCACCATCCAGCTCGAACACGCACAGCTGCAAATCGGGCATGGGCCTCACACGCCCGAGAGCTGCAATTCGTTGACCTTCTGCCCCCTCAGGCGGCGGAGCAAGCGCAGGTAAGCGGGTACGCCACGCACCCAGGCCGTGTGCAGCGCCGGCCGCAGCACCCGGTCATAGGCGCCGGCCCAGCGTACATACTCGGCACCAAAGCCCTGCTTGAAGAGGTACACCCCCCACAACGGCTGGCCCTCGGCCAGCACCTCGGGCGCGCCCCACATGTCGTACTCGGTGCAGCCCTGCTCGCGGCCCCAGCGCATGGCCTGCCACTGCAGCAGGTGCGCCGGCATGAGGTTGCGGTGCAGGCTGCGCGATCCGCCGAACAGGTACCACATGCGGGTGCCGAGTGCCACCGGCAGGATCACGGCCAAGGCCTGGCCGTCGTAACGGGCAAACCACAGCCCCGCCATGCCGGCTTCGAGGTAGGTGCCCCACTGGAGCGCGCAATAGTTGTAGGGCCGCACCAGGAAGCCGTCGCGGGCTCCGGTCTCCTGATAGATGCGATACGCCTCCGGAAAGTCGGCCTGGGTGCCTGGCACAATTTCCACGCCGCGCTTCTCGGCCAGGCGGATGTTGTAGCGCCACTTCGGCTTCATGCGCGCCAGGAGCTCCTCTTCGGTGCCCGTGACGTCCAGCAGCATGGTGGCAGGCACCTGGATTTGGCCGCTCGACGGCCGAAAAGCCTGCTCGCCGAACGGGGCCAGCCGGGCCACGTCTGCCGCCGGAATATCCGGGTCCACCTTGAGGTAAATGGCGCGCTGCTGGCGAGCGAGGCGCACCAGCGCGGCCAGCACCTGCACCTGCAGCGCGGGGCCTGCGCCGGCTTCAAACACGGGGCCTTTGGGCACGTAGCACATGGAAAAAGGCCCTACCGGCCGCTTCAGCAGCCCAGCCACGGCGCGGATGTGCCCATCGCCTTCACACAGCAATCGCAGCGGCCGCCAGCCATAGGGCGCCTTCACCTCGCCCCATTCGTAGGCCTGCATGAAGTGCCGCCCCGGCGACGCGGCCACGAAGGCATTCCAGCGCGCGCGGTCCGCGGGGCCGGCGAGGCGCAGCGCCAGCTCAGGCAGGTGCCGCCTCCATGACCGGGCGCGCCCAGCACACATCGGCATGGTGGATCACGAAACCCAAACGGTAGTACATGCGCAGCGCCGCGCTGTTGGTTGCATCCACGTAGGCCGAGGAGTGGGTCATGCCCCGCTCGCGCATGTGCTGGAAGCCCAGGCTGGTGAGGATCTGGCCCACGCGCTGGCCCTGCAGGCTGGGGTGCACACCAATCACGTAGACCTCACCATTCGCGCTGGCCTCGTCCAGCTTCAGCCAGTTGAAGGCCAGCATCTCGCCCCCGCGCGTCACCAGCAGAAAGTCGCGGGCGCGGAACCACGGCTCCCGCAACCGCAGGGTCACGTCCTGGGCATCCCACTGGCCTTGCTCCGGGTGCCAGGCGAAAGCCAGGTTGTTGAGCGCCAGCCAGGCGGCATCATCCTCTCCCGGCCGGAAAGCGCGCAGTTCGAGCCCCGCGGGCAGCGCCGCCACTGGGGTGGTTGGCAGCTCCGCGAGCTGAATTTCCAGCAGCAGACGCTGCTGCCTGAAGGCGAAGCGCCGAGCCAGTTCGCGTGTGCCGGACATGCCGTTGTAGGCCCAGGCATCGAGCCGGTCCGCGTGCTCGGCGCGGGCCAGGTCCAGGCTGGCCCGCAGCAGCCCGCTGCCGATGCCGCGCCGCCGAAACGCGGGGTGGACCACCAGCTCCAACGCCAGCCGCCGCTGCGTGGTGGAGATGGGGAAGGCCTGGGCGTGCCCATAGCCGGCCAGTTCGCCGCCCGCACGGGCCAGCAAGGCGTACGTTGCCGCGGCGCCGCCATTGCCCAGGCGCAGGAATTTGTGTTCGCCGATCGCGCCCGCGCCATCGTGCGCCTCGGCCACCTTCACGAGGCTCTGCACGGCCGCCAGGGTCGATTCGTCCAGCGCCCGCACCACCTGGATGGCGGGCGAGCTGGCTTGCGCGTGGGGCATTCAGCCTCCGATTATAAGATTGGGTATGTCGCCGCGGCTGTGGGCAGCCATCCGCCTGGGGCGCACGGCGGGGCTGGCCAGCCGAGCCCTGCACCTGGGAGGTGGCACGAGCATTGCCGGCCTGGTGGCGGCGGGCGTGCATCCGGGTGCTGCCCGCGCACTCGCTGGTCGCTTGCCCAAGGGGGTGGTGCTGGTGTGTGGGACGAACGGGAAAACCACCACCAGTCGCCTGCTGGCCAGCGCAGCGCAGGCGGCCGGCTGGCGCACTGTGCACAACCGCGCGGGCGCGAACCTCATGGGCGGCATCACCGCCGCCCTGCTCGCGGGGCCAGCCGACTTGGGCATCTTCGAGGTAGACGAGGCGGTGCTGCCGCGCGCCATCACGGAGCTGATGCCGCGGCTGGTGCTGTGCCTCAACCTCTTTCGCGATCAGCTCGACCGCTACGGTGAGATCGACCACGTCACCAGCCAGTGGGCAGCCGCGCTGGCCACGCTGCCCTCCGCGGCCACGGTCATCCTCAACGCGGACGATCCGCGCATCGCCGCGCTGGGGCGCGGGCTCAACTGCCGCCAATTGACATTTGGCCTGAACGCCGCGCGCGACGAGGCCCCACCTGTCGACCCCACGGCCAGCGCCGCGCCCGAACACGCGGCCGACTCCGTGCGCTGCCCCTTCTGCGCCTCGGCGCTTCAGTTCGAGCAGATCGCCTACGGCCACCTGGGCCGCTACAGCTGCCCCAGCTGCGGCTGGGCCCGGCCCCGAATGGACCTGGAGGCCGAGGCGCTGCAGGTAGGCTTGGATGGCACTCGATTCAGGCTGGATGGCGCCGAGGTCACGGTGCAGCTGCCCGGCTTGTACAACGCGGGCAATGCCGTGGCCGCCTACGCCGCCGCGAAGGCCCTGGACATTCCTCCGGCCACCGTTCGCGCGGCCATCGCCGAGTTCCAGCCGGCCTTCGGGCGTACCGAGCTGCTGCACATCGGCGAGCGGAGCCTGAGGCTGCTGCTGGCCAAGAACCCGGTCGGTTGCAACGAAGTGCTGCGGACCATC
>JBOGTU010000258.1:0-5163 GCA_050695655.1 Chloroflexota bacterium | reverse complement strand
CTACCGCGTAAGCGTGCCGGCGGCCGGCATCTGGCTGGTGGCCCAGCACCGCGACCAGCCTGGCATGGTTGGCCGCGTAGGCACAGAGCTCGGCAATGCCGACGTGAACATCTGCGGCATGGAGGTGGGCCGCCTCACCGCGCGCGGCGAGGATTCCGTGATGATCCTCCTCCTGGACGACCCCATTCCCGCCACCGTGCTGGCCCACATCCGCGCCATCCCCGGCATCGTCCGCGCCCTGGTAGTGCAGCTGAACTGACCGCGGCGACGCCTCATGGCGGGGCGTCGGGCCAAGCAGCGCCGGCGAAGCGATGGCCTGGCTCTTTGGTCAGCCCCTTAGCGCGGCAAGGCCGGGCCGGCCTGCCGGAGGCTGTGAGCCTGCGCCGGGGCGGCCGCCGGTTGAGGGGGTGCTTGTCCGGGCGACGCTGAAGCTGGCGCCGTCCTTACCGAGACTGGAGGTGTTGGCCAGGGCCTGGCCCCGCGCGTTGATCATAGTGATCGACTGCCCGCCTGTCTGAGCGATCGTCTCGCGCTTGCCGCCCTGCACCGCGTAGGCCGCGCTGAACCGGATGGTGCCGAAGTTATCCAGTGGCAGCAGGCCCTGCTGGCTGCTCGGCGCCTCCTCAATCCACTCGGCGGAGGATCCCGAGGACTGGTAGGTGACGCTCGTTTGATAGCCCTGCCCGGTTGTGTTGTCCTTGATCGCGATGTGCCACTGACTGGACGCGCTGCTGGTGATGGCCACGCTCACAGAATCACCCGGGTGCACCGTTAGTGGCACATTGTGCGAGACCTTCGGAAGCATCTCGATCCAGGCGTTGTACTGCACGCCGCCGGAAACACCGGTGGCGCTGGTGCCAGCCTGAATGAGATCACGCGCGCGCACGCCGCCAATGCCTACCCAGGCCGCGTTGGACCCGGCCCCCGGAGCAACCGCGGGCACGGTCCAGCTGGCGCCCACGGCGGTGTAGCTGCCGCTGGCCGATTGGTAGCCGGCCCAGTTGAGCGATTGCGGCTGCGCGCCCGGCATGGGTATCACCGGCTGCACCGGATAGGGCGCCGGAATCTCCACGCCGGGATGGGTGTCGGCCGAGATCTTCCAGCTTCCGCCCTGCTGCACCAGTGCGTACAGGTTCTCATCGGTGGACTGGTTGCTCGTACCGTCGCGAAAAGTTGTCGTCCACATCTCCATGGTGGTGGCCTGGGCCTGGCCGCCTCGCACCGTCACGCTGCCGCGCCACATGAGCGCATCCAGGTGGATGGCGGTCACACCAGCGGCGTGGAGCTGGCTGTCGGTCTGCTTGAGCTGGGCGTAATAGGCGCTCGTGGCCGTATCCCGCATGATGGCCGGATTGTTCTGGGCGAATGCCTGCTGCTGCTCCTTATTGCCCTGCTCGATGGCACTCTGGACGCTCGCCTGGTTCGCATTGGACGAGTGGCTGGAGAACCAGTTGGTGACCGGGGCGGCCAGCCGGAACAGCGCGCTGGTGGAGAACCCGAAGCTGCCGGGAGTATCCACCACCCAGGCGACAAGCAGAATGGCAATGATGACCAGTCCAACGAACCGCCTCATGTTGCGTCGCCGCCTTTCCCCTTCGGCCGGTCAAGCAATTCGCCTGCCACGGGCCAGCATACAACCGGCGCAGCACACGGTTGGTTTTACACGGCCCACTCCCGCTGGCGCAGCTCCTTCCGGATGCGGCGGCAGACATCCACGCTTTCGGCGTCGCGCGGGCATTCCGACAGCAGGGCCAGGTAGAGCACCAGTTTCACCGTGGAGCAGCTCCGAAGCCATTGCGTATGGCCATCGCGCTTCACCTTGCGCACGGACGTTTCCATGGCGCCGATGCTACTGCCGCGCACGGGTTCATCGCAGCGCTATTCGGCACGATCGCCTCGTGATCCTCGGCACAGAAAAAGGCGCTGCCGTGCCTGGCGACAAGTTTGGCCGGAAACGTGCCGCGGCGGCTCGGTGAGGTTGCGCAGGGGCGTCGGTCCGAGTCGAAGCGACCCCGTCGCCAGTGTTGGTAGGCGGCCGCTTACAGCTCCACGACCAAACTTCCAGGCGCGCCTACAATGGGGGACCATGCCGAGGGCTCTGCGGGTTGGGCTGGCCGCGGCCGGTTACTTCCTCCTCTACCTGTTCCTGTCGATCCTCTCGATCATCGTGGTCGTGGCGATGTACGGCCAGCAGCCCAGCGGCAGCGTGCCTGCCACAGCAGGGCTTACCTGTGCCCTGCTGGTCACCTTCCTGTTGTGGCGCCTGCGCCACAGGCACCGCCGGCAAAAGCCGGATGAAGGCACCCTGCCGAGCGAGCCAGGTTCCACTTCACCGCCGGGAGCGTGCATAATGAGGACGACCGAGGACACCAGTGGCGACCGCCGCGGGCCACCTCAAACGCAACGCGGGAGAAGGGCGAGACATTGAGCCAAACAGCTGACGAGACGGTGCGCTTTTTACGCAGCCTGCGAACGATACGCGAGTACACCTCGGAACCGCTGTCGGACGCGGCCATCAATGACATCCTCGAGGTGGGCCGCTGGTCGGCCAGCGGCGGCAACCGCCAGCCATGGGACGTAGTGGTGGTGCGCGATCGATCGACGCTCGTGAAGTTCGGCAACTGGGGCGCCAAGCCGGCGGCTACCGCGGCCGCGGCCTTTCTCATCACCACGCCCGACGAGAACCCCAGCGCAGACATTGGCCGCCTCTCCGAGCGCATGCTGCTGGCAGCCCACGCGCAGGGCCTGGGTTCCTGCCTGGCGACCCTCAAGAACGAGGGGCCCGAGGAAACCAAAAAGCTGCTGAACATCCCTGCCGAACGAGGCGTGCGCTTCCTGGTAGCCGTGGGCCATATCGACACCGCCGCCCGCAAAGCCCTGCCCAAGAACCCCAACGCCGGGCGCAAGCCCCTGGCCGAGTTCGCCCACTGGGACCGCTACTGATTGACTGAGGCGGCGGCCTGGCCGCGCAGCCGGCGCCGCCACCTCGGTCAGGACGGCCACTACAACCGGGTGTCGATAGCGCTCGCACGTCGAGCACGAGCGCTATCGACACGGACAATACCCAGCCGGACGAGCAGTCGTGTTACTCGTTGGGCGGGCCGCTCTGGAACGGCAGTGGCTCGCCTGTCTCCAGCAGCGTCTTGAGACCGCTGAGGATTTCGGCCCAGCCTCCACCGGCACCCTGGTCTTCACTCTGGCCCGCGCTGACAGCCGCGAAGATCGGCGCTCCCGTCAGGTCGTGTGTCACCGTTAAGCGGGTGACGCCGCCGCGGGCCGGCTGAATCTCATACGTCAGGGTTGTCGCGGCCTCCGCCGCCGTCGTATCGTCCATGGTCATGTGAAAGGTGTGCACCAACCGGCGTGGCGGGTCGCATTCCAGCACCTCGCCCTCGCTGACCACATGGTTGATGCCCATCGCCTTCATGCCTTCATTCGGATGGGCCTGGAACTTGCCGCCCTGGCGCAGCTCAAAATCGACGACAGGTGCGTAGCCGTACTTGACGGTCCATTCCGGTCTGGTGATGGCGTCCCAGATGGCCTGGGGCGTGGCCTTGATGTAGACGCGGTGCACCTGCACGGTGTTGGTGTCGGTAGAAGTCATGCCTTTTTCTCCAATTCGTTTTTGAGATCAATCAGCGCCGCTGCCTGGCGCTCGGTGTACTTGTCGATCCACCGGTCGTAGATCTGACGGATAGGCACAGGGTTGAGGAAGTGGAGCTTCTCGCGCCCGTGGCGTTGGGTGACGATCAGGCCGGCCTCTGCCAGGAGCTTCAGGTGCTTCATAACCCCGAAGCGCGTCATCTCCAGCGTCGACTCCAACTCGCCCAGCGTGCGGCCGTCACGCTCGTAGAGCAGGTCCAGCAGGAAACGGCGCGTCGGGTCGGCCAGCGCCTTGAACACCCGGTCGTCGTCCACGGTCGGATTATATGTGACCATTAGGTCACTTGTAAATTGGGTGACGACCAACGGCTTGCCCCGGTTAGCCAGTGCTAACTAACCGCTTGGCAGGTTTACCTGGCCGCCGCTACTGACCTGCCTTCTGCAGCGCGTCCTGAAATTCCGAGCGAATCTGCTCGCCGCCGCCCGATTGCCACGCCTTCACCAGCCCATCCAGACTGCTGACGGGAGAGCGGCCGTAGACAATCTGCGTGACGCCGTCCATCACCTTCCGGGTCAGAGACTGGCTCTTCTCGGCGTGCGTCTTCGAGTACAGACCGTTCACGGGATTGGGTAGGGCCAGTGCGTAATGCGCCGCTTCGGCATCGTGCGCCACCTGGGCAAACTCCTTAGAGCCAGCGTCATACAACACACCGGGGCCGGTGGCGAGCTGGCTCCAGGGCACATTCACGTCCAGCGCTCCCTGGCGCGTCTCCTTCGGGTTGCCGTTGGCATCGAGCGTGAAGTCCACGCCCGTCACCCCAAAGCTCAACAGCTCCTGCTCCTGGCTGCCAAAGGGGGCGGCAAAGAAGTTCAGCACGCCGAGAAGTTCCTGGATGCGGGCCGCGCTGGCCTTCTTCAGCACCGTGCGGCCATCGCCCCCGGTGCCGCGGTGGTACACCGGCTTCACCTTTCCATCGGCGCTGAAGGGCGTCAGGGCCCGCGGCTTGAAGTTGGCATCGGCCCCCACGGCGGCATTCCACGCATAGGAAAAGGCGATGAAGGAGTTGGGCCACATGGCGTACTTGCCGGCGTACCAGTCCGCGCCGATCTGCGCCCCGGAGAGGCTGGGCGTATCAGGAAAGATGTAACCCGCGTCCCACAAGCTGCGCATGTACGCGACCGACGCCTTGAACTCGGGCGTCTCCCAATCCTTGGTGAGTTTGCCGCCCTGATTGCGCCAGCCGTTGGGCACTCCATAGAGCTGGCCGAACCACTCCGCCGGATTCTGCGGCCCCACGCCGGTGCCCCCCAGGCCCCAGCGCTGGCCGGCCGCGTTGGTCAGCTCCTTCATGGCCTTGGTGAAATCGTCCAGCGTAGTGATCGCGCCAATGCCGGCGGCGTCGAGTGCCGCTTGCTTCACCAGCATGGTTGTGCCATTCACGCCGGAGATGCCCCCCTTGGCCAGAGGCACGGCCCAGATTTTGTTGTTGAAGACCGTGGTCTTCCACGCGTACGCGGGCAGGTTGGCCAGGTTGGGGTAGGCCTTGATGGCGCTGCCAC
>JBOGTU010000257.1:0-7818 GCA_050695655.1 Chloroflexota bacterium | reverse complement strand
CTGCCGAAGAGGGTTGATGGAGCGCCTCTTGTGGCTTTGCGGCCAAACTTCCAGCACCGGCCTGAGCTCAGGCATCAGGGCACACGGCCCGGTCAAGGGACGGCGGGCGCCATCGGATGCGCATCCGCGCATCTTCACGACGCTCCCTGAGCCGCGTTCGCTGCGTGCCCTCTCCTGAAGCTTCCGCTGCCGGTCCAGCCAGTCCGGCATGTAGCTGCTGTGCAGCGGCCCGTGATTGGGGGCCAGCAGGTGAGCAAGCTCGTGCACGATGACGAATTCACCCAGCGCGCGCGGCAATGACAGCAGCTCACTGTCCAGGCTCAACTGGCCAGCGGTGGAGACCGACGCCCATTTGGAGGACATGGGCCGAAGCTGCACCCGGGCGATCCGCACGCCAGGCGCTTGGCCCAACGCCGGACTGCGCGACGGAGGTCGGCAGGGTCCCTCCAGGTCTCCTGCTCGGCGAGCTTAATGCAGGCCGCGTCCCACAGCCAGGTTTCCATCGCCGAGATGTCCAGGGGTTCGTCGTCAGGCAGCGGCAAAACCACCTGGGAAATGGTGCCGGTTCGTCTTCGCCCTCGTTTGCCGTTGTCCATTGCTGCCTGCTTTATCATGCCCTCTCACGCTCTTGATGGCAAAATTCCAGGGACCGCGGCCGGCCGTAGGGCGGGGGCAGAGGTCCTAGCGGGCGTGCATGGTGACGCGAGCGCAGGTAGCATTGGTGCTGGCCGCTCGACTGCACGGGCGAGGCAGACAGGTGAGCGGGCCGGAGGGAAGCGATGCTCCTAACACGGGCTGCGCGGGCGCTGGCGCTGGCCGCCACGCTGCTCACGGTCAGCACCGCCGCCACCTTCGCCAACGGCATCGGCTCGGCCTATGTGGCCGATACCGGCGCCAGCGAGCTGACCATCATCGACGTGGAGAGCTCCGCCGCCGTGGATGTCATTCAAACCGACGCCACCCCCATGGGGCTGGCCATCCCCAGCGACGGCAAGTACATCTACGCCGCTGAGCGCGATCCTGGCAAGCTGCTCATCATCAGCCGCAACGACTACTCGACGGCTGGGTCCGTTGACGTGGGCACGGCTCCGGTGAGCGTCAGCCTCAGCCCGGATAACAAGCTGGCATTTGTGGCGAACTCCGGCTCGAACGACGTGACAGTTGTCGATACAGGCACCAGGAGCGTGCTGAAAACAGTGAAAGCGGGCGCACAGCCCAGCGCCACCGCGCTCCTGCCGGATGGCCACACGCTGCTGGTGGCCAACGCCGGCGCGGGGACGGTGTCTTTCATCGATCTCAACTCCGGCAATGACTTGGGCGACGTGGTGGCCGAGCGCGGGCCCAGCGCCATCCTGCTGGACGCGAGCGGCCGCACCGCCTACGTGGCCGATAAGGACGGCAACGCCGTTTCCGTGATCGATGCGGCCAGCCGCACGCTGACAGCCACCATCGCCGTTGGGGTAGGGCCAACAGCCCTGGCTGCCAGCCCGGACGGCAAGACGCTGTACACCGCCAACTCCGGCTCGAACGACGTGTCCGTGGTGGATATCGCCTCGCGGCGCCTCACCAGCCACATTCCCGTTGGCCAGGGGCCGGCCGGGCTGGCCTGGAACAAGAGCCGCACGCTGCTGCTGGTCACCAACTCGGGCGACAACACCCTCTCGTTCCTGAACGTCGCCTCGGCCAGCGTAACCCAAACCATCAAGCTCGGCCAGCAGCCTACGTCGGTGGCCGTGGCCTACGCGGAGCCCGTGCCGGGCCAAACCGCCAACGGGCAAACCGGCGTCAGCGTGGGCGCCGGCGGCAGCCAGACGGTGGTGACGCAGCTCCCCAAAACCGGCCTGGGCGGGCCGCCTCCCGAACTCCCGCTCGGCATCGGCGGGCTGGCCATGGCCGCGGCTGTCGCCCTCGGCGCTGGCCTGTGGCGCGCCCGAGCCGCCGCTCCGCGTTAGCCGGCGCTGATCAGGGCTGGGAACAGGTCCTCGGCCGGGTAGACGCGAGGGATGATGCCCTGCTCGCAGGCATAGCCCGCTACCTTCTCTATAGCTGACTTGTTGGGCGCCAGGCCGAAGGTTGGAGCGCTGGCGGGGCCAGCTTCGGATGCCTCGCGCGCGTTCATGAACAGCTGGTACAGCTCGCCGCGCAGCCACGGATAGCGAGCGTCCAACTCGCTGGTGAGTGTGAGCACATGGTTGATGGGCTGGATGCCCGTCCGAGCGATCCAGGCGGCCTGCAGCTCGGCGGCGTCAGCAAAAAGGGGCTGCAGTCCCGGCTCGCCCTCGGCGCCCTCCAGGCCAACTGCCGCGTCCGCTTCGCCCCGGCGGAGCAGGTCCAGCAGACTGGTTTCGGCGGGCGCGCGCCGGCAGTTGGCAGGATCCTCAAAGCCATCGAGGTGCGCCGGCTCCAGCGTGACCCAGCGGATCTTGTCCAGCGCCACACCGTACTCTTCGTGCAGGATGCCCCGCAGCCATACACCAGTGGTTTGAGCATAGGCGCGTACGGCAATGGTGCGGCCCTCCAAATCCTTGGCGGCATGCATGTTGGCGTCGCTTCGGCACGTCACCGCGGCGAAGGGCGATATCTTGCGCAGCACGGCGGGAATGCCGTGCACCGGGCGCTGGCGCGAGTGGCCCAGCAGCAACGTGACGATGGCCATCTCTGAAACGTCGTAGGCGAGGTCGTTGATCATCGGCCGAAAGGCACGGTTCACGTTTGGCAGCTCCACAACATCGAGCCGGACGCGGGGCGATGTCACCTTGCCGCTTTTCAGTGGCGCGGTGTGCGGATACGTGCCGATGGCCGCCCGCAACACCAGCTGATCGGTCGCGGCAGTGGACGCTTCGAGCACAGGCGAAACCTCAAGGCACCAGGTTGATCTCAGGCGATCCCAGTTGCTCCCAATAGTAAGGCTCCTCGCGCGGCACTCAAACGGCCGGGATCAGGCGGCTTGAAGCGCGACCTGGCGGAACTCGGCCCTGCCAGTGGTGGGCTTGCCCGTATCGCCCAACCACAACTGGGGAGTGCAGCTTTCGGCGCCGGCGGGAACGTTGAACGAGAGCTGCACGCTCTTCCAGTCGGTGCTGCCGGTGAGCGGAGCGCTCCGCGCTACACCGAGCTCGCGCCCGCCGGCGCCTGCGCACGCCACGTGCAGCGCGGCACCGGGGCCACCGGCCGGAACGCTGGCGACCTTGACCTGCGCCGTGAAGGCGAGCTTCCAGGCTGGCTTCACCGGCACCGCCGGGCCCATCCAGGCCGCGTCCATGCCGCTCGGCGCAGCTTCCAGGCCCACCTCGGCGGGGCCGCCGACAGAGCTCCAGAAGTAGCCCCGGGTGGGGTCCATCAACCCCTGAAAGCGCTGCTCGTGCCAGCTGCTGGGCGGCTGGTTGCCCTCGGCCGTGAGGCCGGCGCTGGCCAGCAGGTTGCCACTGGGCGGCGGCACCGCCTGGGTGGCTGTCGGCGTGGGCAGCGCAGCCACTGCACTGCGCAGCCGCGGCAGGTTCTGGAAGGCGAAGATCGCCGCGCCAGCCAGCGCCCCCAGGGCTACCGCCATGCTCAGCCCACGCAGCACGTGTACTCGCTGGCGTTGACCGGGTGCTGCCACGGGGAGTTGTGCGCGCTCCACCCGTGGTAGGGCGAAGGCGCGAGTCGCGTCGATGCCGGGGACAACCGCCGGCTGGGCAAGCTCCCCTGCCGGCCCCTGGCCCACGGCAAGATCGTGCGCCAGCGCGGCGGCACTGGGCGAACGGCGCGCTGGGTCGCGCGCCAGCGCCCGCAGCACCACCGCGTCCAGCCAGGCGGGAACGGGTGCCAGGGTCGAGGGCGGCAGCGCATCTTCCTGCTGGCTGCGCACCGCCTCGGCGATGGGGTTTTCGGACTCAAAAGGCGTGTGTCCTGTAAGCAGGCAGTACAGCAGCACGCCCACGGCGTAAACATCCGAGAGCACGGTGGCCGGCTGCCCGGCGGTTACTTCAGGCGCGAGATATGAGGGTGTGCCCATCACCGTGCCGGCGCGGGTTCGCGTCGCCTCGCCCGATCCGCGGGCAATGCCGAAATCCGTTACCTTCACCTGCCCGCGCTCGTCCAGCAGCACGTTGCGCGGCTTCACATCGCGGTGCACGATGCCCAGGCTGTGCGCATAAGCAAGCGCTTCCGCCACCTGGCGGCCGATCTCGGCGGCGCGCGGCCCGGGAAGGGGCGCCTCGCGCTCAATGAGCTCGGCCAGCGTCTCGCCCAGCACTGCCTGCATCACCAGGAAAGGCTGGCCGTCGGCCTCCCCGCCGTCATACACGGTGACGATGTTGGGGTGATTCAGCCGGCCCACGGCGCGCAACTCGGATCGAAAGCGCTCCAGATCCGCCGGCTCCACGTCGTCCACGCGCGGCAGCTTGATGGCCACCTCACGCGAAAGCTGGGGATCGAATGCCAGATACACCACGGCCATGCCTCCCGCGCCGAGCCGCCGCCCAAGACGGTAGCGGCCGGCGATCACGCGTTCCGCGGTAGACATGTCGCTGCTAAGCAGGCCGCGGCCGTTGGTGTGAGGGAAAACTCACCAGGCCGCCTGGTAGATGCCGACAAGGTCCTCAAGCGGGCGACTGGCGCTGGCGATGGGCTGGGCGGCGGCACGCAGCTGGTGCGGCGTGAGGCCGTACGCCGCCAGGTGCCGCGGCTGGCCCAGCCGGTCGATGAGGTCGCCCACCGCGTCCGCCGCGGCCTGGGCCGCTTCCGCGCCGGTGAGGCGCGAGGGTACCCCCATGGCACTGCCCACCAAGCGCAGGCCCTCATTGTGGGTGGGCCCGAGGTAGCGCATCACATGGGGCAGCAGCAGGCAGGAGGTGACGCCATGCGGAATGCTGTAGGGCGAACCAATCTGCTTACCCAGCACGTGGCTCAGCCCGCCCGCGCTGGGGAGCGGCAGCGTGAAGGAGAACCAGGCCGCCAGCTGATTCTCCGTCCGGATGTCGGCGCTGGTGGGGTCGGCCTTGGCGCGCGGCAGTGACTGGAACAGGCGCCGGATCGCCTCCAGGGCCATGATGTCCGAGAAGGGGTGCTCGCCAGGAGCCAGAATGCCCTCGACCGCGTGATCCAGTGCGCGAATGCCAGTGGAAAGCCACAAGTCCAGCGGTGTATCGAGCGCCAGCCCGGCATCGTAGAACACCGCTTTGGGCATCAGTTCGTCGCCCCGCTGGCCAACTTTCCGGCCCTGGTCGTTCGTCACCCCCGCGGCGGGTGAGAGCTCCGCCACGGAAAGCGTGGTAGGCAGCGCCACGTGGGGCAGCCCCCCAGCGGCCAGTGCCACCACCTTGGCCGCGTCGATGGGGCTGCCGCCTCCCAGGCTGACGATGCCGTCCGCACCGGACGCGCGCACCGCCTCCGTGGCTCGGGCCACATCGGCCGCGGGCGCATGTTGGGCGATGCTTGCGAACGTACCGCCCCAGGGCCGGCCCGTGCAGGCAGCCAGCCGCTGCATGACGCTGCCGTTCGCTGCCAGAGATCGCGTGCTGATGAGGAACGGCTTTTGGATGGCCAACCGATCGAGCTCGGCCGCCAACTGCTCCAAACAGCCTGGTCCCCAGAAGACGCGGCCGGGATTGGAGTAGCGGAACAGCTCAGCCATCAAATCGAATCCTACCTGTTTGGAGTCTGGCCTTGGTCGCTCGCGCTGAAAGCTTCACGCATGGACTGGATGTGTGCAGGGCGCGTCCCGCAGCAGCCGCCAACGAGCCGAACGCCGAGGTGCAGGGCGGCGCTGGCAAAGCGGCCGAACTCCGTGCTGCTCACCGGCCAGTGCAGGCCAGCCGCCTCCTGCACCGGCAAGCCGGCGTTCGGCTTCGCCGCGATGAGCGCCTGCGGCGCGGCAGCGCACAGCTCCGCCAGCAGCGGCAGCGCGTGCGCCGGGCCGAAACCGCAGCCACCGCCAAAGGCGTCGCAGCCGGCCTCCCACAAAGCGTGCGCCACGGCGGCAGCGGGCAGCCCATCCAGCCGGCCCTGCCGGTCGAAGCTCAGGAGGCACAGCAGCGGCAGCTGGCTCACCTGGCGCACACCTTCCAGCGCACGGCGCAGCAGAGGCAGCGAGGTCGCGGTCTCCAGTGCGAGGAAGTCCGCGCCGGCGAGAGCCTCGGCCTGCGCGGCATAGCTGGGTACCGTTCGCGCCGCGGCCACCGCGATGCTGCCTGCCACCAAGGTCGCGGGCCCGCCGGTGGCACGTGCCAAGCGAACCGCCGCGGCGTTCACCTCCTGAAGGCTGGCGGTAGAAGTTTGATCGAAAAGCCATCCGTGGCCCGCGACCACTGACCCGGAGATACGGTCGCCGAGCTTTTCGGCTGCTTCGGAGGAACCCCACCCCGGCCGCCCCGGCAGGCTTCCGGCCAGACCTCCAGGCATTGGCCCAGCCAGGGCCGCGCTAAAGGTGTTAGTGAAGAGCACCTGCGCTCCCGCGGCCACGCACGCCCTGTGCACGGCCTGGACGCGCTCGGGTTGGGTGAGGTTGAGCAGCTCCAGCGGCAGTTCCGAGCCGGCCCCGCGGCGGATCAGCTCCGTTCCCATGGCGGCGTCCGCCAGGAGCGGCCGGGGAATCAGCTCACTGAGGCGCGCCATGTCGAGCTCGCGCGGCCCCCGGGCCGGAGATCGCGAGGAGGGCGCCCTCTGCTTGCAGAGAGGCGCCCTCCTTCACCGGTTGCGTACGGTGAGTGGTGTTAGCGGTAGCTGGTGGAGCGCGATGCCAACCGCTCGCGCGTGTAGCAGTCGCTGCAGTACACCGGCCGGCCCTCGGTGGGCTTGAACGGTACCTGCGTGGTTTGCCCGCAGCTGCTGCAGACGACCTCGGTCATCTCGCGACGGCCGCTCGGGCTGGCCCCGGGGCGATCGCCCGCCCGAGCACGGCGCGTGGCCCGACACTCGGGACAGCGCGACGGCTCGTTCATGAATCCGCGTTCAGCAAAGAACTGCTGCTCGCTCACCGTGAAGGTGAAGGTTTGGCCGCAATCGCGGCAGGTTAGGGTTTTATCGGCGTAGCTTACCAAAAGAAGCTGGCCCTCCGTTAATTGAAATAGGCACGTCTCTAGGGCCAGCAGAAAACTTGGGGCTCTATTGAAGTTACCGAGCCGGAGTATAGCACTGCAAAGTAGGCGTGCTGGGCGCATGCCGTTTGGCGTACTCTGACGTCATGCGGCCCCTTCGGTATTCCATCAACGTCACATTGGACGGGTGCTGCGATCATCGTGCTGTGGTGGCGGACGAAGAGTTGCATCGTCACGCAACCGAGAACCTCGTCCAGGCCGATGCGCTCCTCCTTGGCCGGGTGACGTACGAAATGATGGACGCGGCGTGGCTGGCTGGTCGAGCGATGGCCCTTCAAGTCTTGCAGGGCGCCAGCCGACGGCAACGGCCGTCAAAAACGTGGACGGTGGCTGGTCCTACTCGGCAACCGCTGGCCGGCAAAACACGCCACGTTGACTGTGCCGTCAAAGGTTCCGTGCCCTTACGCGGCGGCGCGGATTTTCTTGACGGCACAGGCACGTCCCGGGGCGAAGAATCAGCCCCCGTTGGCCTTGTGGATCGCTGCCTGGTACTCGGTCCGCATCTGGTTGCCCGCGGACGACCGCCAGGCATCGAGCAGTCCGCTCCAGGCGGAGATTGGTCGCCGGCCGAGGACGATGTCCGTCGCGCCAGACAGCAGGGTGTTCTCTGCCGGAATCCCCTTGGTGAAGCCTGTTGCCGAGAACAGCCCGAGCGTCGGATCGAGTACCAGGTTGGACATCATGGCTACCTCGGCCTGGTGACTGATGTCAGCGAACTCCTTCGAACGTACGGGGTCGA
>JBOGTU010000256.1:0-19722 GCA_050695655.1 Chloroflexota bacterium | reverse complement strand
GGTTTCAGCAGCACAGAGTGGCTGGCCCCGATAATCCGCCGCAGCCCGCCGATGGCCTGCAGGCCAGCATCCACCAGGGCATCAACATCCGTTCCTTCGACGATCACCAGCAGCGGCTTGCCATTGTGATGAAGCACCCGGTTGGGGCCACCTCGGCGCGGCAGTGGAACCTCGGTTTTGGGATGCTCCAGCACTCCGGTAGGCATAGGGTGGCCTCCTTGTTGGCGGGTATCGCCGGGGAACTGCGCACGGGTGCGCGGGCTGAATTATGCGCGAGGCCGCCTCGCGAATTCAAGCTCGTCAATGGGCGGCCGCGCGGGGCAGATCTTGCCTATGGGCAATGAGCCGCGTGCACAACGATTAGAGAATCAGCATTCCCCAAAATGTTGCCCACGTAAGCAGCAGTGCGCCGCCAGCAAGCATCAAGCTAACTTGCGCGCGTCCTCCGCGGATTTCGCCGCGCTGCTGATACCACTTCACCGCGGTCCAAGCCGCCGATGCCGTCGCTGCAGCTGCGAGCAAGCGCAGAATGATCCAGGGAATGGGATTGCCTAGTAGAACGGTTCCGACATCGCTGGCCGAGGTTGAGACGAGGAAGGCGAAGTAGACGAAGAAGCCGGCGACGGCGGCGAAGCCAAAGGCCGCCAGCCAGCGCATTGGCCACCGCAGCGCCGTAGCGCCGGCATACCGGCGCAGACGCCGCCACAGCGCAACAATCGGATAGCTGCCAAATATCACCAGCATCGAGAAGAAGCCGGTAAGCAGAACCCAGCGGGACTCATACCACCTGAGTGGCGCGAGCGGCGCATTTGTGACGTCGTCCCGTGGCGCCTCGGTCACGCTCACTGAGGATAGCCCGCGAGTTAGGCTGTTGACCCACGAGCCTACGGTATTGGCATAGCCGGGAGCCAGGCCTTGAAGGTTGTCGTAGCCGCCGTCATGGGTGACGTGGAGATCGTGTTGGGCGTTCGGAATGAACCGTGTCGTGTAATGGGCATTACCGCCGCGCTGAAGCGCTTGGACGATAATCTGGGAATTTGCCGCGGGCGCATCATGCCGATCGAAATCGCCCCAAAGCGCGAGGACTGGCTGTTGGACTTGTCGCCAAACTGATACGGCATTGTAGTCAGCTTCCGCTATCAATCCAAGGCCAGCGCCCACTCTCGTTGCGTTCTCCATCATATGTTGAAGCGATTCGGTCACACCGGCGTGGTGCAGCCACTCCGTATACTGCCAGGCTATCTGTTGGGACGGCGATCCTCCGGCTGCACCTACGGTAATGACGAAGGCCGCGGTATCCGTCCGCGTCGCCGCCAACGGCGCCACCCATGCTCCCTCACTGAGCCCAAACACACCGACCATGGCAGGATTTACATTCGACTGTGAGCGCAAGAGTGTTACGCCACCAATTGCGTCATTAGCCAGCACGGAGTAATCCCTTTGGAAGTTGGAATAGCCGACGGTCCGCTTGTCGTAAATCAACGTCACAATGCCTCGCTGCGCGAAGGCGTCCGCCTCGTCATTAAAATCCGCTGTCGTGGCAGCACCCGACCCGCCAACCATGACCAGGCCAGGGTAATGACCCGCGGCAAGTGGTGCCACGATAATGCCGTGCAGAGCCAGACCACCATCGCCTTGAAAGGTGACGTTGGTTCTTGTTACGGAAGTTGCAGCCTGAGCGGTGGCTATTGGAAGCAATAGGGTACAACATATGATGGCCGTTACCAGTTGGATGATCTTTGCAAACGTGAGCTTTCCGCGGAAGTCATGAAATCGCCTTGTATGTGCGCAGTTCATCATGGTTGACAAGTGTTGACCTTCGCTGGGTTGGATTTGAGACCGCGAACAATCAGCCGATTTTGCACACCGCACACACAATGGACTGACTGCCTGAGAGGTGCCTCCTGAGCCGGGGCAACCTTAGCACTGCACATCAAAACAGCCCTAAACCCGCAACAACGGGCGGCCGGTGCGAACGCGCTCCGCCCTTTGACCGCACACACACCCCGTCGCCACCGGAGTCGGCCTGGAAGCATTCATTTTGGGGCCGCCAGGGTGGGCCCGGGCGCGGCGCCGTTACCCGCGCGTCCAGCATGCAAACCGCGGCGGGATTCGGACGCTCCGTCGCTGCTGACGATCTGCAGGCACTTGGCTTCGGCATAGGCTCTGGCGAATGCCACTATGTTCATGGGGAATGCTCAGGCTATGTGTCCGTAACGGATATATACTCTGGGCATGAAGAGCCATGACAGGGCCGCGCCGTTGACACCCGCGGTCTTTCACATCCTGCTGGCCCTAGCGCCCGGAGAGAAACATGGCTACGAGATGATGAAGCAGGTCACAGACGATTCGCAGGGACACGTCAGCATGGGGTCCGGGACCCTTTATGGATCGATCAAACGCATGGTGACGTCTGGCTTGATCGAGGAAGCTGGCGAACGGCCTGATCCTGCCGTCGACGATCAGCGCCGGCGCTACTACCGGCTGACCGCCGAAGGCCGAAGCACCTTACTGGCTGAAGTACGGCGCTATCAGGGGGTTGCCTTGCTCGCCGGGGGGAGAGTCCTTTCCGCCGGGTCCGAGCTCGACGTGGCCTTATGAGGCGAGTGAGGCAAGCGCCCCGGCGCGCATTTGCCGAGCGGCTCTACGCCTGGTGTCTTCGCGCCTATCCAAGCGCCTTCCGGCAGGCTTACGGGCCTTAATGCAACAAGCGTTCCGAGATAGTTATCGCGACGCCCTGGCAAGGCACCGCCGCGCCGGAGTGCGTTTCTGGCTCAGTGTGGCCGACGATGCAGCCAAAAAGTGTGGCGCGAGAGCGGGGCGCGGCGGTCAGAAAAGGCCTGGAAGGCTGGGCTGGACACAAAGCGGCCGTGGGGTCCGGCGTGCTCCTGGCCGGCGGCGTCATGGTCCTGCTGGCCGCGTGCGCCAGGTAAGCGACTGGGGATGAGCACACCTCTCGCATCCGTATCGTTGCTGGCCGCATTTGGCGCGGGCGTCCTGTCCTTCCTTTCGCCCTGTGTCGTTCCGCTCGTGCCGGGTTACCTGTCCTACCTGGCGGGGATGAGTTTGCAGGAGACACAGCGCCTGCCGTCGGCCCGCTGGCAGGTCAGTCGCCAGGCGATCTGGTTCGTGCTTGGCTCCATCGTCATCTGCATGGTGCTGGGCACGGCCGCTGTCCTGCTCGGCAGCGCCCTGAACGCATACCAGGAGGGGCTGCAGCGCATCGGTGGCCTGTTCCTCATCATCTTTGGCATTGCGCTTGCCGGACTGCTGCGGGTGCCATGGGTCTCTGACGAGCACCGCATTCACCTGAAACCAGGGAAACCGGTCTGGTGGCGCTCGGCCTTAGCCGGCCTGACCTTCGGAGCCTGCTGGTCGGCGTGCACTGGCCCCATCCTTGGCGCCATCCTGGTGCTGACTACGGTCCGCTCCCTCACGCCGATGCAAGGCGTCCTCTTCGTGCTGCCTTTCGCTATCGGCCAGGGCGTGCCGTTCCTGCTGACCGCCGTTCTGATCGATCGGGTCAGCACCGCCTTGCGTGGGGCCCGGCGTTTCGCCGCGCCGCTGACTCGCCTGGGTGGCGTCGTCTTGATTCTGTTAGGGGCAGTGCTTGTCAGTGGTATATACGCCAATGCCGGGTGATCGTGACGTTCCCGGGGACTGGCGCTAGTTCCTGGACACCAGGCTGCTGTCGGGCCCCGCGCGTCATCAACTACAGGGGAGCCGCTGGGTCGTTTTACTTCCTGGCCCTTTGGCCAAATCGAAGGGCCGGGTGCCTGGCGAATCCAAGCTCGTGACGGGCGGCCTCGGTGGGCAGATCAGCCGGTGAGGTAGCCCAGGGGGTTCACGAAGTTGCCGTTCACCCGGACTTCGAAGTGCACGTGGGGGCCAGTGCTGTTGCCGGTGCTGCCCTCGTAGCCGATCACCTGGCCCTGTTTCACTACGGCACCCTGGCTCACGGCAAAGCGCGACATGTGGCCGTACAGCGTCGCCAGTGTGGGACTGTGGGCGATGATGATGTAGTTTCCGTAGCCCCAGCGGTCCCAGCCAGCCGTGATCACCTTCCCCGGCCCGGCCGCCTGGACAGGTGTGCCGTTGGGCGCGGCGATGTCGATGCCCGTGTGGAAATGGGCATAGCGCACGCCGTTATAGGTGATAGGCGCCTCGAAGGCATAAGGCGTGGGTCCAAAGCCCTGCTCAATAACCCCATGAATGGGCCAGGCCAGGTGCCCGGTGGCGTAGGTTTGGGTGGGCTTGCCGGCCTCGGCCCGATTGATGGTGGCGGCAACCGCCAGCTCCTCACGCTCAATGGCATCGAGCTGGGTCCGAGATACCTGCTCGGTCTGCTGTGCCTGCGAGAGTGCGTTTGCCTGGTTCGTGATAGTGGATGAAAGCTCCACTTTCGCGCTTTTGAGGTTCTGCAGGAGCTGCAGGCTGTTGTCCAACCGGCCCTGTTTGGCATCGATCAGCCCCTGCAGTTGAGCCTCCCGCCCGGAGATGCGATCCGTCGCGTCCTGCGCCTCCACGCGCGCCTGCTCCAGCAATTGCTGCTGCCCCTGGCGCTGCAGGTCCAAGGTCTGCTTCTGGAGCTGTTGCGCCGCCTGCAAGCTGTGCAGTTGCTGCAGCTGCTGGCCCTCATCCGCCTGGGAGGTGGCAAGCTGCTGCTGCTGCTCGTGCGCCAGTGTCAGCAGATGCGTCTCCTGCGAATCCAGCGACTGCAGGCTGTCCACCCGAGTGATGAAGTCGCCGAACGAGGCGGCCGCCAGCAAGTACTCCAGCGGGCTGCGCTGCTGCTCCTCATAGGTGAAGCGCAGGAACACGTCGAGCTGCTGCCGCGTTGCTGTCATGTCGAGCGTCAGCTGGTCTATTTGCCGCTGCACCGCATCCACCTGCGCCTGCACGTACTGCGCCTGCTGGGCGGTGGCCGACATCTGCGCGGTGGTTTGGTCGATCAGGTACTGGTTGGCGCCCAGGTCCGAAATGAGCTTGTCCTGCTGGGTGGTGTTGGCTTTGAGGATGCCGTCCAGCTCGCTTTGCGCGCCGGTGAGCTGCTGCTTGATAGCGTCGATCTGGCCGGGTGTGCTGGCGCTGAGGTTGGCCACGGTGGCCGTTGTGGTGGCCAGGTCGCTCTGGGTTTTGTTGAGGTTGCTCTTAGCCCGCTGCAGGCTGGCGCTCGAGGCAGCCGCCGCGGCCTGGGCCGCCTGCAGCTTCTGCTGCCACACCTGCTTCTGGTTAAGGATGTTGTCGTACTGGGTTTGGGCGTCCACCTGCTGGGCCAGCCCCACCCGCGCCGATGGCACTACCGCGGCAGCCACCAACGCCAGGGCAACCAGCATCTTCGCCGGGCGCGCGCGCGCGCCGCGCAACCGTGCGCTCAGCACACCGTATGTTACGAAAGACTGGTGGTTTGGTGACGCTCAACCGGCCAAAGGTCCCTCTGGTGCCTGTGGCGCGGCGGGATCGGCCACTCCCCGCAGCTCGATGGAATAGAGGTAGCGATCGCCACGGATCACGCTGTGCCGCACTTCCACGGGCCGGCTGCCCTGCAGCGACAATCGCTCCACGAACAGCGCCGGTGCACCCCGGCGAGTGTGCAGCAGCGCCGCCTGCGCAGCATCGAGCACAACGGGCCGAATGCTCTCGCGGGCCGACGTCACCTGCACCCCATAGCGGCTGGCCAGCAGCGCATACACCGAGCCCGTGAGGTCCAGCTGAGGCAAACCCGGGGCCAGCTCGGCAGGGATCCAGAGCGTTTCCAGCATCACCGGCTCGCCATCCGCCTCACGCAGGCGCTCCAACTCCAGCAGTGGCAGGCCGGCCGGCGCCTTGAGCTGCTCCTGCAGCGGGCCGCGCGCCGGCACGGTGCGCAGCAGCAGCACCGGCGACGTAGCGGCCAGGCCTAGATCGCGCATACTGCGGGCAAAGCTGTACACGCCCCCCAGCGGCTGTTCGATGGGCGGGCGTGTGCTGGCGAAGGTGCCGCCGCGGTGCCGCCTCACGATGAGCCCCTCCTGGGCGAGCAGCCCCAGCGCCTGGCGCACCGTGTAGCGACTCACGCCGAAGCGCGCCATGAGGCCGTTCTCGGTGAACCGGGGGCGCGACTCAGCGCTGGCCTGGGCCAGCTCAGCTCGCAGTAGGCGCTCGATCTGCCGGTACAGCGGCAGATCGCCCTGGCGTCGCAGCGGCGTCATCGTATCATGAATCATACGGACAATATCTTGACAAATAGCGTGCAGGGGAACTGGTAGGCGTGCATTTGAGCCTTGTGGTTTTTGAGGCGGTGGTCCTGGCCAGCGCGCTGGGAGCAGGCTTTGTGGGCGCCATCGCCGGCCTGGGCGGCGGCGTGCTGCTGGTGCCCATCCTCACCATTGGCCTGGGGGTGGATGTGCGCTTCGCCATCGGTGCCAGCATCGTTTCCGTGATCGCCACCTCCAGTGGCGCGGCCGCGGCCTACGTGAAGGATCACCTCACCAACCTGCGCATTGGCATGTTTCTGGAGATCGCCACCACCAGCGGCGCGATCACCGGCGCGGTGATCGCCAAATTCGTCAACGCTCGAGTGCTGTTCCTCATCTTCGGCTTCATTCTGCTGATCTCAGCCATGCCGCTCATCGTGCGGCTGGGTGAAGAGCTGCCCAAGGGCATCCGCAACGACTGGTTTGCGCGCCACATGCGCCTCTCCAGCGCCTATCCTCGGCCGGATGGGCAGATGGTTGAGTACCAGGTCACGCGCGTGCCGCTGGGCTTCATCCTCATGTACGTCGCGGGCATCACCTCCGGGTTGCTGGGCATTGGCAGCGGCACCTTGAAAGTGCTCGCGATGGATTCGGGCATGCGGCTGCCGATGAAGGTGTCCAGCACCACCAGCAACTTCATGATCGGCGTCACGGCGGCAGCCAGCGCCGGCATTTACCTCTCGCGCGGCTTCGTCACACCACTGCTGGCCGCCCCAGTGGCGCTGGGCGTGCTCGCTGGGGCCACCCTGGGCAGCCGCTTTCTGGTGGGCGCGAGCAACACCACCATCCGCAAAGTGTTTGTGCCGCTGCTCATTGCCGTGGCCATCGAAATGCTCATCCGGGGTGTGCAGGGATGAAGGCCGAACCGGCCGCTCGCCGCGGGCCGAACTTCAGCATACTGATCAGCCTGGTGCTGCTGGTAGGCGTGAGCCTCGCCGCGGTCATCCTGGCAGTGGGCCTGGTGATCTTCTTCGCGCACGGCGGCGCCAACGAGCCCGCCAGTTCCATGTTCAGCGCCACACCGCACAGCCTGCTCGGCGTGGTCCGCCGTGCCATGAGCGGCGCTCTCCAGGGGGATCCACAGGCGCTGCTGGGACTGGGCGTGCTGGTGCTGCTGGCCACGCCAGTGCTGCGGGTGGCCGCGTCGATCGTCCTGTTTCTAGCCGAGAAGGACTGGCTCTACAGCGTCCTCACGCTGGTGGTGCTGGGCATCCTGCTGTACAGCATTTTCTTCATCCACTGAGCACCGCGCAGCGCCCCGGCACAGCCCATCGTGCCTGAAACTGAGCCTGTAGCGCTGTAAGGTGGGCTCAGCGCAAGCCGGGGAAGCCAGGCGGCAGGCCGTCGGGCGTGCCCCCCTGCGCCATGAGGCGGCGCATGTGCTTGGGCACCCGCTGCCTGGTGAACTGCTTCATCATGGCCTGCATTTGCGCAAACTGGTTGAGGAGCTGGTTCACTTCCTGCGCGCTGGTGCCGCTGCCACGCGCGATGCGGCGCTTCCGGCTGCCATCCAGTACCTTGGGGTTGCGTCGCTCGGCACGTGTCATGGAGTAGATGATGGCCTCCACGCGTTTGAGCTGCCCGTCATCCAGCTGAGCTGGGCCGAGCTTGCGCGCCATGCCACCCAGCCCCGGGATCATCTCCATGATCTGGCTGAGCGATCCCATCTTCTTGATCTGCTGCAGCTGACCCAGAAAGTCATCCAGCCCAAAGGTGGCCGTGCGCAGCTTCTTCTCCAGCGCAGCCGCCTGGGCGCCATCCACGTGTTCCTGCGCCTTCTCAATGAGCGACAGCACGTCGCCCATGCCCAGGATGCGAGAGGCGATTCGATCTGGATAGAAGGGCTCCAGCGCATCCAGCTTCTCGCCGGCACCCACAAACTTCACCGGCACGCCGGTGATGGCGCGGATGGAGAGCGCGGCCCCGCCGCGAGCATCGCCATCCATTTTGGTGAGCACCAGGCCGGTCAGCGGCACGCGGGCATGGAACTGTTCCGCCACGTTTACCGCTTCCTGGCCGGTCATGGCATCGGCCACGAACAGCGTTTCCTGCACGGCCACCCGCTTGCGTATCTGCTCCAGCTCGCGCATGAGCTCGTCGTTCACCTGGAGCCGGCCGGCTGTATCCAGCAGCACCACATCGTTGGCGTTCTCCCGCGCCCGCTTCACGGCATGCTCGCAGATATCCGGCGGCTTGACATTCTGCCCCTCGGCGAACACGGGGATGTCCAGCTGGCGGCCCAGCTGCACGAGTTGGTCGATAGCGGCGGGCCGGTACACATCCGCGGCCACCAGCAGTGGCCGGCGGCCCTGTTTGCGAAGATGCAGCGCCAGCTTGGCCGCGGCCGTGGTCTTGCCGGAGCCCTGCAAACCCACCAGCATGAGGGCTGCCGGCAGCGCGCCACCCAGGTCCAGCTTGCTCTGGCCACCACCCAGCAGTTCCACCAGCTCGTCGTGCACGATTTTCACGACGTGCTGCGCTGGCGTGAGGCTCTCCATCACCTCGCTGCCCACAGCCTTGGCGCGGATGGCGGCCTGCAGGTTCTTCACCACCTTGAAGTTGACGTCGGCCTCCAGGAGCGCCAAGCGCACCTCGCGCAGAGCCGCGTCCACATCCTCCTCGGTCAGCTTACCCTTGCCGCGCAGGCGGTCGAACACGGCCTGCAAGCGATCCGAAAGGGTGTCGAACATGGTGCTTGGAGTATAGGCAGCGGCACTGTGCCGGCCAAGCGGCCGACCCTGTTCGGGTATGATCGGCAGCGACCGCCTCAGGAGGATGTATTGGACCTCACCAGCCTGATCCGCGATATCCCGGACTTTCCCAAGCCTGGCATCCTGTTCAAGGACATCACCACGCTGCTGCAGGTGCCGGAAGCGTTCCGTCAGGCGGTGGACGAGATGTACGACCAGTTCCGGGATGATGGCGTGCAGGTCGTGGTGGGCATGGAATCGCGCGGGTTCATCTTCGCGGCTCCGCTGGCGTACCGGCTGCACGCCGGCTTCGTACCCGTGCGCAAGCTGGGCAAGCTGCCGCACCAGGTCATCTCCGTCGAATATGCGCTGGAGTACGGCAGCAACACACTGGAGATCCATGAGGATGCGATTTCGGCCGGCCAGCGCGTGCTGATCGTGGATGACCTGCTGGCCACGGGCGGCACCGTCGCCGCGACGGTCGAGCTGGTGCGACAGCTCAAGGGCGAGGTTGTGGGGGCCGTGTTCCTCGTTGAGCTGGCCTTCCTGGAGGGCCGCGAGACCCTGCCGGACGTGAAGGTCGCCTCGCTCATCAGGTGCTGAACGCGCGGCACATCCAGTGGACGGCCAGGGGGACCCTGCGCATGCTGGACCAGCGCGCGCTGCCCCTGGAGGAGCGCTGGGTAGAAGCGTCCAGCGCGCACGACGTGGCCGAGGCCATCCGCGGCATGGCCATTCGCGGCGCTCCGCTCATTGGTGTCGCGGCGGCGTTCGGCATGGCGCTGGCTGCCGCCGCCTCGCTGGACGGGCTGCGGGTCGCGGGCACCGAATTGAAGGCCGCCCGCCCCACAGCCGTGAATCTGGCCTGGGCCGTGGACCGCATGCTGGGAGCCGCTGAGCGGAAGCCCACTGCCGCCGCCCTGCTGGCTGAAGCGCAACGCATCGCCGACGAGGATGCGGCCATGTCGCGCCAGCTCTCTCACCTGGGGGCGAACCTGCTGCCCGCCGAGGGTGGTGTGCTCACACACTGCAACGCCGGCATGCTGGCCATGATCGACTACGGTTCCGCGCTGGGCGTCATTCGGGCCGCGCACGAGGCCGGCAAACGGCTGCACGTCTTCGTGGATGAGACGCGGCCCTTTTTGCAGGGCGCGCGGCTCACGGCCTGGGAGCTTGCGCAGCTGGGCATCCCCATGACGCTCATCACCGACAGCATGGCCGGCTGGTTCATGCACCGCGGTGAGATACAGGCCGTGGTCACCGGCGCCGACCGCATTGCCGCTAACGGCGACACCGCCAATAAGATCGGCACTTACTCGGTGGCTGTGCTGGCCCGCGAGCATGGCCTGCCCATGTACATCGCCGCGCCCGTCACCACCATCGATCCCGAGTGTCCCAGCGGCGAGTGCATCCCCATCGAGCAGCGGGCAGAGGCCGAGGTGACGCACGCGGCCGGCGTGCGTACCGCTCCCGAGGGGGTGCACGCGGCCAACCCGGCGTTCGACGTCACGCCGGCGCGGCTGATCTCCGGCATCATCACGAACGAGGGCATCGCATATCCGCCCTTCATGGACGACCTGGCGCGCTTCATCCGCCACAGCCGTGAAGGGACAGCACAGGCGGTGGGAGGAAGTTAAGGCATGGCCACGCTTTCCGCGGAGATCGGCGTATTCGGCGGCTCCGGCTTTTACAGCTTTCTGGAGAACTGCCAGGAGGTGCGGCTGGATACGCCCTACGGCGCCCCCAGCGACAAGCTGGCAGTGGGCGAAATCGCCGGCCGGCGGGTAGCCTTCCTGCCCAGGCACGGGCGCGAGCATCAGGTGCCGGCCCACGCGGTGAACTACCGGGCCAACATCTACGCCATGAAAGAGCTGGGCGTCAAGCGCATCATCGCCCCCTGCTCCGTGGGCAGCCTGCGCGCGGACATCCCGCGCGAAAGCTTCGTGATCTGCGATCAGTTCGTGGATCGCACCTACGGCCGCAAGGACACCTATTATGACGGGCCCATCACCACGCACGTGAGCAGCGCGGACCCCTACTGCCCCGAGCTGCGCAACATCATGCACGGCGTGTGCGAGGCGCGCCACCTGGCGGTGCGCCCGAATGGCACCATCGTGGTCATCCAGGGGCCGCGCTTCAGCACCCGCTCGGAGAGCCGCTGGTTCAGCTCGCAGGGCTGGGACGTGGTCGGCATGACCCAGTACCCGGAGGTCATCCTCGCCCGTGAGCTCGAGATTTGTTATGTCAACTTGTCGCTGGTGACGGACTACGACGCCGGGCTGGAAGGCCAGGCGGGCATTGGGGCGGTAACGGCGGAGGAGGTGGTGCGGACGCTGAACGCCAACAACAGCAAACTGAAGGAAGTGATCTTCGACGCCGTGCCGCGCATCCCCCTGAAGCGCAACTGCGCCTGCGCAACGGCCCTGGCCAGCGCCCGCTTCTGACTCGTTGATGCCGGCTCGCTGATGCGCGTTCTCATCACCGGCGTCACGGGCTTTGTGGGCAGCCACCTGGCGGAGCACCTGCTGACGGTTACGGACTGGGAGGTGACTGGCCTCAGCCGCACCCTGGACCACGTCAAGAATGTGGAGGGGCTGCTGCCGCGGCTGCGCCTGCAAGTGACAGACTGCGGCGATCGCGAGGCAGTGGGGCGCGTGGTGGCCAGCGTTCGGCCCGAGGCCGTGTTTCACCTGGCCGGGCAGGCGCTGGAGTCGATCTCCTGGCATGATCCCGTGGCCACCTTCATGCAGAACGTGACGGGCGAGATCAATCTCTTTGAGGCGCTGCTCCACACCCAGCCGCGGCCACGCACGCTCATCGTGGGCAGCGGCCTGGCCTACGGACTGGTGAAGCCGGAAGAGAATCCCATTTCCGAGGCGCAGCCGCCGCGGCCAGCCAGTCCCTATGCCGTGAGCAAGATCGCGGCGGACTACCTGGGTTACCAGTACTTCGTGAGCTACCAGCTGCCGGTTCTGCGTTTGCGGCCGTTCAACCAGCTTGGCCCGCGCCAGCAGGCCTCCTTCGCCATCCCTGCCTTCGCTCGCCAGATCGCGGCCATCGAGCGCGGCGAAGTGGAGCCCGTGCTGCGCACCGGCAACCTCACGGCCGTGCGCGACTTCACGGACGTGCGCGATGCCGCCGTGGCCTATCGCCTCACGCTGGAGCACGGCGCACCGGGCGAGGCCTACAACCTGGGTACCGGCACTGGCTATGCCATGCGCTCGCTCCTGGAGCGCCTCGTCAGCCTGAGCTCGGCGGCCATCCGCATCGAGCAGTCCCCGGACCTCCTGCGACCGGTAGATGTGCCCCGCATCGTGGCGGATGCGTCCAAGCTGAAGGCGCAAACGGGGTGGCAGCCCGCCATCGACATCGACCAGAGCCTGCGTGACACCCTGAACTACTGGCGCGCCGCCGACTCATAGGCTGGCCCGGCCGCACATGATCGCGCTGTCGATGACACGGGAATGCCAGAAACCAGCCATAGGGCGATCAGTCGCGCTGGGGCCACGGAATGCAGTTGTCCACCGCCTCTTTCAGCTTGAGGTGCACTTGGCTCGCGGTGCTGGCAGCCACTACCATCAGGCCATAAAGCAGATTATCGCTGGCCACGGGCTCGGCGTATACTGCGAGCATTCACGCGCACGTGAGAGTGGGCGGGCGAACGACCAAGGGAACAAGGAGAAGGCGGATGCTTTCCACAGAAGAGAACCAGTTGCTCACACAGGTGGGGCCGCGCACACCCATGGGTGAGCTGTTCCGCCGGTTCTGGCTGCCGGCCATGCTCTCCGAAGAGTTGCCGGGGCCGGATTGCACACCCGTGCGGCTGCGGCTGCTGGGCGAGGATCTCATCGCCTTCAAGGACACCCAGGGGCGCACCGCCATTGTGGATGGCTTCTGCCCGCACCGGGGCGCACCGCTCTTCTTCGGCCGCAACGAGGAATCCGGCCTCCGCTGCGTGTACCACGGCTGGAAGTTCGACGTGACCGGCGCCTGCGTGGACATGCCCAACTGCGTGGAGGGCGAGAACTTCCGGGCCAAAGTCAAGCTCACCAGCTACCCCACCTTTGATGGCGGCGGCTTGATCTGGGTGTACATGGGGCCAGCGGCGCAGCAACCTCCGCACCCCGGCTACGAATTCCTCGACAAGCCGGCGACGCACCGCTACGCCTTCAAGTACATGCTGGAGTGCAACTACGCGCAGTCGCTCGAGAACGAGTTCGACACCGGCCACTCGGCCTTCCTGCACTCGCGGCTGGAAGGCGCCCAGCGCGCACGGCTGGATAACCGCTGGGTAGCGGCCAGCATGCGCCAGAACCGCGTTGTGGACTACTCCAAGATGCAGATTGTGGATACCGAGTTCGGCTCCGCGCTCATCCGCCGCTGGGACCAGCAAACCGAGAATGGCAACGAAGTGTACAGCATCGGCACCCCGTTCTGGATGCCCTGCTTCTCTGCCGCCGGCGCCCTCACTGCCCCTGGCACCTTCCCGCTCAACATCAAGGTGCCGGTGGATGACCAGCACACCGCCTTCTTCCGCTACAAGTGGAGCGACGAGCCGCTGACCGAGCAGATGCTGTGGGAGATGAAGCACGGCGGCTACGAGTTCCCCGCGGTCATTCCCGGCACCTTCACGCCCAAAGAGAACAAATCCAACGATTACCTCATCGATCGCAACCGCCAGCGCTTCTACAACTACACCGGCATCTCCAACACCCCGGTGCAGGACTTCGCCGTCACCGAAAACCAGCGCGGGCCGGTCACTGATCGTACGCGTGAAACGCTGGTGAGCTCGGATAAGTACCTCATCCACGTGCGCCGGCGGCTGATGGCAGCTGCCCGACAGTTGATGCAGGGGCAGGAGCCAGCGGAGCCGTGGCACCCCGAGGCCTACCGCCAGCGCATGCGGCGCATCCAGGTCCCGCCCGGCACGGCGCCCGAGG
Source organism: Chloroflexota bacterium (assembly GCA_050695655.1). Lineage (GTDB taxonomy): Bacteria > Chloroflexota > JAJPGV01 > JAJPGV01 > JAJPGV01 > DATKQD01. The sequence continues at coordinate 5,856 of JBOGTU010000256.1, read as the reverse complement.
ATGCCGCGCGGCGGCTGCTGGACCCCGAGAGCGCGGCGGAAAGCGGGAATGGCATGTGGGCCGGCATGCGGGCTGGCGCTCCGGCCCCCTTTGCTGGCAGCGCTGCCCAGGGCTGAGCCTGGCCTTCGGCCGCTCACGGGTTATTGAGTGGCGACCTGCCGGATCACGCGTGACTGGTCCGAACCGGAAGGGTTTGCGCCCTGCCCTGTCCTGCTGGGGTGGGCGCCAGGTGCGCGGCCGCCAGGGGCACCTTCACCTCGCCGGCGGCGGTACGCAGTGCCCATGGCGGCGGGACTCGCCGGGTAGCGGTATTCTCAATTGGGAAAGATGGCCCCAATCTCCTTAGTAGACCGTGTTCGCCGGCAAGCCCAGCTGGGACAGTTCTCGCGCGCGGAGCGGCTGATCCGTCGCATCGCCGGCGCAGCTGCACGCGAGCAGCGCGGCTCCGAACTGGCGGAGAGCGTCGCTGTGCTCTCCGCTGCCTACCAGGAGGCCAACCGCCTGGAGGACGCGGCCCACCTGCTCGACTGGGCCATCGAGGCCGATGTGGCCACCGGCACCGCCGAGCGGGGCACCCTTATGCGCTCGTTGGGCGAGCTGCAGATCGACCTTGGCCGGCTGGAAGCGGCGCACCGCACTTTGGCCGCCGCGATCAAGATTCACCGCTCAGCCCTGGGCGACGAGCACGAGGAAACGGTGCGCGACCTGCTCAGCCAGGCAGACTTGGACCGCGCTGCTGGCCATCCCGATCGCGCCAACCGCAAATACCGCGAGCTGGTGGAGCAGTTGGAGCAGCGCGCCGGCCCGCGCTCCGCTCGCTTGATCGAGCCGCTGCAAGCCTGGGTGGACCTGCTGCTGGATTCCGACTTGCCGCATGAGCAGGCTTGCGTACCCGCTGAGAAGCACCTGCGGCGCCTCCTGGAGCTGCAGGACGCGGCCGAGCCGAACGGTCCAGAGGCCGGCTGGACGCGCCTGGACCTGGCCGACCTGCTGCACGACCACGAGCGCTGCGAGGAAGCACTGGAGATGGCCAAGCCCGCCTGGGAGCGTGGCCGCGTCCACGCCACCGACGATCCCGAGCTGTTCGACCGCGCCACGCAATGGCTTGCCGGCTGGTACCAGGCGCACGATCAGCCCAGCGACGCGGTGGAACTGCTCGGCCAATCACTGCGGGTCTGGCAGTTCCTCACTGGCCCGGCACATCCCAAAGTGGCGCAGGCCCTGGGTGCTCTGGCGCAAGCTCACTTGCACGCCGAGCACCTGCAGGAAGCCGATCAGCTCTGCGAGCGCGGGCTGGACATCCTCTCCTCGCTGTTAGGGGACATGCCCCGCGCATCAGAATTCGTCCAGTTCTCGGCCGACGATCTAGCCGTCGCACGGATGAGCTTCGCCTCGCTGCTGTGGACCCGTGGCGCGGTGGCGCTGCGGCAGGACAACGCGCTGGCCGTAGCCTTCTTTGGCGGGCGCGCCCTGCTGCTGCTCGACCTGAACGACGACGAGGTGGGCGAAACGCTCCGCCCAACCCTGTGCACCGCGCGAGCCGAGGTGCTGCGCCTGCTGGGCCACGCCGCCACTACGGACGCCGAAGCCGAAGCGCTCTTCCACCGCGCAATGGACCAGGCGCGTACGGGCGAAGGCGACGTGCTGCCCAGCACCCTGGAGGACTACGCGGACTGGCTCCAGGCGCACGGCCGACCGGCCGAGGCCGACCAGACGCGCAAGGATGTGGATGCTTGGTGGGAGGTGAACGGTTGACCCGCTTCACGCAGACGATTCATGGCCGTTAGCACGGCGGAGTACGACGTTGTGGTGCTCGGTGCGGGCAATGCTGCACTGTGCGCGGCGCTGGCCGCTCGAGAGCGTGGAGCGCGCGTGCTGGTGGTGGAGAAGGCGCCCCAGGACGAGCGCGGTGGCAACTCTGCCTTTACCGGCGGCCTGTTTCGCTTCCCCTTCGAAAGCGCGGCGGCCTTCCCGCCACTGCTGCCCCACTACAGCGCGGAGGAGCTGGCGGCGGTCGAGATTCCGGCGTACCCTCGGGCCAGCTTCGAGGCCGACCTCGAACGTGTAACCGAGGGGTTGTCCGATCCGCTGTTGGTGGGCCTGCTGCTGGATAACGCCTACGCCACCATGCGCTGGCTCACCGAGCGTGGCGTGCGCTGGATGCTGGCCACCGGCCGGCAGGCCTTTCGCGTAGGCGAGAAGCACCACTTCTTCGGCAACCTCATTCTGGAAGCCAATGGAGGCGGGCGCGGCCTCTCGGATCGGGAGTTCGAGTTAGCCGAGCAGGCAGGCATCGATATCTGGTACGACTGTAAGCCCACCGCACTGTGCCTTAGCCCGGTGGGCGCCGTGGAGGGTGTGGAAGTTCGGCGGCCGGGTGCCGCCAGCCAGCTCGTGGCCGCTGGCAGCGTGGTGCTGGCCTGCGGCGGCTTCGAAGCCAATACGGAGATGCGCAGCCGCTACCTGGGGCCGGACTGGGAGCTGGCCAAGGTGCGCGGCAGCCGCTTCAACACCGGCGATGGCATTCGGCTGGCGCTGGAGGCGGGCGCACAGTCTTTCGGCCACTGGTCCTGTGCCCACGCGGTGCAATGGGACCTGCTGGCGCCCCCCACGGGCAACCTGGAGATTGGCGATCTGTACCAGAAGCACTCCTACCCTCTGGGCATCATGGTCAACAAGCGGGGCGAGCGCTTCGTGGATGAAGGTGCCGACCTGCGCAACTACACCTATGCCAAATACGGCCGCGAGGTGCTGCGCCAGCCGGAGCGCACCGCCTTCCAGATCTTCGACCGCAAAACAGTGCCCCTGCTGCGTGATGAGTACCGCATCCGCGAGGCCACGCGCGCCCGGGCCAATACCATCGCCGAACTGGCGGACGAGCTCACTATCGACGCGGCCGGCCTGGTGGAGACGGTGGACCGCTACAACGCGGCAGTGCAGCCGGGTACGTTCAATCCCGCTATACTGGACGGCTTGCATACGAGCGGCCTGACGCCGCCAAAGAGCAACTGGGCGCTCAAGATCGACGAGCCGCCCTTCGAGGGCTACGCTGTCACCTGCGGCATCACCTTCACCTTCGGCGGCCTGCGCATTGATGACGAGTGCCGCGTGCAGGATACCGAATCGCGGCCGATTCCCGGCTTGTATGCGGCGGGCGAGATCGTGGGCGGCCTCTTCTACCACAACTACCCTGGCGGCAGCGGCCTCATGGCCGGGGCCACCTTCGGCCGCCTGGCCGGCGGGCACGCGGCCAAGCGAGCAGTGGGGCGCCAACCGGCGCCCTAGCTCCGCTTACAGCATGCCTGGCCGCGCGGTCCTTCACCTCGACCTCGGGTGCTGCTCGTAAGCGGCTCCAACTGCTCCCACTCCCGTCCGCCCGCGGGCGGATGCGAGTGGGAGCGCCGGGCATGTCTCCGGCCAACTTCCAGCCCCAGGGGAACCGTCTTCCCGGCGTAGGCTACTGCTCCGCGGCAGCCAGCAAGCCGCGCTTGCTGATTTCGCCTCGGCCGGTTTCGGCGTCGTCAAAGGGCACGGTCAGCTCGATGTGATAGCCGTCTGGATCGTCGATGTAGATGGACATGCGATGCAGGCCGTGCGTGGTGAGGTGCGCGGGGCAGCCCTGGCTGCGCAGGTGCGCGACCCAGGGATCGTAGTCCTCGAGCTGAATGATGTAGGCATGGTGCTGGCCACCGCCGCCGGGTGAGGGCTGCTGATGCTCGTTGGCGGGGAAGATGTCGATGATGGTGCCGGCCAGCGTCACAGACACCGGGCCGCCCGCTCGCCGCGGCGGCTCGGCCCCAAGCACGTCAGTGTAGAAGTGCCGGCTCCGATCGACATCCGCCGCTACCAGCGTCCAGTGTTCCAGGCGTTGAACCGGTGGTGCTTGGCCCATGCTTCTGCCTCCTGAAATGTCCTTACGCCAGCTCGATCTCATTCCTGTCCCTGTATGGAAGCCTCAGCCGTTGGCGATGCTGAGGTCCACTTCCGGATGCTGGGTAAAAGCCTGGCGCAGATCCTTGGTGGCGGCAAGCCAATCCACGCCCGTGGGCAAGATCACCCCGCCCGAGCGCACCTGGTAGGCAGCCGGCTGGTCTACCCCCGGCGGCACCGCCGCGCCCTCGGCCAGCGCCCGCGCGGCCGTGATGAGGCGGCGCCGCACGCGGATGATCATCGCATCGGCGGTGCCAAGGTGCTCCTGGGATCGGTTGTAAATCGGCCCCATACTCTCGGTGATGGCCTGGTCCTGCTGGTGCCCGCCGGGGATGCCGGTATAGCTCTCCATCTTGCGCTGCGAGTCGCGGTCGATCAGGTAGTCATTCCGCACGTCCGCTTCCTGCCGGAAACGGCCCAGCCAATCCGTGCTGTTCGGCTTGAGCGGCACGGCGAACGGTCCGCCCGCGGGGCGAGCCGGCGCACGCGTATCCAGCGGCTGTTGGCGTGTGGCGTTGACGGAGGCGCGCAGCCGGGCCTGAGGCGACATGATGAACAGCATGGAGTGGTCATCATCCAGCGGCACCCAGGCGCGAGCGTGGAACGACACGCCCAGCGCGCCGCCCGGCGCCATGGTGTAGAAGGGGAAGATGAACTGCGCCACGCGCCAGTAGCTGTTGCCGGGGTCGGCGTCTCGATAGGCGCCGTACATGGTCCCGCCATCGGTATCCACCACCTCGTAGCGCGGCGCGCGGTCGCGCTGGGCGTAGTAGATGAAGGTGTTGGGCGGCGTGTTCTCGGGCGCCACGTGGCCCATGTGCAGGAAGCCGAGGTGGCTCGTATCGATGTCCCCCTCCAGCGCCTGCAGCCAGTTGCACTCGCGTTGAATGGCCACCACCTGCTCCTCACCAGCCGGCAGCATGTTCGCCTCCAGGTCCGGCAGGGGCGGGGGTGTGGCGCGGTCGCCCAGGTAGGCCCATACCACGCCGCCACGCTCCTGGCAGGGGTAGGCCGTGGCCCTGACCTTGTGCTTGAAGTTGCTCTCGGCCGGTTCGTTCGGCATGTCCACGCAGGCGCCGGTCACGTCAAATTTCCAGCCGTGGTACACGCAGCGCAGCCCGCACTCCTCGTTGCGGCCAAAGAAGAGCGATGCGCCACGGTGCGGGCACGAGTTCGCCAGCAGGCCAACCTGGCCGCTGCTGTCGCGGAAGGCAATCAGCTCCTCACTCAGCAGCTTCACCCGCAGAGGATCGCCATCCGCCGTCACCTCGCGCGAGAGCGTGGCCGGCACCCAATACTGGCGCATCAACTGGCCCATGGGCGTGCCCGGGCCGGTGCGCGTCACCATGTCGTTCTCTTCCTGACTGAGCATGTCGGTTCCTCTCGTGGCAGCAGAATAGTTTGGTGGGCTTATCATACTCCGCTGCTGTAAGCTGAAGGCAGCGCGGGCGAGCCCGCCAACGCTGTGTAAGCGCGCCGAGGGAGCAGCGACCTTGCGCGGCGGGGAGTGAACCCGGGGCCACGAGCGTGCGCGAGTGCGCCAGGCGAACAGGAGAGTGGGCTTTTGAGCGCAATTCAGGCCCTGCTGCGGGGGCTAACGGCGGAGAGCGGCGAGTTAGTGACCGCTCGCGAGGGCGCCGCGCAGTGGGTCATCTTCAACCGGCCACAAGCGCGCAACGCCATGACTTGGGGCATGTACGAGCGCCTGGTGGAAGTGTGCCAGGAGGTGAACGCCGATCGCTCCGTGCACGCGCTGCTGCTCACCGGTGCGGGCGGCGCCTTCGTGGCGGGGACGGATATCGCGCAGTTCCGCTCCTTCAGCACCGAGCAGCACGCGCTGGAGTATGAGGCGCGCGGCAACCACGTGATGGACACCATCGAGCGCGTCCGTGTGCCCACCATCGCCGCCATCGCCGGGGCCTGCAC
>JBOGTU010000255.1:0-3359 GCA_050695655.1 Chloroflexota bacterium | reverse complement strand
GGGCGTGGACACCATCTTCGGATTCCCAGGTGACGGGATCAACGGTATTTTCGAGGCGCTGCGCACTCATCAGGACAAGCTGCGCTTCATCCAGGTGCGGCACGAGGAGGCGGCGGCGTTCGCCGCCTGCGGCTACGCCAAATACAGCGGCCGGCTGGGCGTGTGCCTGGCCACTTCGGGCCCAGGCGGCATCCACCTCCTGAACGGCTTGTACGATGCCAAACACGACGGTCAGCCGGTGTTGGCCATTACCGGCCACACCTTCCACGACCTGATCGGCACTCACTACCAGCAGGACGTCGACCTGGACAAGCTGTTCGCTGACGTTGCCTTCTACAACGAGCGGGTGATGGGCCCGGCCCATGTGGTGAACGTGGTGGACGAGGCGATCAAGACCGCGCTGTCGCTGCATGGCGTATCCCACATCACCATCCCCAAGGACGTCCAGGAGTGGACCTTGGACGCGGAGGAGCGTTCCAAGGCCAACATCGCCAACCACAGTGCTGACATGTACGTGCCCGAACGCCCCACACCGGCCCAGGGCAGGCTGCAGCAGGCGGCAGATATGATCAACGCCGGCTCCAGAGTGGCCATCATGGCCGGACGCGGCTGCCTGCACGCCCGGGCCGAAGTCCTGGAGCTGGCAGCTAAGGTCGGCGGTCCGATTATCAAGCCGCTGCTGGGCAAGGCCGTGGTGCCGGATGACAGCCCCTTCACCACCGGCGGCATTGGCCTCTTGGGCACCGCGCCCTCACAAGACGCCATCAAGGAATGCGACACCCTCATCCTGATCGGGACCGGCATGCCCTACATGGAGTTCTATCCCAAGCCGGGGCAGGCTCGGTGCGTGCAGATCGACCACGACGCAGCGCGCATTGGGCTGCGTTACCCGGCTGACATTGGCCTGGTAGGCGACTGCGCGGGCGTGCTGCGCGCCCTGCTGCCACTGCTCAGCCAGAAGCAGGATCGCGCCTTCTTGAACAAAGCACAGAGCGGCATGAGGGACTGGAACAGGCTGATGGAGCAGCGCGGCACTCGGCCTGATAGGCCCATGAAGCCACAAGTGGTCACCTATCAATTGAACAAGCTGCTCGACCACGACGCCATCGTGTCCAGCGACAGCGGCACCATCGCCACCTGGTCGGCACGCTACATAGAGATGCGCGATCAGATGCAGTTCTCTCTGTCGGGCTCGCTCGCTACCATGGCCAATGGCTTACCCTACAGCGTGGGAGCGGCAGCGGCCTTCCCTGGGCGCCAGGTGGTGTGCATCGTGGGCGACGGCGGCTTCACCATGCTGATGGGCGAAATGGCCACGCTGGTGAAGTACAAGATGCCGGTCAAGGTCATCGTCATCAAGAACAACAGCCTTGGTCAGATCAAGTGGGAACAATTGGTCCAGGAGGGAAACCCCGAGTTCGGAGTCGACCTGCAGTCGATCGACTTCGCCGCCTATGCCAGGGCTTGCGGGGCCGCGGGCTATTGCCTGGAGGACCCTGGGCAAGCTGAATCGACGTTGCGCGAGGCGCTGGCCCAACCGGGTCCAGCGCTGGTGGAATGCGTCATCGACGCCAATGAGCCTCCCATGCCAGGGCACATCACCATGACGCAGGCCGGGCAATTCGCCGAAGCCCTGGCCAAGGGCGACGAGAACCGCTGGAGCATCATCAAGACGGTGATCGCCGACAAGGTCCGCGAGGTGATCTGACAGGCACGTCCGCGGGTTGGCGCACGCATCGGCGCGGCCTGGGTGCCGCTGGGGCGAATTGCTCCCGGAGGACTGACAGGGCAAGGCGCGGAGTTGATCCTGGCCCGCACGGCCGCGTATGATTCGGGTAACAAACGATTGCCTGGTTCGAGGAGTAGTACGTCACCATGTTGAGCCGAGAAGACAACGAGCTCATCACGCGCGTGGGCCGTGCCACGCCGATGGGCGACCTGATGCGCGAATTCTGGATCCCGGCCCTGCTCTCCACCGAGCTGCCGAATCCGGACTGCGACCCCGTTCGCGTGAAGCTGCTGGGCGAGGAGCTGATCGGCTGGCGGGACAGCAACGGCGCCGTGGGCCTGCTGGCCAATTCGTGCCCACACCGCGGCGCGAGCCTCTTCTTCGGCCGCAACGAGGAGTGTGGGCTGCGCTGTGTGTATCACGGCTGGAAGTTTGATGTCGCCGGCAACTGCGTGGACATGCCGAACGAACCGGCCGAAAGCAACTTCAAGCACAAGGTCAAGGCCGTGGCTTACCCGTGCCAGGAGCGCGGCGGCGTGGTGTGGACCTACATGGGTCCGCGCGACACGCCACCTCCTTTGCCGGACATTGAGGGCAACATGCAGGCCGACAGCACCGCCCGCGCCACCTACCTGCCCTGCAACTGGCTGCAGATCATGGAAGGCGACATCGATACCATCCACGCCGGCATCCTGCACTACGGGGCGCTGAAGCCGGAGGAGCAGCCCAAAGGCAGCTTCTCCGAGTACCAGCTGCGCAACCGCACCGCCGAGTTCGCGGTGATCGATACGGAGGCGGGCTGCACCTACGGCGCCTACCGCGAGGCCGAGCCGGGCCTGGACTACTGGCGTATCGCACAGTTCCTGCTGCCGTTCTGGACCATGACGCCGCCCGGCGTGCTGGGCCTGAAGAAGACCGCGAACTGCCGCGTTCCCATGGACGACGATCACACCATCACCTTCAACATGAGCTCCGGCCGCCGCGTCATCGGCGGGCGGCCCGCGGGCGGCCCGGCCGCCGGCGCAACCGGGCCCACGCTGGCAGCTTTCGCTGAGCAGCTGCCCAACACCACCGAGTGGTACGGGCGCTTCCGCACCAAGCAGAACCCGGACAACAATTTTCTGCTCGATCGTGAGATTCAGCGCAAGAAGGAAGGCCCGGCCGGCTTCACCGGCATCTTCAGCATCGGCATGCAGGATGCCGCGATGACGACCAGCATGGGCGCCATCTACAATCGCGGCCAGGAGCACCTGGGTACGACCGACAGCATGATCATTCGCGTCCGCCGCCGGCTCATCAACGTTGCCCGTGCGCACGCCGAGCATGGCGAGGTGCCTGGTGCCGTGGATCATCCGGACGTGTACCGCGTGCGCTCCGGCGGCTGCATGCTGCCCCGCGGCGCGGACTGGGTGGAGGCCACGCAGAGCTTGCGGGCTGGCTTCGTGGATCATCCCGAGCTGGATCCTGCTTTGAACGGACCCTTGTAGGCCGAGACGCAGGTGGGGGCAGCGGCTTCGGGCCTCTGCCCCTCATTGATCTGCCCCGACGTGAATGCCCATCAGTCGCACCAGGTACACCGCCTGGTCGAACTCCACCTTGGCCTCCCTGAGCTGCGTCAGCAGCACCTTGA
>JBOGTU010000254.1:0-5532 GCA_050695655.1 Chloroflexota bacterium | reverse complement strand
GCTTCAACCAGATCCACACCCCCTTCCGCTGGCTCATCCCCTACACGGCGGCCGTGTCGCTGCTGGCGGGAGCCGGGTTCGACCTGCTGCGACCGCACCTCAGGCACTGGCGGTTCGCCTTCAGCGGCCTGGCAGCACTGGCGCTGCTGCTCCTGCCGGCCTGGCAGCGGCTGCTGGTCCCACGCCTGCACGTGCCGCCGGCGTATCGCGGGCTGGAGCTGCGGAACTACGCCATCATGCTGGCCCTTCTTGCCCTGGCCGCGGCCGTTGCCTGGCTCGGCGCCGGGCCGGAGCACCAGCAACCCTTGGCCTCCCCGCTCGTGTCCGACGGGCTCGCAGCAGATGGCGCCGCGGCCGGGCCGGACGAGCCCGGCAGCTCCTCCAGCACATCGCTGAGAGCACGCGCGTTCGGCCCGCTGGCGCTGCTGCTGGTGCTGGCCGATCTCATCTTCTTCGGGATCACCTTCAACACCGCCAGCAGCACGGCGCCGCTCCGCCAAACGCCACCAGCAGTCCGCTTCCTGCAGCGTGACCAGAGCCTCTTCCGTATCACCGCGTACGGCCGGAACAAGCTGCTGCAGCCGAATGGCGCCATGCTGTACGGATTGCAGGATGCCCGCGGCTACGACTCAGTCATCCTCGCCCGCTACGCCACCTTCAGCAGCCTCATCGAGCCGCAGGACCAGCTCGCCTTCAATCGTGTGAAAAACCTGGATCAGCCCAGCGCGCTGGACTCACCACTCCTGAACCTGCTGAACGTGAAGTACGTGCTCACCACCGCGCCCATCCACGATCCGCGCGAGCGCTTGGTGTTCACCGGCCCGGGAACGCTCGTGTATCAGAACCTGGCAGCCCTGCCGCGTGCCTTCGTTGCGCCCACGGCCCGGTCGATGGTGGACTCCGCCGCGGAGCTGCGGGCACTGTCGAGCCCCAGCTTCAACCCGGCGCGATTGGCTATCGTGGATGGTCCGCTGCCAGCCGGCTTCGGTGGCGAAGCCACGCCTGCTGCCCCAACCAGCGCCACTGTCGCCGCCTACAGCGGCCGCAAGGTGAGCATTCGCGCCAGCGGCCCGGGCCTGCTGGTGCTGGCAGATACGAGCTACCCCGGTTGGACGGTGAAGGTGGATAGCCGGCCAGCTCACCTCTACACCACGGACTACGCCTTTCGCGGCGTCGCGCTGGGGCCCGGCAGCCACGACGTAGAGTTCATCTTCTCACCCAGCATCCTCAAGTTGGGCGCGCTCGGGTCGGCGCTGAGCCTGGCGGCGATCATCCTCGTGCTCGCCTTTTCGGCGTGGCTCGGCGCTGCGCCGCGGCAGCGGCTCAGCTTGCAGAGCCACACGGCCGGCCGCGTAGCCAAGAATGCACTTTCACCTATGGCCAGCAACTTCATCACCAAGGTGCTGAGCTTCGGCTTCACTATCTACTATTTCCCGCTGTTCGGCGTAACGCAGGTAGGCAAATACGGCGTAGCGGTGATCGTCAACCTGTTCATGGACACGGTCATCAGCTTCGGCCTGCAGCAGCTGCTGATGCGGGACCTGGCGCGGGACAAAAGCGCCGCCAACGACTACATCACCAGCGGCGTCACCATCCGCCTGGCGCTCACCGCCGTGGTTGGCCTGCCGGTCATCGCCGGGGTGCTGGCGCTGCACCGCTTCGCCGGCTTCGAGGCAGATACGACCTGGGTCATCGTCATCCTCACGGCCAGCTTCGTCCCCTCAGCCTTCGCAACCGTGTTCAGCTCGGTGTTCGACGCCTTTGAGCTGATGGAGTACCGCGCGGGCGTCAACGTGCTCAGCGGCTTTCTGACGGTGTTCTTCGGCGTGCTGTTCATCAACCTCGGCTGGAACATCGTCGGGCTGGCCGCCGCGGCGCTGCTGACCAACGTGCTCACGGCCATCGCCTTCTACCTGCTGATCTGTCGGGTGATCGTCCGGCCCAGGCTCAGCTGGAACGGCGGGCGGCTGCGCTACCTACTGCGGAGTGCCTGGCCGGTGATGGTGAGCCAGCTGCTGGTGGTGCTCTTCTTCAACATCGACGTCCCCATTCTGCGGGCCTTTCGAGGCAGCTTCGAGGTGGGCCTGTACACCACCGCCTACAAGTTCGTGAGCGCCATGTTGATTGTGCCGCCGGCATTCGTCACGGCGGTGTTTCCGATCCTCTCGCGGCAAGCCGTCTCCCAGCGCGAGTCCCTGCGGCGGGGTTTGATGAGCAGCCTGAAGGTGCTGCTGATCATCGCCTTTCCCGCGCTGGCGGGCTTCGAGGTGCTGGCCGGCACCATCGTCATCGGCCTGTACGGCAGCCAGTTTGCCGGCGCGGTGCCGGCCCTGCGCATCCTCATGCTGTTTCTGCCATTCAGCTACGTCAATGGCCTCACCCAATATGTGCTCATCGCGCTGGACAAGCAGCGCACCATCGTGCGCTTCTTCGGCGTCACCGCGTTGTTCAACATCGCGCTGAACCTGGTGCTCATCCCCAGCCTGGGTTACATTGCCGCCAGCATCGTCACCGTGGCCAGCGAGGTGGTGCTGCTGCTGCCGCTGTGCTGGCTCACCGCCCGCGAGCTGGGTCGCCTCACCCTGCTGAGTGTGGCCACCAAGCCCGCCATCGCGGCCGGGCTGGCCGGGCTGGCGATGCTGGCCACCCAGCAGCTGCTGGTGTCCGCAAGGCCAATCCCGGTGCTGCTGCTGGCCATCCTGTGCGGCAGCGCCGTGTACACGACTGCGCTTCTGGCGCTGCGCACATTCACAGCCGAAGAGCTCCGGCTGGCGCGTTCACTGCTGCGCCGCCGCGCCCCCGAGCGCCTCACCGCGGCGCCGTGACATCCTGACCATCAACCCAGGCTGAACCGGTTGGTCGATCGGCCGAAGGCCGTAACGCCTGGCGAGTATCGTGGCTGCCAACTGGCAATGGCCCGCCAACGATGGCCAGCTGGCAGTCACGATCCGTCACGCGAGCGCATCAGCTTAACTCAATGATCGACCGACCCAGGATTTCGCCTTTTTCCAGGGCGTCGCAGGCTTCGTTCACCTGGGTGAGCGAGTAACGACGGGTGACAAGCTCGTCCAGTGGGAGTTTGCCTTCCTGAAACCAGCGGATGTACATCGGAAAGTCAAGCTCGGGATGACCGGTGCCGCCGGCGCACCCGATGAACTTGCGCGCGCCGCCAAACAGGTCGCGCACGGGAATTACAGGCTGGGTCATCGGCTGCCCAACGAGTACCGCGGTGCCGCCCTCGTCGTAGCCGAACACGCCTGGTCGGACCGAAGGGATCACCTGCTCCATGGTCTTGGTGGCGCCGATGACGTCGAAGGCGTAGTCGGCGCCACCGTGCGTCAGTTCCTTGATGGCGGCGACCGGGTCCTCTTTGGCAGCGTTGATGGTGTGCGTCGCGCCGAAGTGCTTGGACAGCTCCAGCTTGTCCTGGGCTACGTCCACCGCGATGATGGGATCGGCGCCGGCATTGTGCGCGGCTTGGACGGTGCACAGGCCCAAACCACCCACGCCGTACACCGCGACGGATGCGCCTGCCGGAACCTTGGCGGTGTTGATGACCGCTCCAGCGCCGGTCATCACCGCGCAGCCCACGACCGCCGTGACGTCGGTAGGCACGTCAGGGCCGATCTTCACCAGCCAGCGCTCATCGGAGACTACCCACTCCGACCAGGTGTGGGAGCCGAAGCCCGCTGCAATCTGCTGACCCTTATAGCTCACCATGGGCGTCTGATGCCGCGGCATGCCAGGGTGAGCGTTACGGGCGAATAGGCCGACCAATACGTGATCGCCCGCTTTCACTGAGGCCACGTCAGGGCCGGTCTCCATGACGACGCCAGTTGCCTCGTGCCCCAGCAATATTGGCCGATGCAGCTGGGGCATGTGCAGCTGGTGGAGCTGTGAATGGCAGATGCCGGACGCAAACTGCTTGACCAGCACCTGCATCGGTCCCGGATCGGGCAATTCAATCTCGTCGACGACTATGGGCTGGCCATATTCAATGGACAGTGCGGCGCGGGTTTTGGTGGGCATGAGATTCTCCTATCCGTTCGGCGCGATCGAGACATGCACGGCCTGCGCGTCTGCCACGTCGCCGGCCAGCGTCTCGATGGCCAGCGCCGTTTCGTCCAACCCAAAGGTGTGGGTGTGCATGCTCTCCAGCGGAAAGCGCCCGGACTCGATGATGCGGATGGCCTCCAAATACGCGCGGGCATCGACGCCGAAGGCCCCCTGGACTGTCGCCCCTTTGCTGATGATGGAGTCGCTCACGAACTCCATGGAGCGGCGCCCCTTGAGCCCGGCAAGAACTACCTTGCCACCATGGCGCACGCAGGCAATGGCGTCCAGAACCGGCTGGGTCGCCATGGGCGTGACATCCAGCACGACGTCGGCGCCCATGCCGCCCGTAACATCATGCACCCGCTCGACCGTGTTTTCCTCGTCGACATTGATGGTGTAGTCGGCGCCGAACCGCCGCGCCAGCTCAAGCTTGTGTGCGTCTTTCGCGAGCCCCGTGATGATAACCTTGCCGGCCCCAGCCGCCTTGGCGGCGATCAGCGCACACAGGCCGCGCTGGCCAGGCCCGAGAATGAGCAGCGTATCGCCCATCTGAACGCCGCCATAATGCAGCGACCAGCGGACCCCGGCACCCAGCGGATTGAACATGACTGCCAGGTCCGCCGGGATGTCGTTGCGAATCTTGTGCACGATGGCATTCGGATGCAGGTAGAGGTATTCGGCAAAGCCGCCCCACAAGGCCGGCTCAACCGAAGTCAGCGTGGTGCTGTACCCCCCGCGGCGATTGCGGCAGGACATGTACTGGCCGGTGAGGCAGAGGTCGCACGACCGGCAGGGAATGAGAATTTCGACGGCGACACGGTCGCCCTGTTGCACGCCCCACCGCTGTGCGGCCCGCTCGCCGATCTCCGCGATGATGCCCAGCGGTTCATGGCCGGGAATGGCTGGGTAGCGGCCGCCAAGGTGGCCTTTGTACTGCTCGACGTCACTGCCGCAAATGCCACAGCGCTCCACGCGCAGCAGCGCATCGTCTGGGCCGATGTTCGGCCGGGGAAACTCCTGAACTTCAATCTGATGTGGTCCGACCTGGACGGCCGCGCGAATGCCGTTCATTTTCTGGCCGCCTCATATGCCCGCTGGAACTCAACCTTGGCCTGCGCCCCGCCTCCATCCAGCCAGGCTTTGACCAGCGTCGCATAATCGCTCAGCGGCCGGCGGCCGGCCACGATGTCGTCGATGCCATCGCCAAACGAGCGGTTCATGACGGCGCCCTTGGTGGCGTAGCTCAGCGAGAACAACCCAATGGCTGGATCCTCCACGCCCACCGAGAACATTTCCCGTACCTCGCTCTGAGTGATTGAAGCGTACTTCTGGCCAAGTCGCGAATTGGGGTCGAACAGCACCGGAGCGTTGGAGGTGATGCTGCTCCAAAAGACGTTTTCAGCGTGGCCCTGCTTCGTCACTATGGGATTGCCTCGCGCGTCGTATTGAAAGTCCCGGCCCTCCACACCGTAGTGC
>JBOGTU010000253.1:0-9614 GCA_050695655.1 Chloroflexota bacterium | reverse complement strand
CTCGAGGGCGCCGCGCTGGGGGACGCCGCGGTGCTGGCCGCGGCTGATGAGGGCGCGGCTGAACCGGTTCCCGAAGCGGCGCTTCCGCACGCCGCCAGCAGCGCCCCACCGAGTGTGACGCCGGCGGCCATGGCCGCCCCCTTGATGAAGCCCCGGCGGCTGAGGGGCTTCCCGCCAGCCGAATCCGGCACCTTACCTTCGCTTACCACACTATCTCTCCTGTCCCTTGTCCGCGGCCCACCAGGAGTCGCGTCGGCGATGATATCAGTGTGGGAGGCTTGGGCTACCCACGCGAACGCGGAACGCTCGTCGCTCGATGTTGCTTGCCGCGGACCTGTAACGTACAACTTGGCGAGGTTGCCCCGCGAGGAGCCAATCGAGTTCCTCTCCCCGGCTGGCAGAGGCGAAGGTGAGGGGCAGATCGCTGGCCCGAGGAGCGTTGATGCCGCTAGCGGTGCAGCTCCTGGAGCTCGCGGACGAAGCTTTCGTCGTCGCGAGTGGCCAGCTGGCGCCAGTCCTCGTCTTCGGCCAGGATCTTCTCCGCGGAGCGGATCTCGTCGTACTGGCAGCTGGGGTCCAGGCCGGGCGGCTCGATGCCTCGCTGCAGGTCGGTGGCGGCGCGGATGAGTTGCTGCCGCATGCGGATGATGGCGGCATCGGTGGTGCCCAGGTGCTCCTGGGAGCGGTTGTAGATGGCGCCCATGCTCTCGGTGACGGCCAGATCCTGCGAGCCGATGCCCTGGATGCCGGTGTAGCTCTCGCTTCGTTGTGCCTGGCGGTCGATGCGGTAGTCGTTCTCCGGCAGCGCCGTGCGGACGATGATGCCGGGCACCCCGCCGCTGGCCGCGGCGACCGGTCGGGTGAACTGTGACGCGGCCGAAAGGCCCGTGGTGGGGTGAGTGGCGAAGCCCAGCCGCCAGCAGTGCTCGTCGTCGATCGGCACCATCATGAGGCACTGGCTGCCCAGTGGGATGGCGGATACGAACGTGGCGATGGGCATCACAAACACACTCATGCGTACGTGCCGGTAGCCGTTGGGCGTGGTGCGGATGCCTACGTAGCGGAAGCCATAGCTGGTGCTCTCGAGCTCAATACGCGGCTCGCGATCGACGGATCGCGTGAGGGTGGAGATGGCCGCCGAAGGGTAGCCGGGCCGGTCGGCGTCGTCCGCCGGGGCGGTGAAGTCGCGCAGGTTGCGGTGCAGGAAGGAGATGTGCGCCGTATCGAGGTTGCCCTCCATGGCCTGAGCGTAATTGCAGTACGACAGCTGCTTACTGGCGCGCCACTGGTCACGCGGGAGGGATTCGGTGCCGAAGTCGCGGAAAGGAGGCTGGTGCTCCCGCGGGCCGAGATAGGCCCACACAATGCCGCCGGATTCGTGTGTGGGGTAGGCGGTGGCCGTGATCTTGTGCTTGAAGTTGCTTTCGGCCGGCTCGTTGGGCATGTCCACGCAGGCACCGGTCACGTCGTACTTCCAGCCGTGGTAGACGCAGCGCAGGCCGCACTCCTCGTTGCGGCCGAAGAAGAGCGACGCGCCGCGGTGCGGGCAGGCGTTCGCGAGCAGGCCCACCGTGCCATTGGTATCGCGAAAGGCGATGAGATCTTCGCCCAACAGGCGCACCCGCACGGGGTCGCTGTCGGGGTTCGGAAGCTCGGCAGAAAGCAGCGCCGGCGTCCAGTAGCGGCGCATCAACTGGCCCATTGGCGTGCCCGGGCCGACGCGTGTCAGCAGTTCGTTGTCTTCATGGCTCAGCATCGCTTGCCCTCCCCATCCTGGTATCAGTCTTCTTATAGCGCGTTTTGCCGGCCGTGCACACCCCTATGCGCTGGCCAAGCGGGCAACCACGGGCGCAAAGTCGCGCATGGCAGGGGCAAAGACCACTGGATACGACAGATCGAAGCGTTCGCGGTTCTCCACCAGTTTGTCGACGATGCTGTCCGTGCTGCCGACCAGCGTAGCCGGCATAGCCCGCACCACCTCGGCCGTCGTTTCCATCTGCGCGGCAAGCCGGTCGATCGTGTCGCCGACGCGATCGGTGATGCGCGGGATGCACAGCACGCTCAGCTCCAGTTGTGCGTAGCGGGCGGCCGCGGCCTGGCGCACCACGGCCATCTGTTGATCGAAGGTCACGCCCAGCCCGGGATTGCCCGCCGTGCTGCGCCCCACGGGCGGCCGATCGGGAAAGTTCAGGATATCGGCCTGCCGCGCCGCCAGCCGGAGCATGCGGGTGCCGTTGGCACCAAGCATGATCGGTGGCCGCGGTCGCTGCACGGGCAGGGGCGAAGCATCGAGCCCATCGATCTGGTAGTGCTTGCCGTGGAAGCTGACGGTGCCACCGAGGAAGAAGGCGGAGATGATCTGCACCGTCTCCGCCAGCCGGCTCACCCGCACGCCAGCCGCGTCGAAGCTCAGCCCGGTTTTGCGGTAGTCGGCCGCGTTCCAGCCGGCGCCGATGCCCAGCTCCAGCCGCCCATCGGTGAGCAGGTCCACGGTCGCGGCTTCCTTGGCCACCGCCGCGGGATGGCGAAAGTCGTTATCCAGTACAAAGGTGCCCACGCGCAGCCGCGTCGTCGCCTCCGCGGCGGCGAGCATGGCCGGCATGGGCGCCAGCTGCTGGCCAAAGTGGTCCGCCACGAGCAGTGTGGCGTAGCCCAGGTCCTCCGCCTGGCGGGCCACCTCACGCCATTGCGCGCGGGATTCGCCCTGGCTGACGACCAGTCCGAATCGAAACCGGCGGGCAGCCTCACTCACAGCTTCGGCGCCCCGGCGGCCGCTGCATCGCACGCTGGGCGCAAGCCGCCCGTCATCCGGCCACGGCCGTGAATTCTGCCCGGCGGCCGGCCGTCGCATCCCACCAGTTGGCCTCGCGCGGCAGCAGCACGCCGCCGGAGCGCTGCCGGTACAGCTGAGGATCGTCCACGCCGGGCGGCGTCGTGCCCTGCTCGCGCAGGGCGCGCGCGGCGGCGATCATGCGGCCGCGCGTCTTGATGATGAGGGCATCCGTGGTGCCCAGGTGCTCTTTTGCGCGGTCGTAAATAGGGCCCATGCTCTCTGTCACGGCCATGTCCTGCTGGCGAATGCCGGGAATGCCCGTGTAGCTCTTCATGGAGCGCTGCGCGGCACGGTCGATGAGGTAGTCGTTCGCGGCGCTCTGCACCATGTTGAAGCGCCCGTACCAGCCGCTGCTGTTGGCCTCGTACAGGTCCGCCGCCCGCTGCGTGGGGCCAGCCGCCTCGGAGCCCAGCGCCGCGGGAGGAAGCTCGTCACGGGCGATGAGCTGGCGCCCAATCTCCCAGTGCAGCGTGTGCTGATCGTCCATCGGCACGTAGGCGGCGAATCGCGTTTGCTGGCCCATCATGCCGGCGGGGATCATGGCGTAGAAGGGCAGCAGCATATGGGCGATGCGCCAGTAGTAGGTATCCTCCTCGGCCGGGCGCCAAGCGCCGTAGGAGGTGCCGTAGGGCGTGTCAATCACGGCGAAGCGCGGCGCGGGAGTGCGGGCGATGTAATAGTCGAAGGTGCCGGGCGCCGTGTCCTGCAGGCGGGTGGCGCCGCTGTGCAGGAAGGCCTGGTGCACGGTGTCCATTTCACCTTCCCAGCCCTGCATCCAGTTGCAGGGCCGGTGGATGATGGAAATCACGGCCTCCGCCCCCAGCATGTTGGCCTCGAAATCCGGCAACGGTGGCGGGGCGGCACGCGGCCCAAGATAAGCCCAAATGACTCCGTTGCGCTCCAGGCAGGGGTAGGCGGTGGCGCGAATCTTCTGCTTGAAATTGCTTTCGGCCGGCTCGTTGGGCATATCGATGCACTGGCCGGAGGCCTCGAACTTCCAGCCGTGGTACACGCAGCGCAGCCCCTCTTCCTCGTCGCGGCCAAAAAAGAGGCTGGCGCCGCGGTGGGGACACGCATTTTGGATGAGCCCGACCTTGCCGGAAGTCACCCGAAAGGCGATGAGGTCCTCGCCCAGCAGCCGCACGCGCAGCGGAGCGCAATCCGGCGCCGGCAGCTCATCCGCCCGGACGGCGGGAACCCAGTATTGCCGCATCAGGTCGCCCATGGGCGTGCCGGGGCCGATGTGGCAGAGATACTCGTTGTCCTCTTGGCTCAGCATGTTGAACCGCTTCCTTTCACGTCAATCCGGCCCCCATGCCGTCACGTATCGCCCGCCGGCGCTCGCGGGGAGGCCCGCGTTGTATCGTACCGCTGGCGGTGCCCTCCGCTATGATCCCTCGTGCATGGCGTTGCATGAACTGGCGGAGCGGATCCTGGCAGATTGTCGTGGAGTGGTTCGCGAAGTGCGCTTCGGCTTCGGCTCGAAACGCCAGCTGTGGGCCTTTGAAGAGGACCACGCGCTGGACTGCGCCGCGCTGGTGGGCGAGCTCGCGCAAAGCGATCCGGTGGCATTTCTGGATCTGGCGGTGGCGTTTCATACAGAATTCGCGGCCGTTTCCGGCGCTTGGCGCGTACGCGAGGCCATCCAGAGCCTGGCCGCCGGCCTGTGCCGCGAGGGTGGCGCGGCGTTCCAGGCACGCATTGTGGAGCAGCTGGTGGATGAGCACCTGGCGCTGCGCCACTGGCTGGTCACAGCGCTGCTGGCTGCGCCGGCCGGCGTGTCGCTGCATGGCCTGGAGGCGGTGCTGGAAAGGGTCTATCAGCCGGCAGATCAGTGGGCGCTGCTGGCGCGCATGCAGTCCGTGGCGGCGGACCAGACGCGCACATTTGGGCCGGATGCGACCCGCCAGCTGGCGCTGCTGGCTCAGTTCTGCGCCAAGCCGCGCGATCGGCAGCGCGCGTTGGAACTGCTGGCCCGATTCGGTGCCGATGGCGCCTCAACGGTGCTGGCGCGCGCTGCCCGAGGCGACGCCGAAGTCTCGGTGCGCCACCGCGCCGCCGAGCTCCTCGGCAGCTAGAGGCCTGACGTACCAACGTCGCATAGCTTGTGGATTGCGAGAAGCGGCGAGGACTGGCGGCCACGCAATGGGAGGCGCCTCGGGCTCACCCATCTGGCGAGCGTTCCAGGCGCCCAACAGGCAGGGAGCCAACAGGCAATTCAAGGCCGTCCCCTCCCGGCTGGGAGAGGCGAGGTGAGGGCGACCTCTTTCACCTCAGTCTCTGCCTGAACCCCTGCGAATGAGAGCGTTGCCCGTCACCTGACCTCTGGCGACAGGGTACAGGAGCCGTTCGCGCTCACCTTCGCCTCTCCCAGCCGGGAGAGGAACCGGACGGCGGCGGAGGCTCAGCCGGGAGTGGTAGAGAGCGCGGGCGCGGCGTAGGTGCGCTCGCGGCAGAAGAAGCGGCCAAAGGAGCGGGCCAGGCTGATGTTGCCCTCGAAAGCCGTTTCCGGTGCCCTGGCCAGGCCATCCGGATCGCGATGCAGCGCCATGCACTCCACCCAGGTATCGACGCCGCAGCGAATGCGCGCCTCAGCCTCGCGGGGCGCGCGGGTCACTGTGCAGGCGCGGTCCGTGAGCTCCACGTACCATTCCCCCCCGCCGGCTCCGGTGAGCTCAATGGCCACCGTGGCGTTGAGGCTGAGCGTGGGATCGGGGCAGAAGAAGCGGGGCAGGTGCAGGAAGTACAGGTCCAGGTCAACATCGTCGCAGGGGACTTCGCCCTGCATCAGGTGGTCGGCCCCCCAGCTGGCGAGCCCTTCAAGCACAGAATCCAGCGAGCGGCCTTCCGGAGTCAAGAGGTATTCGACTCGCGGCGGCATCTCACGGAAGTATTCGCGTGTCAGCAGCCCAGCTGCTTCGAGCGCCTTGAGACGATAGGAGAGCAGGTTGGGTGGAATGCCGGGCAGCCCAGCCTCGATGTCCCTGAAGCGGCGCCTATCCCGCAGCAGCTCGCGCACGATGAGCAGCGTCCACTTGTCACCCAGCAGGTCCAGCGTGCGGGCAATGGGGCAGTACTGACCATAGCCCCTGCTCATCTCACGTGCCTCGCTGACATGACGTAATGCTTCAGCTACTAGAGTAACAAGGCGGCCGCCTCACCCCAGGGCTTCGAGGGCCTCGCGCAGGGGCATCTGCAAACAGGTGAAGGTGGGCGTGTCGCGCAGGGTGTAGATGCTGCTCTCGGCCTCGCGCAACTCCATCACCAGGTCCAGGAAATCCTGGGGGGCGTCGGTCTCGAATGCGACCACGAACTCCTGATCGTCGAGCCCAAAGGAGTAGGTGGTGTTCAGCTTGACGCTGGGATATTTGTGCCCCACGCGGATGTGCGTGTCCATGAGTGCCTGGCGCTGCTCGGGAGTGAGCAGGTACCAGGGGCGCGTCTTCACGAAGGGATACACGAAGAAGTAGCGGCGATCCGTGGGGCGCACCACCATGCGCTGGCCCTCCTGATCGGCGTGAACGTGATGGTCCACGTAGGTCGATCGCTTGGTCATGGCCAGGTAGGAGTGGGGCATGGCGAGGTGCCGGCCCATGGCGGAAGCATTGACCTGCGCGGCCAGGCGGTGCAGGTCGTCCATCTCGTAGCTTACCTGCCACAGCAGAAAGTCACAGTCGGCCCGCGTAGCCACCGTGCTGTAGCTGCGCAGGATCATCTTCTCGGCGGCCTCGCC
This sequence comes from Chloroflexota bacterium, assembly GCA_050695655.1. Classification (GTDB taxonomy): domain Bacteria; phylum Chloroflexota; class JAJPGV01; order JAJPGV01; family JAJPGV01; genus DATKQD01. The sequence continues at coordinate 3,048 of JBOGTU010000253.1, read as the reverse complement.
CACCACGCGCAGGAGGTCATCGCGCGCGGCGGCGCGTTCCCTGCTGGAGAGCTCGCGCCAGCTGGGCGCGGCCTTGTAGAAGGCAAAGCGCACGAACTGCTGAGCCTTCTTGCCTGCCGGCGCCGCCGGCTGGGGTTGCATCACTGTTGCCATCTTCTCCGCCTTCGCTTGCACTCAAGGCTGCGCTCTGCGCCGCGCCCTTCAGAAGTTTGGCCGCACGCCATAAGGAACTCTCCACCGGCCTCCCGCGGCGACACTCGACGTTAACGGACGTTCCCGGGCAACCTCACCCGGCCGCGGCGGCATGGTCTCGGCCAAACTTCCAGCTCACCTAATGGTAGTTCGTCCGCCGGAGCGCGACAGGAGCAGCACGCAAGCGGCGACATCAGCCAAGGAGCGTGGCCGGCTGCACCAGAGATGCGCCATCTCTGGGTGCTCGCGCAGCGTTGCTCCCGGCAGGCGCTACCGCGGTGGCAGCGCGCTGGTGAGCCGCTCCACAATCACGGGCCGGTTGGCTGGCGGGCCCTGGTGGGGCATGGGGTTGGGGATCCAATTGGTGTGCTGCGTCGTGTCGACGATGGGCAGCAGCAGGTGCGAGGCATGCTCGGGGCTGTGGTGCACGCGCTGCTCGGCTACCTGGAAGTCGGCTTCGGTGGTATCGCGCAGGTCCATGAAGACGTTGGGGTTGCGGTCATAGGTAGGGAAGTTGCTGCTGGATACCAGCAAGGCGATGCTGTGGCCCGCGGAGAAAAGGGTGCTGGTGGCCCACATGTCGATGTCGTAGCGCTCTACCTGGCCAGGGGTCAACGCCCGGGGCACTGCACGTGAAGAGCGGTAGCGTGCCCGGACAATCCCCTCCACCACGTGATACCAGCTCCCATCCGGGTGCACATCTACCAGTTTGGCGGTCCAGTCTGTATCCGTTGCGGATGTGGAGGCGTACAGCACCGCGCGGACGCGGCCGGTTACCTCTACATCGCGCTCCAACGGTAAGGTGCGGTAAACGAGCACATCCCGCCGGTGCAGCAGCGGGCGCTGGTCGTTGCGGCCAGCCGCGGGCGGAATGGTGCCACCGAGCGACGGTACAGGGTCGCGCGGATCGTAGTGGTAGGCATCCGCGGATTCGACCGCGCTGGGATGCTCCAGCGAGAGCGTGCCATCGCCGGCGGCGGTCGTGGCCCGGCCGCCGCTGTGCAGGTAGTAGGCCCGCGGGGTAGTACCGGGAAGCGGCCAGCTGGGCTCGGCCCGCCAGCGGTTGGCGCCGATGACGTAGAGGATCACTGGGTGCGCGAAGGCAGGATGCGCCGCCGCGCCACGCAGCCAGTGATCGTGCCAGGCCAGGGCGTAGGCGCCATCATCCAGCGCGCCATCGGGGAAGGTGCACTCGCCAGCCCTGGGCTGGCTCATGCCGCCGTGCATCCAGGGCCCGATGATCAGCCGCTGATTGGCGCGCGCATCGGCCGAGGCGGCGGTGGACGAAGCCGCTTCGTAATGGGTGATGGTGTTGCGCAAGAACAAGTCGTACCAGCCACCCAGGTGGTAGACGGGAATGTTGAGCCTGGTGAGCGCGGGCGCCACGGTGTTCGGCGTGAAAAAGCTGGGGTCGTCCCAATGGCTGAGCAGGTCGGCCCACACGGCCGGAATGCGCCGCAGGAAGGGCATCTCCTTCAGCGGCAGCGTGCCGTAAGCCTCCAGCCCCAGCGCCTGGAAGCGCTTGAGGTCGGCCTCGGCATCGGCACGCTGCCGTTCCGGCAGGCGGGCCAACAGGTCGGCGCTGGCGGCGTTGCCGCCCCAGCCCGCCACGTTGCTGAGCGTGAGCGCACCGGAGTGGAAGGTCTGCTGCGTGAACTGGTCGCTGGAGGGCTGCTCGGAGAAGGCTGAGACGAGCTGGGGTGGCTGGTGCGGCAGCACCACCATCTGCGTGGCCCCCAGATAGGATACGCCCACCATGCCGATGCGCCCGTTGCTCCACGGCTGGCGGCCCAACCAGGCGAGCGTATCGGTTCCATCAAGGCCGTCGTCGAGCATGAGGCGGAAGGCGCCCTGGGAGCCGTAGCGGCCGCGTACGTCCTGAACGGCCACGGCAAAGCCGCGTTGCACGGCCGCCAGCGTGTTGGTCAGGCCCATGTCGCGGCCCTTGTCATATGGCGTGCGCGAGAGGATGACCGAGAACGGCCCGGCGGCGGGCACGCCCTCTGCACTGCAGGGCAGGTAGATGTCCGTCGCCAGCTCCACGCCATCGCGCATGGGCACGCGCACGTCACGGTACAGCGCCGCCGCCACGCCGCCAGCCTGTTCACTGGGTGTAGCCAGAGTCGCCATGAGTCGTCTCCCTCCGGTTGGTGATGGGTGCGCGGGGCGCGTTCGGGCCTACGCGCCGGTCCACGCCGGCTTGCGTTTGGCGAGGAAGGCTTCCACACCTTCGTGGAAGTCGCTGGACATGTAGCAGGTGAGGATGAGGTCCGCCGCGCCCTCGGGTGGAATAGTCTGGTTGCGCACACGGCGCAGGGCCTCTTTGGTGACCTGCATGGTGAGGGGCGCATTGCTGGCGACGCGCGCGGCCAAAGCCTCGGCCTCGGGGATGAGCGCGTCCTCATCCGCCACGATCTGTCGCACCAGGCCGCAAGCCAGCATCTCCGGCGCATCCATGAGGCGCGAGGTGAGGATGATGTCCTTGAGCTTGGCGACGCCCAGCAGCGCGCTCAGCCGGGCGTAATTTTCGATGGACAGGCAGTTGCCCAGCGTGCGGGCGATGGGGAAGCCGTAGCGCGCGCTGGGCGAGGCGATCCGGATGTCGCAGCAGGCGGCTATGCCCGCGCCGCCGCCGGTGCACGGGCCGGCGATGGCGCCGATGACCGGTACGCGCACCGACTCCAACGTGTTCATGACGTTGTTGCCGCTGGCTTCGTAGTCAAGCGCATGCTTTTCCGTCGTGAACTCGCGGAACTGGGCGATGTCCGTGCCCGCCACGAAGGCTTTGCCGCCCCCACCGGTGAGGACCACGGCACGCACGGAGCGGTCGCCATTCACTTCGTGGCAGACCTTGAC
>JBOGTU010000252.1:0-6783 GCA_050695655.1 Chloroflexota bacterium | reverse complement strand
GTGCTGTACCGCGACAAAGGCGGAGCTTACGGCCTTCTCGATACGCACTGTCCGCATCGGCGCGCCGACCTGTCGTACGGCTTCGTTGAGGAGTGCGGCCTGCGCTGCAACTACCACGGCTGGCGCTACGACGAGACCGGCCGCTGCACGGCGCAGCCCTACGAGGAGACGGCGCACCCCGAGGCGCACTTCAAGGACAAGGTGACCATCAAGGCCTACCAGGTGCAGCCCCTGGCCGGTTTGCTGTGGGCCTACCTCGGGCCGGATCCGGCGCCCCTGGTGCCTAACTGGGAGCCTTTCACGTGGTCCAACGGGTTCCGCCAGATCGCCTTCACCGAGGTGCCGTGCAACTGGCTGCAGGGGCAAGAGAATTCCATAGATCCGGTGCACTTCGAATGGCTGCATGACAACTGGTCGCGCCAGATGCGCGGCGGTTCCGGGCCGGTGCCGGCCAAGCACCTGCGCATCCGTTTCGACGAGTTCGACTACGGCTTCCACTACCAGCGCATCCGCGAAGGGCAGAAGGAGGGCGATGAACTGTGGACCATCGGCCGCACGTGTTTATGGCCCAACTGCCTCTTCACCGGCGAGCACTTTGAGTGGCGTGTGCCGATCGATGACGGGCACATGCTCAGCGTGGGCTGGTTCTACGACCGCGTACCCAACGAGATGGAGCCGTTCGTGCAGGACAAGATTCCCTACTGGAATGCGCCGCTCACGGATCCGGCCACTGGCCGCTGGATCTCAACGCATGTGATGAACCAGGACTTCATCGCCTGGGTTGGGCAGGGCACGATTTCCGATCGCCAGAACGAGCATTTGGGTGAAAGCGACCGCGGCGTGATCCTCATGCGCAAGCGCCTGCTGGAGGAGGCCGAACTGGTTGCCCAGGGCGGCGAACCCAAGGCCACGATTCGAGATGCGGAGCTGAACCAGTGCGTGCGCATGCCTATCGTTGGGCGGGACCGCTTCCTCAAGGGCTACTCGCTGGCGAATGGCGCCGTGGGGGCGCCTGCATTCGGGCTGCGGGAGTTTCCTTTCCTCGCCGGCCAGCCGGAAGCCATCAGGCAGGCGTACTGGCACGCCATGGGTCGCGACATGCCCCCGCCGCGCAACAATGGCCCTGTTGCCACGCGCGACATGGCCACCGCCGCCGTGCGCTGATCTGCTCTCACCCTCGCGCTACGAGGCGAGCGGTGAGGCGGCCTGCACGCTGAACGCTTCCCGGCTGCGCAGGGGTGGGTCGAACAGGGCGATGGACATGGCCAGCATCAGCAGGGCCCCGCCCACCAGGCTGACGAAGCCATCGTGAATGGCGGCGCTGAGGGTGGCGGGCGCCAGCTGCACGGAGCTGCTGCCCACGAACACGCCCATGATGGTTGTGCCGAGCGTGGCGCCCATTTGCCGAAAGAGCGTGATCACGCCCATGGCCACGCCCTGCTGCGCCACGGAGACCGCGTTCTGCAGCGCCACGATGGAGGGTGTGATCACCCAGCCGATGCCCAGGCCCATCACCAGCACCGCCAGCACCAGGCGCGGCTCGGTAGCGGCCAGGCCGGGCAACGCCAGCCATAGCGCGCCCGCCAGCGTGGCCATGGAGCCCAGCAGCAGCAGCGGCTTGCAGTGCGCGAGGCGGGCCACCGCGAAGCCAGCGCTGATGCCGGCCAAGCCGGAGAAGACCACCGCCGGCGTCAAATCGGCCCCCGCTCGCGTGGCCGAGAGGCCGAGCACCTGCTGCAGGTACAGCGGCGCCAGGATGATGGCGCCGTACCACACCAGCCCCTGCGTGAAGGCGACGCCGCAGCAGAATGGCACCACTCGCCCGCGCAGCAGGCCGGGCGTGACGATGGGCTCGGCCGCCCGGCGCTCTACCCAGGGGAAGCACACACCACAGGCAGCCGCCACTGCGACCAGAGCGAGCACTGGCGCCGAGAGCCAGGCGTATTCACGTCCCCCCCAGGTGAGGGCCAGCATGAGTGAGAGAACGCCGGTGACGGCCAGCCCCGCCCCGGCCCAGTCGATGGCGCGCCTGGCGCCAGCCAGCGAGCGCGGCAGCGCGAAGCCGATGCTCAGGCCGGCTATGAGTACCAGCGGCTGGTTGACGAAGAAGATCCAGCGCCAGGAGAGGTTGTCGGTCAGCAGTCCGCCCACCACGGGGCCGATGGCGCTGGACGTGGCAAACGAGAGGCTGAGCACCGTTTGCCAGCGCGCTCGCTCGCGTGGCGCGAAGAGGTCGCCGATGATGGCCAGCGTGCTGGTGGCGATGCCACCGCCCCCAATGCCCTGCAGGGCGCGAAAGCCCACCAGCACCGGCATGCTCGGCGAAAGGCCGCACAGCAGCGAGCCGACGGCGAAGATGGCGATGGAAACGAGCACCACCAGCTTGCGGCCGAAGATGTCCGAAAACTTGCCGACCACCGCCACGGTTGCCGTGGCGGAAAGCAGGTACGCCGCAAAAACCCAGGCGTAGAGCTGATAGCCGTGCAGGTCCGCCGCCATCTTGGGCAGGGCGGTTCCCACGATGGTTTGGTCCAGCGTGGCCAGCATGTTGGTGAGGAACACCGCCGCCATGATCACGGCGATGCGCCGCCGGCTTAGGACGGCCGGCTCTTGCACTGCCCCGGCCCGCCTCACCAGACTGATTCTTCCATACCCTCCCCAGCCGCCCCCTGCGTCGCCTGGGAAGGGCGCAGGAGAAAGAGGTGAGGGTGGACCGCGACCCGGCGCATTTCTGAAACGCTGCCAAGGCATCCCGGATATGCGTATTTCCGTCGAATTATCCAAAGCACAGCTTGACTTATGCCGCGCCGCGATCCAGAATGCGCAAGGCATCCCTTGGCGAATAGGCCCTTATCAAAAAAGATCGGCGGCAAACCCGAAAGGATGGCGAGCGCTATGGCGGCAACCATGACCGTGCACACCAGCGAAGCGCCGCGCGCGGAGGTGCAACCGCGCTGGCGCCGGGCCGGTTTGCTGGACGAGCTGGCGGTGAACAGCCACACGACCGTGCAGCTCGATGGCCGCGTGCTGGTGCTGTGGCGCGCTGGCGAGCAGGTGTACGCGGTGGATAACCGCTGCCCGCACATGGGGTTCCCCCTGGACCGTGGCACCTGTGCCGATGGCTTGCTCACCTGCCACTGGCATCAGGCGCGGTTCGATCTGCGCACCGGCGGCACCTTTGATCCGTGGGCGGATGACGTGCCTACGTTTCCCGTGGAGCTGCGTGGCGGGGAAGTCTGGGTGGATATGGCCGAGCGCCGCACCGCCGCGGACTATTACGGCCGCCGCCTGCGCGAAGGACTGGAGCAGAACCTGCGGCTGGTGCTGGCCAAGAGCGCCGTGGCCCTGCTGGATGCGCAGCCTGATGCGCGGGGCCCGCTTCGAGAAGCGTTGGAGTTTGGCGTGAAGAACCGGCGCGCCGGTTGGGGATCGGGCCTCACCATGCTGGTCTGCCTCGCTCGGCTGCTGCCCCAGCTTGCGCCGGCGGATCGGCCCAAGGCGCTGTTCCATGGGCTGGATGCCGTGGCGCGCGATTCCGCCGGCGCGGCGCCGGACTTCCTGCTGGAGCCGCTGCCGGGCGAGCCGCCGGCCTTCCCCACGCTCAAGCGCTGGTTTCGCCAGTTCATGGCCGTGCGCGACGCGGATGCGGGCCGCCGCGCGGTGGTGAGCGCGGTGCGCGCTGGCTTCGGCAGCGCCCAGCTGGCGGAGATGCTCTTCTCCGCTGCCACTGACTTCCGCTACCTGGACGGCAGCCACGCCGCCGACTTCATCAACCGCGCGCTGGATGCGCTGGATTTGGCCGGCTGGGAGCCGGCGCTAGCCGAGCATGTGCTCAGCAGCGTGGTAGCGATTATCGCCGGCGGCAGCCGCCAGGAAGAGAACAACGCCTGGCGCCGGCCGATCGATCTTGTCGAGCTGCTGCAGGATGCGTACACGCGCCTTGATGCCGCTGTGAGCGAGGGCAGCGGCCGCCCGGCGTTCGAGAACGCGGTGGCGCTGGCCGGCGAGCTGCTGGGGGATGACCCGCGCGCCAATGTGGAAGCGCTCGTCGCGGCTCTGCGCCAGGGTGCCCGGCTGGATCAGATCGGCGAGGCCGTGGCGCGGGCGGCCGAGCTGCGCGTGGCGGCGTTCCACCTCAGCAATGAGTTCGGCGATTGGGATACGGTGCACCACACCTTCACCTATGCCAACGCCATTCACATGGGGCTGCGCCGGCTGGCGGCAGGTGGCTCTCGCGAAGGCCAGCTCGAACTTCTCCGCGGCGCGCTCGATGGTGCCATGTCCGTGTACCTCGGCCGCTTCCTCAATGTGCCTGCCACGCCGCTGCCCCAGGCCAGCACCGGCCGCCGGCGCCCAACGGAGCTGCTGGAGCTGCTCGACCAGCGCCAGCAGGTGAACCAGTCGGCTGGGCTGGTGACCAGCCTCCTGGCCGACGCCGGCACGCGGGCCGAGCTGCCCGCGCTGCTCGGCCAGGCGCTGCTGCGTGAGGACCGTGACTTCCACACCATCCAGCACGTGGAAGCGTCGCTCACCCAGTACCGCCTGGCCGCTGGCCGTCCGGAGGGCGATCTGTTCCTCATCGCCGCCGCGCGCTATCTGGCCGCCCACTCCGCCACTCCGCGCGCCCAGGCGCAGACCTACTCCATTGCCCTCCGCCTGCACCACGGCGAGAAGCTGTTCGAAGAGGACGGTGCAGCACCAGCGCTCTGACGGGAAGGCCCTATGTGGTGGGGGTGAGGCCGGCAGCGTAGGCTGACATCGTGGGAATGCTCTTGCCATGTATGTGCATGTGTATACGCATATGCCGTGGTAAGTGCATGCCCGATCATCGCCTTCAGATCCTGCTGGATCAGGACCAATATCGCTGGAAGCCGAGGCTCGGCGCTGCCATACGTCAGTTGCGGCCGTGATTCGAAGCGATTCGATAGCCAGCTCCATAACAATTGGAATCTCCGCCGTCTTGCGTGGGATCGGATCATGGCAGCCGAGCCGCTGCCGGTGCCGGACGATCCCCGCGACATCCGCCGAGCTGCCGATGCGGAGCATGAGCGCAAGTTCTGCCGACAGCGTTCGGCGAAATAGCAGGCTTGCGGTGGCTCGAGCCCCGTTCGCCTGAGATCGCGGCGCTGGCACTTCACACAGCCGAATAGGCTGGCTGGGGGCGAAGGTGCGGCTCAGCTCGTCAGTTCGGCGTAGGGCAGGCCGGGGTTGGGGACGGTGCTGGGGTGCAGGAGGTGGGCCAGCTGCTGGATGCCGTCGGCCAGGCGGGGGCCAGGGCGTGAGAAGTGGGCATCGCCGTCGACCACCACGGTGCGTACGGGCAGGTGCAGGTCCCGGGCTTGCCGCAGAGACTGGTCGAGGCTGAAGCCGCAGGCGGCGAGGACCACCAGATCGGGGTGCTCGGCCAGCACCGCCTCCCACGTCGTGGGGAACGAGTAGGCGCCGGGCCGGCTCAGGAGGTTGGTCCCCCCGGCCGCCTCAACCATCTCCGGCAGCCAGTGGCCCGAGCCGTAGGGCGGGTCCATCCACTCTGCCATAAAGACGCGCGGTCGCGGTTGGCCGGCAACAGCGCGGCGAACACCCTCCACCTGCTCGTGCATGGCGCTCGCCACGGCGCTGCCCCGATCCGCCACGCCCAGCTTTTCAGCCAGCTGGCGCACCGAGGACACAACTTCGGCGAAGGTACGCGGGTTCATCGAGAACACTTCGACGTTGAGGGGGCAGGCGGTGGCGAGGTCGCCGCTGGAGACGGCGCACACCTCACATACGTCCTGCGTGACGATCAAGTCCGGCCGAAGCTCGTCCATGAGCTGCGCGTCCACGGTGTACATGGAGTGGTCGGCCGAACGCGCCGCGAGGACCGCGGCATCGATCTCGGCTGCCGATAAGCCGGCAAGGTCGAGCGAGCCGCGGGCGACCACGGGCTTGCCGCTGACCTCTGGGGGCCAGTTGCAGTCCTGGGATACGCCGACCAGCCAGTCCATGAGCCCCAGCGCAAAGATGACGTCCGTGGCACTCGGCAGCAGCGACACAATGCGCTTCATCTCCGCGTCACCCCCGCATCGTAGCGTGCCAACCGCTACAGCACGCTGGCTGGGTCAACATCAATGGTCCAGCCGGCCGGCAGGTCGGGCACGAGGACGGGGGCGACATCGCGGGAGCGGGCGACGATTTGCCAGCGGAACTTGCCGTGCGACTTTTCCAGGAACGCCGGCAGCGGACCGCTGAAGTGAATCGGCGGGTCCGCGCCGGCGGCGCTCTGGCTGAGCTGGTCAAACAGCTTGCGAGCCTCGCGCTCGCACGTTTCCGGCTTCTCGTGCGAGTAGACGAACTTCACCAGGTGTGTGTAGGGCGGATAGTCCATTTGCTTGCGGAACTGGATCTCCTGCCGGAAAAAGGCGTGGAAGTCGTGCCGGCTGGCCATCACGATGGTGGGGTGCAGTGGATTGTAGGTCTGCACGATCACTGAGCCGCCGGCGGGCCCGCGGCCAGCGCGGCCGGCAACCTGGGTGACGAGCTGAAAGGTCCGTTCGGCGGCGCGAAAGTCCGGCAGGTGCAGCATGGCATCGGCCGAGATCACGCCGACCAGCGTCACCAGCGGCAGGTCGTGCCCTTTGGCCACCATCTGTGTACCCACCAACACGTCCACCTGGTGCTCGTGCATGGCCTCCACCATGGCGGCGTGGTCCTCCCGCGTGCGGGCCGTATCGCGGTCCCAGCGGCGCACACGGGCCTGGGGCAGCAGCGCTTCCACCTCCTCCACCACCCGCTGTGTGCCCAGGC
>JBOGTU010000251.1:0-4353 GCA_050695655.1 Chloroflexota bacterium | reverse complement strand
GGGATGAGGTTCAGGATGGCCAGGTTGATGCTCAGGAAGGCCGCGAACTGCAGCAGGCTGCTGGCGCCCAGCGCCGCCACCTGCCCTGTGACGTGTGCAATGCCCACCGGCCCGAGAAAGTCCGGGGCCACCTGGCCGGCAACCATCTGGAACAGGCCGGTCCAGATGCCCACGAAGATCAGTGCTGCGCTTTTGCAAGCCAGGCCGATGGCAGTCCAGATGGGGTACTGTCGAAGCATCGTCTCATCCTGGATTTCCACTCCCACGGAGCCCTGACCTGCCGGCGGGTTCGCCCGCGGTGTGAGGGTCTCGTGCGCCGTTTGGCCGTTATGCAACACGGTCAGGCCAGTGGGCGAGTCGAGCCGGAAGGTCACCTGGTTCTTGAAGTCCTGCACGCTGTGAATGGCGTGGCCCTCGATGGCGGTCACCACATCACCCGCTGCCAGGCCCGCGGCGGCCGCCGGGCTGCCCGCCTGCACCGCGGCGATATCCACCCGGCCATTGGGCGTGGGTACGCCCAGAAGGAACACCGCGATCAGCAGCAGCGGCGCCAGCACCACATTCATCAGCGGGCCGGCGGCGAGGATGAGGGCCCGCAGCCGCTTTGGCTGAGCCGCGAAGCTGCCGGGCAGGAGCTCGCCTGCCTCACTGCCATCCTCGCCCAGCATGCGCGTGAAGCCGCCCAGCGGCAGCAGGTTCACGGAGTAGATGGTCCCCTTGTAGGTGAAACCGAACAGGCGCGGCGGGTAGCCAAAGCCGAATTCCTTCACCGTTACGCCGCTCAGCTTGGCCACGGCAAAGTGTCCCAGCTCGTGCACGAACACCAGCAGAAGCAGAATGGGAATGATCCATAGCCAGCTCATGTCAGCAGCCCACGTAGTGTAGCGAGCCAATCTGAGCCGAGAATGAGGGGCGGATTCGCGCGGCGCGGAGCGGCATAATCGGTGTTGGCGCTGGTCCGGCCCCGGTTGGCCCGGCGATTTACGAGAGGATGCGCGCCACATGAACGGTACCCATCCGCGGACGATCTTCGCACCCATGTTCACGGACTTCGCGGCCCCCCAGCGCGACGCCAGCAACCGCTACTTCGACCTGGACCACGTGCCTCAGCGGCTCAGCTGTCCCGGCTTCCTCGCGGCCGAGCGTTACGAGCTGGCTCCGGCCCGGCTGCCCGGTGCCGCCAACCAGCCATTCCGCTACCTCAACTTCTACTACCTGGCTGCTCCGGAGGTGCTGGCCAGCGCAGCTTACGCGCGCCAGTTCTCCAGCCGCTCGTTGTGGACCCAGCGCGCCGCTCCGGCCGTAGTAGGCGCAACGCTGCGCGGAGTGTGGGTTGAGCGGCCCAGCCCCTGGATGCACAACTTCGAGCCGCGGCTGGCAAGCGGCCCCACCACGCTGCTGATGCTGCTGGAAGATGCCGTCGAACCGGGCGCCGCTGTCCTGGGCGAGCTGAACCGCCTGCTGGACGAGGAGATCGTGCCCGGCTGGTTGAGCTGCCCCGGCTTCCTCAGCTGCCGGCGCTATGAAAGCGGTGCCGTGGATGTACCAGGGCCGAACCCACTGCCTGCCCCGCGCTTCATGACCCTCTACCAGCTCGCCGCCCCCGAAACTGTGACCACTCAGGCTTTTCAGCATGCGCTCGGTTGGGCTGCTGCCCAGCGCGGCGCCACTCAAGCACAGAGCACCTTGCGCTGGCAGGGAGTGTATGCGCAGCGGCCCAGCCCCTGGACGGTGCAGCCGGTAGCGCTGGCTGCGTCACCCGCGCCAGCGGTCACATCCAGCCAGGCGGCCGCACGGGCATGAGCGCCGAAGTTGGCACGCTGGTGCTGATCCACCCTATCGCCAACAGCCGAGAGTGCTGGCAGTTCCTGAATCTGGCGGCCCTCGACCGCCCCGTGGAGCGCTACGAGATGCCGGGCCACGGGCGCACGCCACGACAGCCGGACATGAGCTTCAGCTCCATGGCGGATGACATCGTGCGCCAGTTCGAGGGCCCACTGCACGTGCTCGGCATCGCCGTGGGCACCTTCATTGCGCAGCAAGTGCTGGTTCGACACTCGGAGCGCGTGCTGTCGGCCCTGCTGGTGAACGGTGCACCCGTGGTCGCCCACCTGCCGGAGGCTCGGCAGCGACTGATCGCCCGTGGCGTGAGCGCCGCCGGCACAGGCATGGAAGCCCTGCTGGCGGAAACGTTTCGGCGCTGGTTCACCCCTGCCGCCCAGACCCAGCCAGATCTGCCCGGCGTGGCCTGGGCACGCCGTACGCTGCTGGAGATGGATCCCGCCGGCTGGGCAGATATCTGGCGCGCCAACGCCACGTCGGAGGCCATCGCGCCCAATCGCCTGGCGGCCATTCAGCAGCCCATCAGCCTCATCGCCGGCATCAACGACTGGCCGGCCGGCCCGCGCGGGTCGCAGGCGCTGCACCACCTCCTGCCCAACAGCCGCCTGCAGTATGTGCCCGGTCCGCACATGGTGCACCTGGAGCGCCCGGCCAGCCTGCTGAGCGCCATCGGCCACCACTTCAGCTGGCTGGGCGTCTCGGCCCAGCGCATCGAAGCGCCCCTCTATTTCGAAGGCGAGTAAGTGAGGGCCTGTCGAAAAGCGCCCAAGCAGGATCGCCTGTATGGTGCCAGTTCGAGAGGGCGGTCGCAGAAGCAAACCGCGTGAGACCGGCCGCTCGGTCGGGCGCATTCACATTCAAGCGGAGGAGCACAGCGTGAAATTCATGGTATTGCTGACGCGGGGCGAGTGGCAGGAGTCTGGTTCGCGGGAGGAGCGCGAACGGGTATTCGGCGGCATTCAAGAGTGGTGGGGCAACCTGGCAGCGAGCGGCCAAATGGTGGAGGGCCACCAGTTGGAGCATCCGCGGACAGCCACCACCGTCATCGTCGAGGATGGCCAATCACTGCTGGTGGACCGGCCTCTGATCTGATGGATGCGAAGGAGGCAATCGGCGGCTATGGCATCCTGGAAGCGGCCGACCTCGATGAAGCCCTTGCCGTGGTCCGCACCTTCCCCGTCCCCGATGGGAAAGCTGAGGTTCGCGCTGTCATCGAGCGCTAGCGAAAGCCCACACAGCCGCCTTGAGCGGGTGTTTCGGGAGGAAGCCGGCCGGCTCACGGCGAGCCTTGTCCGGTTGCTCGGCGTTTTCGACCTCGCGGAGGACCTGGTGTCCGATGCGCTGGTCGAGGCGCTGGAGCACTGGCCGCGCGAAGGCGTGCCGGACCGGCCGGCGGCCTGGCTTCTGACCACTGCCAAGCCCAAAGGGCTCTGTTGACGAGCAACCACGCGGAAAGAACCTTGATCCAGGCCCGCCTGCTGCAGGCGGAACACCACTCGGCGGGCTGAGCGTCACTCAGGGGAGGTGACGCGCTCGAAGTGCGCAGGACGTTGCCTGGCGCGGTGTGACCGTTGCTCACCGGCGAGCTGGCCGGCCGCCAGCCGGGTGCCTCAGCTTGCGGTGGGGCGCGCCAGCCGGTAGGCCTCGTCCACCAGCGACATCACATCTGCCATGTCGGCCAGGTCGAAGGGTGGGGGCTGGCCGGCGGCAGCGCGCGCCAGCACGTCCGCGCAGAAGGCGGCCGAGCAGTCCCCCGCGTTGGTGGTCGAACCCTGGATGGTTCGCGCAGGCTGGCCGTCCAGACCGGCCAGCTTGATGGTCCAGGGGTCACTTACTACGAGGTGATGGCGCTCGGTGCGGATGAGGTAGTGCATGTCGAACGGCACGGCGGCTGGGTCGGTGCCGGGGCTCAGTGGGCGCAGATACCCGGTTTCGAGCGTGCCGACAACGCCTCCCGCGTCCAGCTGCACCAGGCTGTAATCCTCCACAGGCTGGCCCTCCCCGCGGTTGCTCACGAGCGCATGACGCACGCGAGGGCGCCGCGAGCCGGTGAGCCAGCGAAACCAGTCCAGGTGGTGCACGCCAAGATGGATCAGGCAGCCGCCACCGGCCGCGGCTGGGTTGAGCAGCCATGCCAGCCGGGGGTTCTCGTAGCGGAAGGTGCGGCCGCTGAACCAGCGGAAGAGCACGTAGTCCAGGCGCTCCTCCATCAGCTCGCGCTGCAGCAGGCTCGCCAGGTCGTTGTAGCGCATGACGAAGGCCGGCGCAGCGAAGGCGCCCTTGGCCGCGGCCTTGGCCGCTAAGCGACTCACCTCTGCTTCGTGCAGCCCAACCGGCTTCTCGATGGCGAAGGGAATGCCCTCGTCGATAAGGAACTCCGCCTCCGCGGCCATGTCGCAGTGGCGGCCCAGCGCGAACACGAAGTCGGGCCGGTGGCCCGCCAGCAGTGCCCGATAATCCGCCGACCAGGCACAACCCAGATGCTCGCCCATCGCCCGCGCAACCTCCGGG
>JBOGTU010000250.1:0-3514 GCA_050695655.1 Chloroflexota bacterium | reverse complement strand
GAGGGCCTGGTGGATCGTCCTTCGTGACACCCCGGCCGCCCAGGCCACGCCGCTACTACCTGAACGGCCCATGCTGCGCGCCTCGGCCGCCAACAGCAAGCGCCACTGCCGCTCGTTGAGATGTGGGCGTAGCGTGGCCAACTTCGCCACCAGGGGCGCGTCCTCTCCTATCTCAAAAGCATACTCTGCATAGAACGATTGTTCATGTTACTTCGTTGCGGGCCCTTACTGCTCCTCTCGCAGCATCAGCATGGTTTGATCCGTCGCCAGTGGGTCTTGTACGCTAACGGGTACACATGGAGCGAGGTGCGCAGCCGGATGCGAGCGCGGGCGCCATCCTGCGCGCGGCTCGCCTGACGCGAGGTTTGACGCTGCGCCAGCTCGCCGACGCCATTGACGTCACCTTCGCCTACATCGCCGATCTCGAAGCCAACCGCCGGCTGCCGTCGGAAGCCATTGCCGTGAAGCTGGCCGAGCAACTCGGGCTCGACATGGATGACCTGCTGGCCTGCATGGGGCGTCTGCGCGCGGCGGTCACGGACTACCTCCGCGAGCGGCCGGCTACTGGCAAGCTGCTGGGACGCATCGCGGAACGGAAGCTGACCGACGTGCAGCTCGAACATCTCCTCCAGGAGGTCGACCGGCTCGCCACAGCCGGCGACCAGCCGCCGAAAGAGCGGCTCAGCTGGTAGTAGCCCGCCATGGCTCTTAGCGTACTCACCGCACCCGGCTGAGACGTTCGATGTCCTCGATGGCGTGCTTGTACACCACCTGCTTTAGGTAGGTTTGATATGGCACGCCAATGATGGCTGCCGCTCGCTTTACTACCTCAACTTGCTCTCGACCCCAGCGGAAATTGACGTTGGTCTGCTCCAACTCTTGATCGGCCTGAGCCTCCAGATCGGTAAAGTGTTCTGCGAAGGCCCCCGTGAAGGTCGTCCGGCCCACCAATTCTGGTTCCTTCTTTGGCGTAGGCATCATTCCCTCCCAAAAAAGCTAATGATGAGGACTGACTGGTCCTCGGGGACTCTGACCCAGTAGATGCCGTGCGTGCGCGTGAGGGTTTCGTACCGCATCCTGTCCGCGTTATAGGTCGTTGCTCCTTCGAAGAACAGGGCGATGGCATCGCTCGGTGTACCTCGTCGCGCGATGTGGAGCTCCCCATTGGCGTCAAGGACGAAGTGGAAGGTTTCGCCATTGAACCGGAAGGTCAGCGCCTCACGTTTCACAAGACAGTGTATCGCTCGACGTAGTATGTCTATACATTTGCGTTTAACAACAGCCCTCCGCTGAAATACTTCAGGCGCACGATGATTTGTGACGGTCCAACAGGGAGCTGCCACAGTTTGCCTACATTGCCACCCATGACCTTGCAGCAGCCGCTGCCTATGTGGCCAGCTTCAGCCAGCCGTTGCCCGCCGCTCCCAGGGCCAGCTGGACACAGACGCCGACGATCGGCTTTGCTGCAGATGGCGCCCGACGCAGCAAGACCTGATCAACAACCTGCTGACATACTCCGCGTGGGCACTCACTGATCAGCACTGCAGGCTCTGCCAGCTAACCGGGCGCTGCCCCTTGCGGGCATCCAGGCGCGACATCTCGAGAATGTGCGAACCAGAGCGGCCAGGCGCTCCTGGGTCGAAAACGAACAGCCCCGCCCCCCGCCGAGGCATTACCAAGCTGCTGCTACACTCCTCGTCAGCGGCGATCTACAGGCCGTGCACCACGTGGGACCTCAGGGAGGGTGTTTTGCGCCCTGAAGCCCGCGATAACGATGGAGGTGCACGGTCATGGCCCAGGATTCCAGCCTTTTCCCCTCGCCCGGCGAGAACGCAGCCGCGGTCCAGGACGCCGCTCCGGCGAGCGGTCGGCCGACACCAGCCAGGGAGCGACATCCCAGCCCGATTGGCTGCCCGGCATCGAACCCAAGTCCGAACCGCCGGCTGCCCGCCGAGCGCGTGGCGGAGCTGGCAGCGGAGTTTGGCTTCACCGCGGCGGATGTCGCGGCGCGTGCCGGCCACCTGGACGACCGCGACGAAGCCTGGCTGCAGTCTCACGGCGAAGAGCGCGCCCTTGGCGAACGGAGCTCAGAGTGGTTGCGCCAGCAGATCTTCCCCTGGGATGTCCGCCCGCCAGACCTGGCGACGCACCGGGCGCGACTGTGGGAGCGAGCGATCAATGCCTCAGTGGTGCTGGAGACCGCGGAACGCGATGACGCAGTGGCCCGCACCGGGCTGGCGCTGGAGGAGCTCTACCAGCAGGAGGACCCGCGCCAGGCCGCGGCGCAGCGCCGCGAGCTGGCCTGGCAGGAGATCGAACGCGACCTGGCGGCGCGCTTCGAGCAGCGGGTGGAGGCCGGGTATCCCTTCCAGCTGGCCTATTCCACGTTCTACACCAGCGAGGCCTACGCGGCCTTCCACGCAGTAAAGTTCGCCGAAATGGATGAGCTCCGGGCTTGTGAGGCGTTCGCCCGGGCGTACCAGCGGTTGCAGGTCGAGCTTCGGCGCCGCCTGGCCGCCATCATGCGCAAGCGCCGCCGCGAGCGTGCCGTCTGGGGGGCCGCTGCCGCGGAGGCTGTGCCCGCGAAAGCGAGCCTCGAGGATTCAGGGACGGCTGCTCGTGTGAAGGAAGACCAGGGCTGGGCGTAAGCGCCCCGCCTTCCCCTTCGTCCCCTGGCGGCCGTTCTGGGAAGTGCCGCACTGGCAGGCGGAGCGCGAGCCGCGGGTTCGCGCCCGGCACGCCCTGGACCACGGGAGGCACGCGGTGCTCGCGCTCGACGCCGTCTACCGCTCGTGCGGTTTGCCGCGCGAGTTCGGCAGCTGGATGTCGGAACTGCCTGCTGGCGGTCCGCGGGTCCTCCGGACGGGGGTCCCGCGGACCGCGACCTCGCTGGCGGGGGTCTTCCAGACGGGCACCGAGCCGCCGCTGACACGCGCCGACTTCGAAGTGCACGACCTGGTCGCTGGCCTGGTCCAGGGCAGCGCCTTCAGCAGTGCCTGCTGCGCCCGGCTGCTGGCTCGCTGGGTCATCCGCGAACGGACCATCGTGTCGGCCGAGGTCATCCCGCTCAGCACCCCCGGCGTCGGCAGCTGGAAGCATGAGCTCTACGGCCACACCACCTGCCCGCACTGCGGGGCTGTGACCTCGGCCAGACACGCTGGGCACCCGGCTCCCTGCTGAAGCGCCAGCCGGCGTTAGCAGCAGCGGTGCCCGACCCGGACGCACAGCAGTTCGCACCAGCGGTCTGGGTAGACGCCGGCACCATCGGGGGCATCTGCGCCTGCAAGCGCCGTGGCCGGCCGCTGGCGCTGGCCTGGCACATCCGCCGTGGCCGGCTGCAGGTCGTGCTGCTCGGGCAGATCGCGCGGCCGCGCCGCTTATCCCGTTCTCGCTGACCCCGCACGCGGTGCAGCACAAGGCACAAACTTGACAGGTATGCATACCGTACATTATACTAGAACATATGGTCTATTGCGGTGCCGGCGTGCAGCCACCATCACGGCCGGGTCGGTCG
>JBOGTU010000249.1:0-8212 GCA_050695655.1 Chloroflexota bacterium | reverse complement strand
GACGGAGGAGAAGGGCTCGGACGTTAACCTCGCCACGTACCTCCTGATCGATGCTTTCACGAATGCGTGCGAACTGTCGGTTGTAATCTCGAATGATTCCGACCTGAGAGAGCCAATCCGCATCATGCGGGATGACATGCACCGTCAAGTTGGCGTGCTGAATCCCCACGACAACATTAGTTGGGCGCTCAAGCAGGTTGCCGGGTTCTATAGGCCACTACGAGAAGGCGTAGTAGCGGCGGCTCAGTTCCCGAACCCATTGACTCACCAGGGTGGCTCGATCGTCAAGCCAGCAATCTGGTAATTCTGCTGCCTCAAAGTCCGAATCCTGCCCTAGAAGTCCACGGCCGGGTCAAACGGACATCATGAGTCTGGAGGTGGACAGCGGCTGCATGCAGCGCGAGTTGGGCTGGCAGGCTGACTGATGCGCCCAACGGAACCGCGGCCATGATGCGCAGCGATCCGACCTACCTGCGTGAAGAGCAATATCGCACGGATGCCAACCTGGCTGCGCGTCGCCGCCGCCGTGTTGCTGGCCGGCCACGGTATGCTCATGGCTGCTGTGGAAGGGAAGGCGCCGCGGCTGAAGGCGCTGGTGGTGGACGACGAGCCCAACATTGTGGACTTCATCAAGCTCGGGCTCGGCTATGAGGGGTTCGAAGTGAAGACGGCACGCGATGGCGCCACCGGGCTGATCCTCGCGCGCGACTTCAACCCGGATGTGGTGGTGCTGGATGTCATGCTGCCCGGCCTCAACGGCATGGAGGTGTGCGCACGCATCCGTGGGCAGAGCGACGCCGGAATCGTGATGCTCACCGCGCGCGATGAGCTGCAGGACCGCGTGCAGGGGCTGGGCTCCGGCGCGGACGACTATGTGGTGAAGCCGTTCCAGTTCGAAGAACTGGTGGCGCGCATTCGCGCGGTGCTGCGCCGCCGCGGCTCGACCCATCAGACGGTGCTCAGCTTCGCCGATGTCACGCTCGACCAGGACCTGCACGAGGTGCGGCGGGGCGGCCGGCGCGTGGATCTCACGCCCCGCGAGTACGACCTGCTGAAGCTGTTCCTGTTCAACCCCCGCCAGGTGATCGGCAAAGACACGATTTTGGAGCGCGTCTGGGGCTACGACTTTGAGGGCGAGGCCAACATCGTGGAGGTGTACGTGCGCTACCTGCGCGAAAAGCTGGATGACATCCCGCCCAAGTTGCTGCAAACGGTGCGTGGCGCTGGCTACATCCTGCGCGAAGACTGAGCGCCCGGCCATACCCTCGCCTCGGCCTGCCGCGAGCTGAAACGCATGCGCAGCCTGGGCGTGAAGCTGGCGCTGTGGTACGGGGTGGGCGTGGCCGCGCTGCTGCTGCTCCTTGGCGCGTTCCTGTATGCCGCGCTGGACCGCTACCTGACCATTGAGGCGTACACGTTGCTGCGCGCACAGGCCGTGCCACTGCAGCGTCTGGCAGAGCAGGAGGTGCATACGCCCGCGGAGCTCACCATCGTGGCCCGCCAGCTGGTGCAGCGGCCGGCCGCCAGCGGCATTGGCGTGTACGTGCTGGCCCCTGGCGGGCGCGTCGTAGCCGGGTCGCGCGCGGCGCTGGAGCAGCTGCCCCAGGGGCCGGCGGCGTTGCGGACCCTCCCCGCCGGCTCAGCGAAGACGGAAGTAGTGAAGCAGGCAGGCGTGCGCTACCTGTTGCTGTACCAGCCCCTGAACGCCGCCGGCCGAAACATTGGCGCTCTGCTGCTCACCACCTCGCTTGAAGGTGTGGACCGCACGCTGCGCAGCTTTGTGGGCATCCTCGGCATCGGCATCGGCGCCACGCTGCTCATCATGAGCCTCGTGGTGATTGGCCTCACCCACCTGGGCCTCAAGCCGCTGCGGCTCGTGGTGCAGAAGGCCGGGCAGATTGCCGAAGGCGACCTTGCCCAGCGGGTCGATGCCTCCTCCGCGCCGTCGGAAATCCGGCGCCTGGGGGAAGCCTTCAACCATATGGCCGGGCGGCTGCAGGAGAGCTTCCAGGCGCAGCGCGCCTTCGTGGCCGATGCCTCGCACGAGCTGCGTACGCCCCTCACCTCGCTCGCGGGCTACATCGACATCCTGCGAAAAGGCGGCAAGGATGAGCCGGCCACGCTGGAGCGTGTGCTGGGCACCATGCGCGCCGAGGTGCAGCGCCTGACCCGCCTGGTGAGCGACCTGGTGGCGCTGGCCCGACTGGATGCCGGAGATCAGCTGCAGATCCGGCCCGTGGACCTCACCCGCCTGGTGGAGGATGTGTACGAGCAAGCCAAAGCCATGGCGCCCAGCCGCGAAATCAACTTGCGCGCCAATGATGGCCTGTGGGTTCAGGCCGACCTGGATCGCCTGCGGCAGGTGCTGCTGAACCTGGCCGACAACGCCCTCAAGTACACGCCGCCGGCGGCCTACGTGAACTTTGCCATTCAGGCGGTGGATGCGTGCGCCCAGGTTTCCGTGGCCGACAACGGGCCAGGCATCCCGCCCGAGGATCGCGACCACCTGTTCGACCGCTTTTACCGCGCGGAACGGTCGCGCACGCGCGAAAAAGGTGGGGCTGGGCTGGGGCTGGCCATTGCCAAGAAGATTGTGGAGGCGCACCACGGCAGCATCAGCGTGAGCTCCCCGCCCGATGGCGGCACCATTTTCGCCATCCGCCTGCCGCTTACTCCCCCTCCCGTCGCCCCCTGATCTGGGTTCCAAGCCGGTTCAGGTGGCAACGAGAGCCGGCTCAATGGGCGTTTGCACATGCAGCGACAAACTGGTTGGCGGCGCCACTGGCCGGCGAGGGCTGCTTACCGAAAATCGAGGTACAGCTTTGAGGCGGTCGTATCCTCCTGGCCCTGATACTTGCTGGCCAGCTTGCCGCTGCCGTACGGTTGATCCGCCGGGGTGGTCATGCGGCTGAAGGAAATCTGCGCCACGCGCATGCCGGGGTACAGCGCTACCGCTTCCTCAAGCAGGTTCGAGATTTCGAGCGTTACCTGGCCCGAGAAGCCGGGATCGATGTAGCCGGCCGTCGAGTGCACGATGATGCCCAGCCGGCCCAGCGAGCTGCGCCCCTCCAGCCGCCCCACGATATCGCTGGGGATGCTGACCGCTTCCACGGTCGTCCCCAGCAGGAACTCCCGCGGGCGGATGATCACCGGCTCGCCGTCGCCCACCTCCAGCACCTCCATGAGGTCCGCCACCGGCTCCTTGATGTCGATGAAGGGCCGGTTGGTCCGGACGAAGCGGCGGAAGCGCCCGCCCAGCCGCAGGTCCACACTGGAGGGCTGGATCAACCACTCCTCGAAGGGCGCGATGCCGATGCGCCCGGCGGCCATTTCCTCGCGAATCGATCGGTCGCTGAGGATCACGCGCGGGCACCTGCCAGGCGCTTGTTAACGTGAGCGGCCCAGGCTTGGCCGCCCCACTGCCGCGGCGCCCGTGGGTGCGCGTGGTGATAAGCTGAGGTTCTGCCCTCAACCGCCATGTACCGCGCGCGCACAGCGCCACTATGCCTCGAACCAGCGCTGTAGACGCGCCGCTGGCCAACGCCAACTGCTTTGGCTGCGGCAGCGCCAACAGCGCTGGCCTGCACTTGCACTTCACCGCTCATCCCGATGGTGGCGTGCAGGCCGAGTTCGAGCCCCGGCCGGAGCACCAGGGGTGGGATGGCGTGGTGCACGGTGGCCTGGTGGCGGTGCTGCTGGACGAATCCATGGCCTGGGCGGCGGCATCCAAAACGGTGAAGTACGTCACCGCCCGGCTGGAGGTGCGCTACCGGCACCCCGTTACCGTGGGCCAGCCGGTGCTGCTGCGCGGCTGGGTGGAGCAGGATCGCGGCCGCGCGCTGGATAGCCGCGCCCAGGTGCTGGACGCGACCGGCAGCGTGCTGGCCGAGGCGAACGCTCTGTTCATCCGCGCTCCGGGCCTCTAGACGTTCGGCCGCAAAGCCATTGGCGGCCCGCCATGGCCCCCCGCGGCAGCCACTTCGACCTGAGTCGACGCTCCTGGGCAACCCCACGCGGCCGCCGCTGCACGTTTTCCGGCCAAACTTCTCGGGCCAGCTCATCACGCGGCAGCGGTTTCACTCAGGCCGAGGAAGCGCCGGCAGTTCTGCCAGGTCACGGCTTCACGCTGCGCGGGTGTGAGCTCCAGGCTGGCCAGCGTTGCGCCCACCGGGCGCTCCCGGACGATGAAGGGGAAATCCGTCCCCACGGTCACCTGGCTGCTGCCCACCACATCAATGAGGTAGCGGATGGCGCGTGCATCGAACACCAGCGTGTCGTAGTACAGGCGGCGAGCATACTCGGCGGGAGAGCTGGGCAGCCCTTGGCGCAAAGCCGTGGAGCTGGCGCCTTGGGCTGGCGGTTGCTCGTTCCATTGGCCGCTCCAGGCGTGCTGAAAGCGGGGCAGCACAAAGGGAAACGTGCCGCCGCCGTGGCTGAAGGCAAGCCGCAGCGTGGGGCACGCATCCAGCACACCGCCGGCAATGAGCGAGGCGATGGTCAGCCCGGTGTCCGTGGGGAAGCCAATGGCGTTGACCAGCTGCTCGCCGGCAGGGAAGCGATCGCTGAAGGTGGGGTGCAGGGCGTGCACGAACACTGCCAGGCCCAGGCGCTCCACCTCCTGAAAGAAGGCCAGGAAGCGCGGTTCGCCCAGCGAATGGCCCAGAATGTTGGAGCCGACCTCGATTCCCAGCAGTCCCGCCTGCTTCACCGCGCCAAGCTCCCGCGCGGCGAGGTCTGGCTCCTGCAGCGGCACCATGCCTAAACCGTGGAAGCGCTGTGGCGCGGCCTGCACCATGCGGGCGATGAAGTCGTTCACATAGCGGGCCATCTCCAGCCCCGCGGCGGCGTCGAACCAGTAGGAGAGCAGCTCGGGCATGGGCGAGATCACCTGCGCATCGGCACCCTCGGCGGTGAAGTCGGCCTCGCGCCGGTGTGCATCCCAGCACACATCCGCCACGGTGCGAAAGTTCCGCCCCGCGATCATCACCTTGGCGCGCCCGGGCTCGAAGTGGTCCATCGATGGCCAGCGCTCCGCGGCACCGGCGGCGGGCGGAAAGCGATCCGGCACGATGTGCGTGTGCAGGTCGATGATCATCGCGCGTTCATCCGACGTACGCCGTCACATCCGCCAGAAACTTGCTGTGGTCGCCCGGCTGGCCCATGTCCAGCACCTGCACCGCGAAGCGGGCCGGCGGGCTGTCGCCAAAGTGCTCCTTCCACACCTGGTTGAAGATGGGCCGGTCGCGCTGGAGGTCCATCATGTACACGGCCATCTTCACCACATCGTCCAGCGTGGCGCCGGCCGCGGCCAGGGCCGCTTTGACGTTGGCAAACAGCAGGCGCGCCTGCCGTTCGGCATCCTCCGGCACCTCGGCGGTTTCCGCTTCGAGGCCGCGTACCGCGGATAAGAACACAAAGCCGCCGGCCTTCACGCCCTCGGGAATAGGGCTGGTGTGGCGCCGCCCATCCTGCAGATGAATGAGCTCCTTGCGGCTGCCGCTCGCTCCGTTGGCCATAGCCCGTTTCCTCCCTGCTGGCTGCTGATCGCTGCTGATTGTACGGCCCGCTATAAGATGTCCAGCAGCGCGCGGGCGCCAGCGGGCGCGGGCGCAACACACCAGCAGGGAGGGTTTACGCCATGGCCGCAGCTGCAACCGGCGCACCGGAAGGCACGATCCGGTTCGGCCTGTTCGACTGGCTCGATCAATCCGGCGCCAGCCTGGAGCGCACATACGAGGAACGCCTGCAGGTGCTGGAGTTCGCGGACTCCGCCGGTTTCTACTGCTATCACAACGCCGAGCATCACGGCACGGCACTCTCCTGGGTGCCGTCGCCCAACCTCTTCCTGGCCAGCGTGGCGCAGCGCACCAAACACCTGCGCGTGGGGCCACTGGCCTATGTGCTGCCGCTGTACAACCCGCTCCGGCTGCTGGAAGAGATCTGCATGCTCGATAACCTGAGTGGCGGACGGCTGGAGATTGGCGTCAGCCGCGGCGTGTCGCCCTTTGAGTTCGCGCCCTATGGCGTGCGCATCGAGGAGGGCCGCGCCATCTTCAAGGAGGTGTTCGACATCCTGCTCATGGGCCTCACCACCGGGCGCTTGAGCTACCAGGGCCAGTACTTTCAGTACGATGATGTGTCCACCGAGTTCCGCCCGCTGCAGCAGCCGCACCCGCCGCTGTGGTACCCCACCTCCAACGCCAGCTCCATCGACTGGGTGGCCAGCCAGGGCATAAGCACCGCCTTTGGCCTGCACCTGGCGCCCTCGCTGGCCGCCGTAGAGGGGATGTTCAGCCGCTACTGGGGCGCCTGGGAGGAGCACAAGAACGATCCGAACCGGCTGAACGGGCAGGTGGCGCGGCCCAACGTGGCGCTCTCCACGCACGTGTACGTGGCCGACACAGACGAACGCGCCGTGGCCGAGGCGCGGCAGGCGTACAGCCGCTTCCACCACAACTTCCTGCACCTGCGCATGCCGGCGGCGGAGATGGCGCGCTACGCGGATCCGCTCGCGTTCGATAACCTGCTGCAAGCGGGCAAGTTCATCGTGGGTTCGCCGGCCACTGTGAAGGCGCGGGTGAGTGAGCTGGTAAGTGCCATGCACACCAACTACCTGCTGGGCAACTTCACCTTCGGCAGCCTGACGCTGGAACAGACACTCACCTCACTGCGCCTCTTCGCGGACGAGGTGATGCCCGCCTTCGTCCGCCAGCCAGCCGCCGCATGAGGTACCCTCTGGACAGATGCACACCAGCAATCTAGAGCCGCTGCACCTGCGAGGTTCGGTCATCTCCGTAGACCATGATGCGGACACCATCACCGTAAAGCTGGACGAGGGCGAGGAGCGCACGCTGCCGTTCGACGCGTTCGACGCGGGCGACGTGTACAACGCGGGCCAGCACTTCGACCTCACCGTGGACGAGGCGGGCCAACCGCTCACAGTGATCGCCACAGCCGAACCCGAGCGTCACAGCATACCCGGCTATGTGGAGTCCGTTGACGTGGATGACGAGCTGGCCTGGGTGTATCTGCGCGAACCCGAAGGCTGGCGGCGCAAAGTGATGCCCCTGCACCTGTTTGTGGAGCACGGCCTGGCTGCCGCGGGCCGCCACTTCACGCTGGAAGTGGATGAAGCCGGCACCCCCATAGCCCTGCACGCGGACGAGTCCGACCTGGAGATGCAGCTGCAGCCGGCGGAAGCCGCCAAACCTCGCTGGACTCAGCGCCCCGCCGCCGAAGCCGACTAACCCGCTCCGTGGGCGGGCCCCACCGCCGCGGCGCCGCTTGCGCCGGCAGCCTCGCCTCACGGCATCCGCGTGCGCGCGTCCATGCGCGCCACCGGCGTAAGTCCTGCCGTGTGTGTGTGTTCTCATCGCGGACATTCAATTCGAGGAGAGGTCACAGCGCCCGCTCACCGCGGCTTTCCTGAGGGCGACCGGCCCCTGGGTTCACGGCGGCGAGAGGCCTTTGGCTGAGGTGGCCATATCGCGGCCATGTTCTTCGCGTTATGGCAGCATGGTGCTATGCAGGATCTTGAAAGGAGTCACGCGTGATCGTTGTCACAACTGAAACCGTGGCGGGCCAGCAGATCAAGGAAACCAGGGGCCAGGTGTTTGGCGTGGTAGTTCGCAGCCGTGGGCTGGGGGGCAACATCATGGCCGGCCTGCGTTCGCTGGGTGGCGGCGAAATCACCGAGTACACCCAGTTGCTGGAGGAGAGCCGGCGCCATGCCATCGATCGTATGGTCCAGAACGCCACCGCGATGGGCGCCAACGGCATTGTGCGGATGATGTTCGACTCCTCCGAGATCGGCCAGACCATGACGGAGGTCGTGGCCTACGGCACTGCCGTCATCCTCGAACGCGCATAAGTCGGCCAGGGCGAGCTCGCCGGCCATTCGGGAAGGGTGCCTCGTGTGCAGCCTGGCCTTGACGCGCGGACGAACGCAAGAGCTCGTCGCCGAAAGTGCGCTGACGCTGCCTGGCCCCACGGCTTGCCCATCCACTAGCGCCGCCCTGTGCTAAGCTCGAAATTCGCGGGCGTCTAGCTCAGCTGGTTAGAGCACTGCCCTGATAAGGCAGAGGCCCTTGGTTCGAGTCCAAGGACGCCCACCCCCAGGCCCCTTTCGACGCTGATTCGAGCGTGGAGAGAGGCCTTTCGAGCGTCAATGGGGCAGGACCCTAAGGCCTATGCCCTGCGCAAAGGGCAGTGC
>JBOGTU010000248.1:0-24433 GCA_050695655.1 Chloroflexota bacterium | reverse complement strand
GAAACGGTGGGCATTGGCTTCGACCAGGTGTTTGCCCCGCGCGCGGCCGCCCGATGAGCCGCCTCACCTATGTTGAGGGTGTGATCGATGCCCTGGCAGAAAGCATGCGCGAGGATCCGGATGTGTTCCTCATGGGGCAGGACATTGGCCCTTTTGGCGGCACCATGCAGAGTACCAAGGGCCTATGGGAAGAGTTCGGCTACGAGCGCGTGATCGATACGCCCATCTCGGAGGCGGGCACCGTTGGTGCAGCCATCGGCGCGGCGTTGCAGGGCCTGAAGCCGGTGATCGAAATCTCCTTTGGGGAGTTCCTGGCCTCCACCATGGCCGAGCTCGTGTGCCAGGCTCCCGGCGTGTACTACTACACCGGCCAGCGCGCCACCCTGCCGCTGGTGGTGCGGACCAAGATCGGTGATGGGCCATACCGCGGTCACCCGCAGTGCTATGAATCCTGGTTCGCCCACATTCCCGGTCTCCAAGTGGTGATGCCGGCCTTCCCGGACGATTGCAAGGGTTTGATGGTGGCGGCCATCCGCGAGCCCAACCCGGTGCTGTTCATCGAAGATATGTACCTCTACCACGCCATCCGAGGCGAAGTGGCGGGCGGGTTGTGGGAAACGCCCATCGGCCAGGCAAAGGTGGTGCGCGCAGGCACGCACGCCACAGTGATCGCCACCGGCTGGATGCTGCACAAGGCCCTGACGGCCGCGCGCAACCTGGCGCGCGAGGGTATCGAGCTGGAGGTCATCGATCCGCGCACGCTGGCGCCATTGGATATGCCGGCGTTCCTCACCTCGGTCAAGAAGACCGGGCACGTGGTCATCGCCCACGAAGCCTGGAAGACTGGTGGCATCGGCGCGGAGATCGCCGCCGGCATCGCGGAAGACGGCTTCGGCGACCTCAAGGCGCCAATCGCCCGTGTGGGGGCGCCGCACACGCCCATCCCGATCCCCAAGCCCCTGCGCGACACCTACATCCCGGACGTTCCGGATATCGAGTCCGCTGTGCGGAAGGTTCTCGCCTGGAACTAGCCGTTTCGCAGACCATTCCCCTGAAGGGCGTGCAGAAGGTGATCGCCACGCGCCTGCACCAGAGCCTGCAGACGGCGGCAGCGGTGGCCACCATGGGTGAGATCGATGCCACGGCCGCCGCCACCTGGCGCGAGGAGGTCAACCGCCAGCGTGCGCGGCACCTCACCTGGACGCACCTGGTGCTCTTTGCGCTGTCACGTGCGCTGCCCAAACACCCGTTGCTGAATTCGTCGCTGGTGGACGAGACCATCAGCGTCTTCGCTGAGTTCAATATCGGCCTGGCCATCAACCAGCCCAGCGGGCTGCTGGTGGTGCCGGTGATCCAGCATGCCAATGAGCTGAGCCTGGACGATCTGGCCGCGGCGGCGGACGACCTTGGTACGCGAGCGCGGGAGAACAAGCTGGGCGTGGCGGACATGCTGCGCGGCACGTTCACGCTGTCCAGCTATGGCACGCTCACGGCGGTACGCTGGGCCACCTCCATCATCAATCCGCCGCAAAGCGCCATCCTCGGCATCGGCCGGGTGGAGCAGAAGGCCGTGGTGCGCGACGGTGCGATCGTCGCCCGCTGGATGCTGCCCTTCAGCCTCACCTACGACCACCGGATCATCAACGGCATGCCAGCCATGGAGCTCATGGAAACGCTGGCGGGCATGTTCCAGGAGCCAGTCGCGGTCTTCGGTTCGCCCGGCTGATGCCTCGCCGCTGGCGCACACCTCAACCTCGACCTCACCATCAACGGAAGGAACCGGCATGATTGTTGACCTGAAGATGCCCGAGATGGGCGAAGGCGTAGACGAAGGCACCATCGCCACCTGGCTGAAGGCGGCTGGCGACGACATTCGCGAAGGTGAAGTGATTGCCGAGCTGATGACGGAGAAGGTGAACGTAGAGTTCCCCTCGCCCGTCGCCGGCAGGGTGGTGGAGCTGCTGCGTGACGAAGGAGACGTGGTGAAGCGCGATGAAGTGATCGCGCGCGTGGAGACGGCTTAGGGCTTCGGCATCGCCCACTGCCCCCTCGACGCGCGCGCCCGCGAGTGCCGTTCGGCAACCGGCCATGTGTTCGGAAGCCTATCCGCGTGGATCGATGACGGCTCTCACGACATTCCTCTCCCGACTGGGAGAGGTGCAGGTGAGGGTCGGACCCTCTATCGAATCAGCAAACCCTCCCCATCCGCCGCATCAGTGTTGGCCCTCGGTCCAACCACACCTTGACAGGCAACAGGGGTGAGGGCCGTCACCGTTCTGAGGGAGTTCGTAACGCGCCGGAAAGTTATGGAAAGTGCACAGTTAGGTGCGAAAGCGGACTACTTCCGGCTGGCGAAGCGTTCAGGCCAGGCCGGCCAGGCGCTGAAGCAGCAGCACCAGGGCGGAATGGTCCAGGTCGCCTTCGCCGGTGTTCATGAGCGAGCGGTACAGCTCGCGTACCTGTGCGGTGAAGGGCAGCGACACGCCGTACTCCCGCGCGGCATCCAGCGCGATGGAGAGATCCTTGTGGTGCAGGCGAATGCGGAAGCCAGGCTGGAAGTTGCCCTCAATGGCCGAAGGGCCACGCCGCTCCCACACCGCGGAGTTGGCCAGGCCGCCGGCGAGCGCGCCGTGCAGGAGATTCAAATCCATGCCCGCCTTTTTCGCCAGCACCAGCGCCTCAGCCATTGCTTCGTAGTGCACGGCCACCATCACCTGGTTGCAGGCCTTGGTGAGCTGGCCGGCTCCCGCCGGACCCATATGGGTGATCTTGCTCCCCAGATGGCGCAGCAGCGGCAGCGCGCGTTCGAAGGCCGCCTCTTCTCCGCCGGCCATGATGGACAGCTGCGCGTGGATGGCGCCCGCCTCGCCACCACTCACCGGCGCATCCAGCATAGCCAGGCCACGCTTGCCAGCTTCCCGCGCCAGCCGCTGGGCAACGACGGGCGAAATGGTGCTCATATCCAGCAGCAGCGTGCCGGGGCGTGCGCCCTGGAACACGCCCTGCTCGCCGGCCATCACCAGCTCTACGTCGGGGCTGTCCGGCAGCATGGTGATGACGATGTCCGCGGTGCGTGCGCAGTCGGCCGGGTTCGCGGCGCGCTGGGCGCCCAGCCCCACCAACTCCTCCACGGGGGCTTGCCCGCGGCTGTGGACCGTGAGCGCATAGCCGGCTTGGAGCAGGTTCCTGGCCATGGGCTTGCCCATGATGCCCAGGCCAATGAAGCCGACGGATTCCAGCGTGCTTTCCCTCAAGCCAAACTTCTAGGCCGGCTTGCCGGCCGCCGCTTCCAGCGCCTCGCCCGCGCTGGGATCATCCAGCGGAATGATGGCCCAGCCGGCCCTGCAACCGTCCACCTGGCCGGCTCGCCGCTTGTCATGGTCGTCGCGCTGGAGCTTGTTGGCGCCGGCCTTTGGCGGGTGATAGCGCAGCCGCTCGACCGGCCGCCCGTTCTTGAGATGCTCCTCGACAATGGCCGGCACATCCGCCAGAGTGAGGTGCGAATACCACACGTTCTCCGGATACACCACGGCATTGGGCCCGTGTCCGCACTGGTCCAGGCAGCCGCTGTTGTTCACACGCACCCGGCCCCGCAGGCCAGCTTCGGCCACGGCGATCTTGAATGCCTTGTGAATCTCGATGCCGTTGCCGTCGATCATGGGGCAGTACTCGCCGCTGGTGCACACAAAAAGCTGCTTCTCGAACGGTCCGTCCATGCGGCTTGACGCTACTCCTCTACCAGGACGGCACCGGTGGGGCACGCGCCCTCGGCCTCGCGCACTTTGGCGATCAGCGCCGCGGGCACTTCCGCGTTCTCATCGGTGCTGGCGTAGCCATCGGCATCGAGTGTGAATATCTCGGGAGCAGCCTTGGCGCACTTGCCAAAGCCTTCGCACAGGCTGGGGTTCACGCGTACCTTCATAAGCTTCAACTATAAAGGACTATAGGGACCTCGCCGCGCTCAACCCCTCTGCTTACTGCACTTCGCAGGCCAGCAGGTCCGCGTAAGTCTGGCGGCGGCGCACGAGCAGCGCGCGCCCGTCGAGCACGGCCACGATGGCTGGTTTGAGCGCCAGGTTGTAATTGCTGGCCATGGGGATGGCGTAGGCGCCGGTGGCCGGCACCGCCAGCAGGTCGCCGCTGCGCAGCCGGGGCAAACGCGCCTCCTGGATGAGGATGTCACCCGTTTCGCAGTACTTGCCGGCGATGGTCTGCGTATCGGTCGCCTCCTCGTTCGTCCGGCTGGCAGCCAGGGCGGTGTAGCCGGCCTGGTACAGGGCTGGCCGGATGTTGTCGGCCATGCCGCCATCCACCGCGGCATACGTGCCGAAGCCTGGGACGACCTTGATGCTGCCGACTGTGTACAGGGTGATGCCGGCCCGGCCGACGATGGAGCGTCCTGGCTCCAGGATGAGCCGCGGCAGCGGCAGACTCTGCGCGCTGGCTGCCCGCTGCAGCGCATTGGTGATGGCTATGGCCACCTCCTCCACGCTGGGTGGGTCCTCTTCGGGCGTGTGCTGGATGCCCCAGCCACCGCCGGGGCTCAGCTCCAGCGGTTCAACGCCGAACTGCTGACGCATTTGGGCGGCAAATTCCACCAGCCGGGCGACATTGTCGCGGTAGGGCAGAAGGTCAAATATCTGTGAGCCGATGTGGGAGTGATAACCAACGAGTCGCAGGTTGCCCGAGGCAACGATCTCCCGCACCGCCCGGCTGGCCTGGTCCCCCTGCAGCGGAATGCCGAATTTGGAGTAGTGCCCGCCGGTTTGGAGGTACTGATGTGTGTGCGCCTCCACGCCAGGGGCCACGCGCAGCAGCACCGGCGCCACGACGCCGCGCGCACCGGCCAGCTGATTGAGCTGCCCAATCTCACCCGCGTTGTCGATCACCACGCGGCCCACGCGCAGTTCCAGCGCCATCTCCAGCTCGGCCGGGAGCTTGTTGTTGCCGTGGAGGTGCACGCGCTCCATGGGGAAGCCGGCCTCATGCGCCACGGCCATCTCGCCCGCGGAAACCACGTCCATGCCCAGTCCCTCGCGCGCCAGCAGCCGAGCCAGCCAGGGATTGATGAAGGCTTTGGCGGCGTAGGCCAGCAGCACGCTGGGGTAGCGGGCGGCGAACGCCTGGCGGAAGGAACGCATGGCATCGACCAGCGTCGCTTCGTCGAACACGTGCAGCGGTGTGCCGTACTCGCGCGCCAGGTCCACCGTGTCGACCCCGCCCAGCCACAGGTGGCCATTCAGCCGGCGTGCCGTCGCGGGGAAGATGGCGAGGTCCTCATCGCTGCCGGGTGGTGCCATGTGCTCGGCAAGGATAGCTGGCCGGCTGGCACGAACCCGGCCGATATACTCCAGCTCATGTTCAGCGCTGCCTACATCACCGTCGGCGGCGAGATCAAGGCTGCGCCAGGCAAGCGGCCGCTGGCCGCGCGCGGTCGAGCTGTGGCGCCGTTGGAGCCAGCCGAGCTGATCCCTTTGCCGCGAGGTTCGGTGCTCTCGCTGCTGCCGGAGCGCACGGCGATTTCGGCTCAAGGCGAGCTGCCAGGCTTTCCTGCCGCCGCGCTGCTGCCCATCGGCTACACCCGCACCCTGCTGCCGGCCTATGCCGGCTACGGCACGCTGCCAGCGTTGTCCGCTGGCAGGCGTGCCGCCCGGGGCGATCGTCTGCCGGCAGCGGCGGGGCCGAACGGCGCGACCTACCTGCCGCTGTTCGGCTACGCGGCGGTGGCGATGCGTGAGGATGGGCAGCCGTATGTCGCGGCCCTTGCCACGGATGACCCGCGGCCATGGCAGCGGCACGATCCCGGCTACAAGCAGTTGCGGCGGTTGGTGAGGCAGCGGCTGGCGACGGCCTCCGAAGGCACCCAACTGCTGGAGCAGCTGGCCCATTGCGCCCTCACCTACGAGTGTCGCAGTGCGCAGCACGTTTTCTACGGCGGTGGCGAAGGGGCGTTGCCCAGCTCCCCGGTGTGCAACGCGGCCTGTGTGGGCTGCATCTCGGACCAGCCGGATGCCAGCATTCAGCCACATGAGCGGCTGGCCTTTCTGCCGTCGATCGATGAGGCCGTGGAACTGGCCGTGCACCACCTCGATGGTTCGCCGGATGCCATCATCAGCTTTGGCCAGGGCTGCGAGGGCGAGCCTCTGCTGAACAGCCGCAACGTGCAGATCGTGCGGCGCGTTCGCCAGCGCACCTCCCGAGGCACCATCAATGTCAACACCAATGGCAGCCGCCCCAACACCCTGCGCGCGCTCATCGATGCTGGCCTGGGCAGCATCCGCGTGAGCATGTTTTCCGCGCGCGAGCAAGTCTTTCGCCGCTACTACCGCCCAACCGGCTACGGCCTGGATGAGGTAGCCGAGTGCCTGCGCGTCGCCTCCGCGGCCGGCCTGTTCACATCCGTGAACCTGCTCACGTTTCCCGGCATCACCGATGATGAGGACGAAGTTGGCGCGCTCATCAACCTGCATGTCGCGAGCGGTGTGGAGCTGGTGCAACTGCGCAACCTGAACATCGATCCAGAGCAGCTGCTGGCAGCCTTCGAGGGCATGCCTTTCGCGCCGCTGGGCATCCGCCATATGGTGGCGCGCTTCCACGCGGCTGGCCTGCGCACCGGCAGCTACACGCACACCAGGGCACCTAGACAGCCAGCGTCCGGCGCGGAGCCGCTTCCGGCTGCGCGGCCAAGCGCGTAACGATGTTCGATCGCGTCAAGATTTTCGTGAAGGCAGGTGACGGGGGCGACGGCTCGGCACACCTGCGGCGCGAGCTGTACATCCCGCGCGGCGGCCCCGACGGTGGCGACGGCGGCCGGGGCGGGTCGCTCTTCCTGGAGGCCGATGCTCAGCTCAACACACTGGCCAGCTTTGCGCATCGCAAGCACTTCAAGGCTGGCTCCGGCGAGCGCGGGCTGCGCCAGCGCCAGCATGGCAAAACGGGGCAGGAGCTGGTGCTGCCTGTGCCACCCGGCACTCTCGTGCGCGACGCTGAAAGCGAAGAGCTGCTGGCGGACCTGGTGCTGCCGGGGCAACGCTGCATGGTGGCTCGCGGCGGCCGCGGTGGCCTGGGCAACACCCACTTCACCACGGCCACCCACCAAACGCCCCGCATGGCACAGAAGGGCGAGCCGGGCGAGGAGCGCTGGATTGGCCTGGAGCTGAAGCTCATTGCCGACGTGGGCATTGTGGGCTTGCCGAACGCCGGAAAGTCCACGCTGCTCTCCGTGATTTCCGGGGCCAAACCCAAAATCGCGGACTATCCCTTCACTACGCTGGAGCCGAACCTTGGAGTGGTGCAGCGCGATGACTTTGATTTCGTGGTCGCGGACATTCCCGGCCTCATCGAAGGGGCGCACGAGGGCGCGGGCCTGGGGCACGAGTTTCTGCGCCACATCGAGCGCACCCGCCTGCTGATTCACCTCGTGGATGGTTCCAGTGAGGAGGTGCAGCCGCTTGACGCGTACCGTCAGATTCGACAGGAGCTCACGCTCTACGGCGAGCGACTGGCCGCTGTGCCGGAGATTGTGGGCATCAGCAAGCAGGATCTGCCGCGCGCGCGGGAGGACTGGCCCGCGGTGCGTGACGGATTCGCCCGTTTGGGAATCACACCGCTGCCGCTGGCCTCCGTCAGCCACGAAGGGGTGAGCGATCTGCTGTCCGCCGTGGCCCAGCTCCTGCGCACCCTGCCGCCGCCCAGCACCTTCGCGCCCGCGGAGGGCGACTACAAGGTTTTTCGCCTGGACGAGAGCGATGGGCTGGAGGTGCTGCCGGAGGACCATGGATTCACCGTGCGTGGTAAGCGCGTGGAGCGGCTGATAGCCATGACCGATCTTGCCAATCCCGAGGCCGTGGACTACCTGCAAACGCAGCTGAAGCGGCTGGGCGTCACCCGTGCCCTGGAACGCGCCGGCGTGCACCCCGGCGATGTGGTGCACATCGGCCAAGAAGAGCTGACCTGGCAGTGAATCAGCTGCCGTTGCCGCTCTGCGCGGCCGCCGGTCCGGCAGCCGCACCGCCGCGCTGGAGGCACAGCTGCTCGCTGAATTCCCACAAGGTGGCACAGGCGAAGGCTGGTCCACAGCGGCGCAGTTCCTCCAATGGCGTGCGCCCAGTGGCGACGGCTACCGTTTGGTATCCGCCCGCCAGGCCGCAGGCAACATCTCGCGGGGTGTCACCAATCACGTAGACCCGCTCCGGCTGATACGGGCGCTCGGCCCGGGCGACAGCCAGCGGGGGCAGGTCTGCCCGTTGGGCCGACTCGTCGCCAAAGGCGCCGCAGGCAAAGTGCTGGGCCAGCCCCGCGGCGCGCATCTTCTCCCAGGCGATGGCCTCGATGTTGCCGCTCACCAGCCCGCGGCGGCCGCCGCGTGCCGCGATCCAGGCCAGCGTCTCGGGCACGCCGGGCAGCACGCGGTCACGCAGGTCGATCGGCAAATGGCGGCGAAAGTGGACAACGGACGCTGCCAGTACTCGCGACAGCCAGCGCCGGGGCTCCGGCACGCCCGCGAGCACCATCACGTCCAGCAGAATCTCGCTGTCGGTGCGGCCGGCAAGGCCAACCGCTCGCACGTCGGCGGTTACGCCGCATACGTCCTTCACCGCGTCCTGCAGCGCGTCAGCATGAAAGGGGCTGCCCACCGCCAGCAGGGTGCCGTCGATGTCGAACAGGAAGAGCGAGTCAGTCAACTGGACAGAGCCGGCTCCGGGATATCGCCGGGAGCTCTGGCTCAAAGGAGGGCCCCCGCGTTCAGATTGCCCCACGAGTTGTCGTGCCCTGTTGAGGGCTTTGGCATTGCTTATCGTCCCTTGATGAGCGCTCGCCCGGTGGTGCTCCACAGGGGCTGTTGCTCGGAAACCTCCCGCGCGGACGGGTCACGGCCCTCACCCCAGACCTCCCCCATCCGCCTGCTGGCGGACGGGAGAGGGAGCAGCGTGAGGCCGTGGCCACCGTTCCGGGAGCTAGTGCGCTCCCAAAAGTTGACTCAGAGTGCACAAGTTGGGTGCCCGTAGCGGAGCTAGAACTCAAGGATGGCGCGACCGGCGATTCTGCCCTGGCGCAAGTCGTCGCACGCCTCGTTGATCTGCTCCAGCTTGTAACGCTTGGTTACCAGCTCGTCCAGGGGGAAGCGGCCCTCTTTGAACCAGCGCACCAGCGTTGGGAAGTCCCGATCCGGGACGCAGCAGCCGCCCGGCGCGCCGCGGTAGATCTTGCCACCAAAGATCATCTGCATAGCCGGCTGGGCCTGCCCGCCGTGCGGCACACCAATCACCACTGCCTCGCCGCCCTGCCGGTCGCCGGGCCGGCGGCCGCGGGCCATCATCAGGATCTGTTCGATGGTCTTGGCGGTGCCAATGGCGTCGAAGGCGAAGTCCACGCCATCATTGAAGCCGCCACCCATCAGCTCGCGCACCTTGGCGACAGCGTCCTCTTTGGCCGCGTTCACGCCGATGGTGGCGCCGAACTTCTTGGCAAACTCCAGCTTATCGTCCGCCAGGTCAATCACAATCACGGGGTTGGCGCCCAGGTTGGCCGCGGCCTGCACCGCGCACAGCCCCACGCCACCAACACCAATCACCGCCACGGAATCGCCGGGGCGAACCATGGCCGCGTTCATAGCCGCACCGGCGCCAGTCATCACGGCGCAGCCGATGATCGAGGTCACATCGGTGGCCACGCCAGCCTCCAGAGGCACCACCATCTGCTCGTCGGCGATGCAGTCTCTGGCCCAGGTGAACACCCCCGTGAAAGCCGGCGCACCATAGGCGATGGGCTTGCCCTTGTAGGTCACGTTGGCCACGGTCACCGGTGGGAGACCCGGGCGAGCGCCGCGCTGCACCCAGGTAACCATCACATTGTCGCCCTCTTTCACATGGGTGACTTCGCTCCCCTTTTTCACCACTACGCCGGTAGATTCGTGGCCCAGCACCAGGGGCAGGTTAGGGTTCGGGCGGTCCAACTCGTGCAGCTGTGAGTGGCACACACCGCTGGCGAATTGTTTGATTTGCATCTGCTTGGGGCCGGGATCCGGAACGTCGACGTCGTCGATGATCATTGGCTTGCCGGCTTCCAGATAGACAGCGGCGGGTGACTTCATGAGCGCAACGTCTCCTTAGCGGTGGGATAGATTCAAGCGGGAATGGCGGCGCTCAGTATACCGCCGCGCTCCCTTCAGCCCAGATCCCAAAAGGGCTGCACGCGCCGCGGCGGACCAATAACGTCGAATGGCGGCCGGCGCTGCACGACCCAAGCCAGCACGTCCTCCAGGCCGCGGTGCGCCAGCGCCTTCTCCTCGGCGGAGATTGGCGCCTGCTCGAGTTCCTCCTCGTCCAGCACGCAGTAGCGGCCATCCGGGTACACGAAGACATCTAATTCCAGGTCCACGAAGGACAGCCCCTCCGCGGTGAGTTCGATGGGCCGGCACACATTGCAGTACCAGCCCTTCACGCGCCGGTTGCGGTGGTTGAGCACTTGCCAGATGCTGAACCAGCGGTCGCGGTAGTAGGCCTCAATGAAGGGGTCGCCCGTCTCGAAGACGGTGTAGCCGAGCAGGCGGGGCTTCGTGTAGGCCCACTCGGCATGGACCACCAGCTTCTCCGCGTCTTCCGCCATCAGCTCGCCCTCCCAGGTCACAAGTACCTGGCGCGCATGGCCCAGCTTGGAGATGCGGATGTGGCGGATGCCGGCGAGTATACGCGCTTTCCGCTATGCTCGCTTCACCATGCCGGAGGTCAGCGTGCGCCAGTTGGATGATGTGGCGGCGCAACTGCATCCTCTGGGCGGCGACCAGATGCGCGTGGCCAACTGCTTTGAGGGCCAGCGCTTCACGCAGGGTGTGATCGCCCTGACGGCGCCAACATCGCCAGGCAAGCAGATCGCTCATCGGGAGGCTGATCTGCTGT
Organism: Chloroflexota bacterium; assembly: GCA_050695655.1. Taxonomy (GTDB): domain Bacteria; phylum Chloroflexota; class JAJPGV01; order JAJPGV01; family JAJPGV01; genus DATKQD01. The sequence continues at coordinate 13,535 of JBOGTU010000248.1, read as the reverse complement.
GCTACGTCATCTCCGGCACGGGGCGGCTGCGCAGCGGCAGCACCGACCTGCTCCTCAAGCAGGGCGCGCTGTGCCACATACCCGCCACCGTCCCGCACGATTTCCAGGCTACCGGCGACCGTGAGCTGGTGCTGCTGTTCACCCTGGTAGAAACGCCGGGTGACCACGAGCCCGCGAGCCCGCGGAAAGCCGGCTAGCCGAGCTCCCGCAGCCGAATTTGATGTTTTGAGTCATGTTTTGGGGGCGCACTAACCCCCTCGAGCCGCGCGCTCCGAGGGACAACGAGTGATGCTGAAGCCCTTCCAAGGCCTCGGCATCTCGTCGGTCTGAGGCACTCCGGCAAAGCCGGACGCCTCAGGAGAAGTCTGGCCGCGAAACTATATGTGACCCTCGACCGGCTTAGGCGCGGGCTTTCTGCGCTTTCACTTCGTCGATGATCCGCTGTGCCACCACCATGCCCATGCGGCGGCGCGCCTCATCGGGCACGCCAGCGATGTGGGGCGTGAGAATCACGTTGCCGAGCTCCAGCAGAGGTGAGTCGTTGGCGGGCTCCTTCTCGTACACGTCGATGGCTGCGCCGGCAATGCGCTTGCTGCGCAACGCCTCCGCCAGGGCCGGCTCATCCACCACCTTACCGCGCGCCAGGTTCATGAAAAAGGCCGAAGGCTTCATGAGCGCGAACTGCGGACTGGAGAACATGTGGAACGTCTCCTCGGTGAGTGGCGTGTGCACCGTCACGATGTCGGCCTCGCGCAGCAGGTCATCCAGCGAGGCCAGCATCTTCACCTCAGGGTTCTCGTGCAGGGACGGGTTCCACACGTAGCGAACGTAAGGGTCGTAGGCCACGACGTTGGCTTCGAACGCCAGGAGGATGCGCGCCAGCCGCGAACCGATGTTGCCCAGGCCGACGATGCCCACCGTCTTGCCCAGCAGCTCGTTGCCCTGTGGACGTTCGAACATGCTCTGCCACACGCCCTGGTGCATGTCAATGTTGGCGGTGTGGACATTGCGCAGCAGGGAGATCATGTTGCTGATAGCCAGCTCCGCCACGGCCGCGGAATTGCCCCCGGCCGCGTTGAAGACCTTCATGCCCTTCGAGAACAGGTAGGGCAGGTCCAGGCTGTCCATGCCCACTGAGCCCACAGCCACTACCTTCAGCTTGTCCGCGTGGGCCAGCAGGTTCTCATCGATCTTGACCCCGGCGCGGGTGAGGATGGCCATGTGGCCGGGCATCAGGTTCACGACCTGGTCGTAGGGCTGGCCCTGCGCTTCGGTGAGCCCCAGCCCGCTGTCACGGATGAGCTGAAGCGCATCCGGATGTATAGGTGCGAGTACGAGTACGTCTGACATGGGGCAAATAGTACCCCTTGCCTGATCAACGGCCTGCTCGGCCGCTTCCTCGGTCAGCAGCTCAAGCGAGCTGTTCCTCTGGCTCCTCTGCATCGAAGGCGTAGTGGCGCATGGCCAGCCCCACGGCCTGGGCGATCTGCTGCGGTTTGGCCTTGGTGAAGGGGTCGCCGTCCACCACCACTACTGGCTGGTCGCCCCACTCGAAGCGGTCCGGCAGTGGCTGCACGCGGGTGTCGATCTGCTCGAACTCGATGTTCATGCGTTCGAAGTAATTCTCCAGCCGCTTCACGTCCGGATCGCCCCCTGGCCCAATGAGCGTGATGGGAATATCCAGCGCCGCCCGCTTCGAGAAGAATTTCATGATGTTTTCACGCCAGTCGATTCGCATCCAACCCTCCAAGTCGCATCCTATCCCAAACTCCCGGCACCTTGTAGGGTGTACACCCGAATACGCTATGCAAGGCCGCGCTGGATGGCCAGCGATGTAGGATCGCCGAATGTCCAGGAACATCGGCAGCACGTTGCCGGAGGCCGTATGCCAGCTCCTCTCTGGGAGCGACCTCTCCGCGCGCTGGGGCCAGACCATTCAGCTCGCCACCATCGATACTGATGGCTTTCCGCACTTCGGCATCCTCACCTACGGCGAGATTGTGTGCGCCTCACCTTCAGAGGTTCGCATCGGCCTGTACCCCAACAGCTCCACCAGCCGGAATCTGCGCGAGCGTAGCCGCGCCGGCCTGCTCCTGGCCGCTGGCCCCGCGCTCTATTACCTGAAGGGCCAGGCGGTGGACGCGGCGAGCGGCTCGCCCGAAACGGCCCGCTTTGACGTGACGCTGCACACCGTGCTGGTGGACGATGAGCCTGGCTCAACCATTACCAGCGGGCTCACCTTCGAGCTCGCCAGCGGCCAGGACGCCTGGCTTGCCACGTCCGCGAAAACCCTCGCCGCCCTTCGCTGACGTTGGTGCGTCGTGGAAGGCCGCGGCCCGATCGCTGGCCTACAGCCAGCGTTGCCAGAACAGCGCGAACTGCTTGCGGATGACCTGCCACGATCGCCAGGCACGGCGGTGGTCGGCCGCGGGCAGGGGGCCGGAGCGGTAGCGGGCGGCGGTGTACAGGCTGGTAATGGTTTCCGTGTGCTGCAGGTGAAGGCCGCGCCGCCGCACGAGCTCGCGGCCAAACTCGCGCGGCGTTTGCCAGCGCAGGGGCCGAACGCCCAGCAGTCGCCCCAGCAGCACCAGCCGCGCGTAGGCCAGCCGCGCGGTTATCCGGCTGCCGCGACTGCTGAGTGCGAACGCGAGCACCAGCAGCGCAGCGGGGACTATCCAGAAGATGCCCCAGGGGAAGTGCCGCGGTGTCTGAGCCGGCTGGTGCAGCACTGGCTTGGGAGGCACCGGCGGCAGCGACGGATCCGGCTGTCCGGCAGCGGAATCCTGGGCGCTCACCCCGCCACCGGCCGTGCCCGAACCACGGCCCGCCAGCGCCGAGTTGCCTGAGGGCTGAAAGTCGATCCAGCCATAGCCAGGGAAGTAGACTTGGGTCCAGGTCGCGGTTTGGGCTTCGGTGATGTGGAAGGTGCCATCCGTCGTGTTGAAGGTGCCGGGCGAGTAACCGGCCACTACGCGCGCGGGAACGCCCACGTCGCGCAGGAGCACGGCCATGGCGGAGGCGCTGTAGTCCGCGTAGCCCTTCTTCTCATCGAACAGGAACCAGTCCACGCCGTCGCGGCCCTGTGGTGGTGGCGGAATCTCGGCATCGTAGGGTAGAGCGCGCAGGTAACTCTCGACAGCAGTGGCCTTGTCGTACTCGGACGAGGCGCCCCGCACCTCCCGCTCCGCCAGCGCCTTCACGCGGGATGGCATGTTTGAGGGGAGCTGCAAATAGACCGAACGGATGGCTTGCGGAATGGGCCCCGATGCCGTGAGGAGGGCATCGCTGGAGGCGGTGGATACCAGCGAGGTTGAGGTGTACGTCTGGCCGGGTCGCGGTACGCTGGTGGCCCGCAGGTCGCCCAAGCCATCGCCCTGCAGCGGGAGGCTGGCGCCCACGGGCTGGGGCGCGGCGAACAGTAGGGCGCCCTTGGGCTGCAGCTCCGTCACCTGCTCGCTTACCCTCTGGCGATCCCGGTCATAGGCAGTCTGGTTGGCTCCGGTGGCCGTGACGAACGCGCTGGGGCCGTGTTGAAACTGATCGAAGCGGCTGGATGTCCAGCCCGTGTGGCTGTAGTGGTCGAACGCGATGCCCTGCTGGAAGCGGGGGCTGTCGGTCTTCACATTCATAACCGGCTGGTTGCCTGGCCGGAAGGGCCCCAAAAAGCGAAGCGCCGCCCCAAAGTTGGGGCCGCGAATCTCGCTGGGGTCGAACGTTCGCTCCACGCCCAAGTTGTCATAAATCTGCTGCGCCCGCACGATGGGCCCGTCCACGTGGCGCCACAGGGCGTTGAGCAGCCCAATGGTGCCCATGTTGGGTATGAAGGCGAAGGCCGTGCTGGCCAGCGCCACGACGATCAGGCCACTGGTAAGCGCCACCCGCTGGCGCGATCGCCAGCCGCTGAAGCGCACCTGGCGCTGTGCGCGCTGCCGGATGAGCCCGAGTTGCAGATTCATGAGCAGGCAACCGGCTGCCCACAGCGCCAGGTAGGGCTCGGCGGTGGAGCGATCGAACTCCACGTTGCCCAGAATGGCGAGGCCGAGCATGGCCGAGGCTATCCAGCCCATGCGCCAGCGAATGCCCACCCAATAGGCGGTGTAGACCCACACAAACAGATACACCGCCACGCCCAGCGCCACCAGGAAGTCGTCCTGGTAGATGCGCACCATGATGGACTGGTCGATCCAGTCCACCAGCCGGTTGAGCACGGTGCCCGTTTGGCTCACGAAGCCAAGGCCCGCGGGCAAGAAGAAGCTGGCCAGCATCTGAATTGACAGCAGGCAGCCGATAATGATAACCAGCGTGTGCCAGCGCAGCCGAGGGGTGGGAGTTTTGCTCACCACGAAGGCCGCCACCAGGGCCACAGCCACCAGCCAGGGCAGACCACCCAGCCCTGGCTGCCAGTTGGCCGCGCGCACCGAGCCGGCCAGGGCCTCGGCCGCCAGGGCGAGGCCCGCCACGGCCAGCCAGCCTTGCGGCATGGTGAACAGGTTGAGCAGCATCAGCAGCAGCGCCGGCTGTCGCGACGGCGGTGGCTCTTCCGGCAGGGTGGCTGGAGGCGTGGGCGCGTATGCCGGCGGATCTCGGAAGCGAACGCTCATGACGTGAAGGGCGTGGACCGCCCGGAATCGAGCGCAGCCTTAAGGGCTTGCTCTACCGAGCGGCCACGCTTGATGAGATAGGTGGGGATGCGCGCCGAAGTAAGGCCCGCCACCTGCATGGTGGCGCCGGGAGCATCGCCAAAGGTAACGCCCTCCACCAGCAGCACGGCCGACCGGGTGCGGGAGCGCGCGCTCTGCATGAGTACCGAGGGCCAGCGCTCATCCACTGAGGGCGTGATGACAGCGCTGGCGGCGGCCAGGTTCAGCCGGCCGCGCTCGCTCCACAGCACATCGCGCAGCGGCGCGTGGCCATCGGCCTTGACGCGCGCGAGCAGGTCCAGGATGCGCAGCAGTTGCCGGTCGCCGCGATCCGCCTCCACTACCAGCTTGCTCTCAGCGGCGGCCACCAACCCCACGGATCTCCCCAGCGCCAAGAAGTGCCCCGCCAGCGAGGCCGCTGCCGTAACGGCGTACTCCTCCGTGGAGTGCTGTCCGTAGCCCACGTGGACAAAGCGCTGCAGGTCTAGGAAGATCCACACATCCGCCGCCGGAGTGAACTCGAACTCCTTGACCATGAGCTCGCCCGAGTGGGCGCTGGATAGCCAGTGCACTCGCCGCACCGAATCGCCATACACGTAGGGCCGCGTACCGGCTGGGTCCAGCGTTTGCATCGGTGTGCGGCGCCGCATCCGCGTGCCCTCGGTCATGAGCGACCGCGGCATGGAGAAGCCGCCCAGATCCACCACCTGGGGGTACACAATCACTGGAACGGCCGGGGTGAGCGGACGCTCGATGGAGAACAGACCAAAGGGATCGATCCCCGCCGCGCTGGTTGGGCCCAGGGTGAACACGCCCCGCACCTCGCACAGCGTTTCCACCGTGTGCTCCACCTGCTGGTGCGGGCCCACGTTGCAGATGGCGCTGGCACGGTGGCCGGGCAGGGTGGATCGATCGCGTATCTCGAGGTCCAGTTTGGGTAGGGGCGAATTGTTGGCCAGCGTGTACGCATCGCGCAGTATCTGGCCTACCTGTGTCGTTTGCGGCAGGATGGGCCGCGCCAGCGAGAAGCGCCACAGATTGTTGAGCACCCAGCCAGCGCTGAGCAGCAGGACGACCGCGAGGCCGACCGCCACCTGCCCCGCCGGCTGCCAGCCGGTGGCCAGCGCGAGCAGCCAGAACAGCACCGTCGCGATCGCGAGCACTATCCCCCGGGCCACGGGTCAGCCCCGCCTCACCGGCGGCTGAGCCTGGTGCGTCCCCCCGCGGCGCATGAGCCTGGCGGCGTCATTGATGAGGAACCCCTCAGGCGCGGATGCCGGGGACGTGGACAGAGCGCAGCGCCTCGTCCACGAGCATGTCACTATCGAAATCCTTCATGCGGGAAGCCGGGTTAATGATGACGCGGTGGCTGAGCGTTGCATGAGCCATGGCCTTGATATCGTCCGGCGTGACGAAGTCACGCCCCGAGAGCGCGGCCCGCGCCTGCGCTGTTTTGAACAACGCCAGCGATCCGCGCGGGCTGGCGCCAAGGAAGACGTTGGCGTGGTTCCGCGTGGCTGCCACAACGTTCACGACGTATTCGCGCAGGCTGTCGTCCACGTGCACGCCGCGCATCTCGCGCTGCATCCACAGCAGGTCTCGGGAGGTGGTGATCTGCTCAAGCGTTTCCAGAGGGTGTGTCTGCTGCTGCATCTGCAGCACGCGCATTTCATCGCGAACGCTGGGGTAACCGAGGCGGATGCGCATGAGGAAGCGGTCCATCTGCGCCTCGGGCAGCACGAATGTGCCCTCGTACTCGATGGGATTCTGTGTGGCCAGCACCAGGAAGGGCTCAGCCATGGGCATACTCACACCATCCACCGTCACCTGGCGCTCCTCCATGCATTCCAGCAGGGCAGACTGAGTTTTGGGGGTTGCGCGGTTCACCTCATCGGCCAGGACCACCTCGGCGAAGATGGGGCCTGGGCGAAACTCGAACTCGGTGGTGCGCTGGTTGAACACGGAATTGCCGGTGATGTCTGAAGGCAGCAGGTCAGGCGTGAACTGCAATCGTTTGAAGGTGCAGCCGAGCGACCGGGCAAATGCCTTGGCGAGGGTGGTTTTGCCCACACCGGGCACGTCCTCAATGAGCACGTGGCCCTGGCAGAGCAGCGCAATGAGCGTGAGCTCCACGACGTCGCGCTTGCCGATAATGACCTTTTCGACATTGGCGATGAGGTCTCCGGCGAGCGTAGCGAGCGAAGCAGCCATTAGTTTGCGCAGTATATCAACGCGCACGGTGCCTGCTTGCCCAGGCCCTTTGGAGCTATGCTGATTGACACGTTTCGACGCGCGCCCCTATGCTGTTGCGTGCCGTTGACGAGGGGTAGGCGAGGGGAGTCGCGGTGCAGCAACTGTTGAAGGTGAGCCTGGGCCTGCATGGGTTGCTGCTGGCTGGGCTGGTGGCGTCGCTGCTGGCGCGCATCGGCTGGCTGCCGCTGCCCCTGCTGGCGCTGCTGGTGGTGAACGGCGCGCTCACCTGGCAGGCACGCAGCAGCGGCCTGCGGGAGGTGGAAACGTCGGGCGCGGCGCTGCGGCTGCAGGCTCGCTTCCTGCAAGACAAGCTGCGGGAGCTCACCACGCTGCACGAGGTGGCCCAGGGCTTTATTCGGCTGGAGAGCCCTCACGCCAGCTATCGCTTTTTGGTGGAAAAGCTGGCCGACCTGCTGCGCCTCAGCCGCTGTGCCCTGTTCATGCTGGACGAGGAGCGGCTGGAGCTGGCGCCTCAGCCGCCCACCTACGGCATTTCGCCAGCTGAGGCGGAGGGGCTGCACATCTCGCTCTCGGAGGGCCAGCTCACCCGCCGCTTCTGGCAATCCACAGAACCGGTGTACTTCAATGACCTCAACATCTCCGCGGATCCAGATGCCGCCGAGCTGCGCCAGTGGTTCGGCAGCCTGAAGGTGAAATCGGTCATCGGCCAAACGGTGTGGGTGGGTCAGCAGCCGGTGGGCATCATTTTCGGCTTCGACAAGGAAGATGGCTCGCGCTTTGCACCGGACGACAGCAGGCTCATCGCCATTCTGGCCACGCAGGCCAGCGTGGCCATCAACAATTCCCGCCTGTTCGACCAGGTGCAGTTGGACCTGGAGGTGAAGACGGCGCTGCTGCAGGAGATCAACCACCGCGTTCGCAATAACCTCGCCTCGATTGTGGGGCTGCTGTCCATGGAGCTCATGCGGCCGGAGCCGCAGCCGGCCAGGGCTGTGCTCATGAACAGCATCAACCGCGTGAAGAGCATTGGCCAGGTGCACACCATGCTCAGCGAGGACAGCTTTGGCGTGGTGGACTTTCGCTCCATCGCCGAGGCGATTGTGGGCTTCGTCACTGCCTCCTGGGCCGATGGTCGCAGCGTGGACGTGGACGTGAGCGGCGACCCCGTGGTGCTGGACCCCAAGCGCGCCAGCTCACTGGCCCTGGTGGTGAACGAGCTCATCACCAACGCCCTGAAGTACGCTTTCCCGAACGATCGCGCGGGGCGAGTGGAGATTCACAGCCAGGTAGAGGAGGGCGAGGCCACCGTGGTGGTGCGAGACGATGGCATCGGCATGCCTCCGGGGTTCGACCCGGAGCGTGCCCCCAGCCTGGGCATGCGCATTGTGCGCAACCTGGTGCGAACGGATCTCAAGGGCCGCTTCGAGCTGCACACCGAGGCTGGCACGGTGGCCACCATTACCTTTCCGGTAACGCCAAAGTTGCAAGCGATGGAGCCCTCACGCGAACTCACACACGCATAAGAAGATTGGCCTCGGGAAGGTCCTACGCGGTAGGCGCCGCCTCCTCGGGGGTATGGCTGGCAGCCACGCCGGCCAGCAGCAGAAAGCCAATGGCCACGGAGCTCATCTCCACCACGTGCATGTCGCCCAGCTCCGGCACCTGGCTGCCTGTGCCAATGGCAATGCCCGCGCCCAGCGCCATACCGGCTAGGGCCACCAGCCAGTGGCGCAACAGGTGCCTCCAGCCCAGCCTCATCGCCAGGTGCAGCCCGGCCGTGTAAGCCAGCGCCAGCACCAGCGACAGCCCCACCGAGGGCTGCAGCAGCCAGAAGATCACTCGATGATGCCTCCGCCCAGCACCACGTCGCCATCGTAGAACACCATCACCTGCCCGGGCGACAGTGCCCGTTGCGGCTCGTCAAAGGTGACGTTCAGCGCATCGCCTGCCTCATCAGACTGGGCCAGTGAACAGGCGGCCAGCTCGCCGTGTGAACGGATGCGTGCCAGTGCGCGCTCCGGCCGCGGCTGACTGAAGGTCACCTGCCGCACCACCGCGTGGCGCGTGAGGAGCCCATCGGCGCCGCCAACCCGCAGCGCATTGTGGCCCGCGTCCAGCCCCAGCACATAGGTGCGCTCGCGCCGGGCGAGGTTCAGCCCCTGGCGCTGGCCAATGGTGTAGCGGGGCAGGCCGGCGTGCTGCCCCAGCACCACCCCCTCTTCGTCCACAATGCTGCCTGGCCGCAGCGCCTCCGGGATGTGGCGCGCCAGAAAGTCGCGATAGTCGCGCCCCACGAAGCAGATTTCCTGGCTGTCGGGCTTGTGCGCCAGGCCCAAACCCAGCCGGCCAGCCTCGGCCCGCACCCGCGTCTTGGTCAATTCCCCCAGCGGGAAGCGCAGGCGAGATAAGCGATCCTGCCCCAGCATGTAGAGCATGTAGGACTGGTCCTTGGCCCTATCCACTGCCCGCAGCAGCGCATACGATCCATCAGCCTGGGCAGCCAGGCGCGCGTAGTGGCCGGTGGCGAGAGCGTCCGCGTCGAGCATGGCCGCGCGCGTCAGCAGAAAGCCGAACTTGATGTGCTGGTTGCAGGCTGTGCAGGGGTTGGGGGTGCGTCCACGGGCATACTCAGCCAGGAAGTAGTCCACCACCCAGCGTTTGAAATCGGCCTCGGCGTTCACCACATAAAACGGGAAACCGAACTGCTGCGCCACGCGGCGCGCGTCCTCCACAGCGTCGAGCGAGCAGCAGCGGTTGCCGGCCGGCGTTTCCTCAGTCCAACCGTCCTCCCATAGGCGCAGCATCACGCCTATCACCTCGCAGCCCTGCTCCGCCAGCAGCGCCGCGGCCACGGAGCTGTCTACTCCGCCGCTCATGGCGACCACCACCCGCTGCCTTGTTGCCATACCCGCGATTTTAACGAGCCTGCGCGTGGGCACGAACGGGCTGGATGGCTGACCCCTCCGTTATGATCAGTCCGTGGCGCGCAGATATCAGCCCAGAGAGTTCGAGGCGAAGTGGCAGCGGGTGTGGCAGGAACGCGGCCAGTATCGCACCGGGGACGAGCTCAGCAAGCCCAAGTTCTACTGCCTGGACTTTTTCCCCTACCCCTCCGGCGCCGGCCTGTCCGTGGGTCACGCCAAGAACTATGTGCCGACGGATGTGTACTCGCGCTTCAAGCGCATGAACGGCTACAACGTGCTGCACCCGATGGGCTGGGACGCCTTTGGCCTGCCAGCGGAAAACGAGGCCATTCAGCGCCAGGTGCCGCCCCGCGTGAGCACCGCCCGCAACACCGCCAACTACAAGCGGCAAATGAATATGATGGGCCTGTCGTACGACTGGTCGCGCGAGATCAACTCGTCGGATCCCGAGTACTACCGCTGGACGCAGTGGTTCTTCCTGCTGCTGCACCAGCGCGGGCTGGCCTACCGCGCGCCGGGATCGCAATGGTGGTGCCCGGTCTGCAAAACCATCCTCGCCAACGAGCAGGTGGTGAACGGCTTCTGCTGGCGGCACGGCGATACGCCCGTGCAGAAGAAAGAGCTGGAGCAGTGGTACTTCAAGATCACCGACTACGCCGACCAGCTGCTGGACGACCTGGACAGCATTGAGTGGCCGGCGCACATCGTGGCCATGCAGCGCAACTGGATCGGCCGGTCCGAGGGCGCCGAGGTGACCTTCAACGTGGCCGGCAGCGGCCAGCCGGTGGTCGTGTTCACCACTCGGCCCGATACGCTGTTCGGCGCCACCTTCATGGTGCTGTCGCCGGAGCACCCGCTGGTGGACCAGGTGACCACATCCCAGCAGCGGGCGGCCGTGGGGGCTTACCAGGAGCAGGCCCGGCTGGCCAGCGAGATCGAGCGCCTCTCCACCGAGCGGGAAAAGACGGGCGTGTTCACCGGCGCGTACGCCATTAACCCGGTGAACGGCGAGCAGCTGCCGATCTGGATCGCGGACTACGTGCTCATGGGCTACGGCACCGGCGCCATCATGGCGGTGCCCGCGCACGACCAGCGCGACTTTGAGTTTGCGCGCACGTTTGACCTGCCTGTCAAGCTCGTCTACCAGGACGGCGCGGCGCCCCAGGATGCCAGCGCCATGACCGAAGCCATGCTGCACCGCGGCCACGTGGTGAACTCGGGCCGGTTCAATGGCCTGGCCGATGGGCCACAGGCTGTGGAGTCCTTTATCACCTGGCTGGAGGAGCAGGGTACCGGTAAACGCCGCGTGAACTACCGCATTCGTGACTGGCTCATCTCGCGCCAGCGCTACTGGGGCGCGCCCATCCCCATTGTCTACTGCGACCGCGACGGCATTGTGCCGGTGCCGGAGGAGCAACTGCCCGTGCTGCTGCCGGAGATCGCCGACTACGAACCTTCGGGCACCGGGCGCTCGCCGCTGGCCAACCTGCCCGAGTTCGTGAACACCACCTGCCCGGCCTGCGGCGGCCCGGCGCGCCGCGAGACGGACACGATCGACGGCTTTGGGTGCTCGTCCTGGTACTTCCTGCGTTACCCCGACCCGCACGGCACGGCCGCGCCCTTCGACCGCCAGCTGATCGACTACTGGCTGCCAGTGGATACCTACGTTGGTGGCGCCGAGCACGCGGTGATGCACCTGTTGTACGCCCGCTTCTGGACGAAGGTCATGGCAGACGCCGGCCTGGTTAACTTTCGCGAGCCGTTCCACCGCCTGCGCAACCAGGGCGTGATCTACGGCTCCGATGGCCACCGCATGTCCAAGTCGCGTGGCAACGTGGTGACCCCGGACGAGGTGATCGAGACCTATGGCGCGGACGCACTGCGCTGCTTCGAGCTGTTCATGGGGCCGTTCGAGATGGATAACTTCTGGGATGAGGATGGCCCCAAGGGCCAGTTCCGCTTTCTCAGCCGCGTGTGGGAGCTGGCAGAGAGCCATCCGGCGGGCGCCGGCGCGGACTCACCGGCCGCGCTGCGCCTGCTGCACCAGACGATTCATGATGTGACGGAGCGCATCGAAGACTTTCGCTTCAACACCGTGGTATCGAAGCTGCACGAGCTGCTGAACGCGCTGGAACGCCAGAGTTGCTCGGGCGACACGGTGGATACGCTGCTGCTGCTGCTGGCGCCTATTGCGCCGCACCTGGCGGAGGAGCTGTGGAGCGGGCGACACGCGGGCGAGGGCAGCATTCACTCGCGATCCTGGCCGGTGTGCGATCCCGCGCTGCTGGTGGCGGACACCTGCCCCCTGGTGATTCAGGTGAACGGCAAGGTGCGCGATACGCTGCAGACGAGCCGCGACCTCACGCGAGACGAGGCTGAGGCCCTGGCGCGAGCATCGGAACGAGTGCAGCGCTTCCTGGACGGCCATGCTGTGCAGAAGGTGATCTACGTCCCCAACAAGCTGCTGAACCTGGTCGCCAGCTGATTTCTGGGGGGCGTCCGCCGGTCCGGCAGGCCACAGGGGTGCGGCCCGCCGGGATGGGAAACCTCGGCTTGTGTACCGAGGAAGCGAGAGCTATTCTGGCGGCAGGGAAGAGACAAGCGTGATCAACCGTGGGGCGCACGCGGCAGGGGAGAGCCGAACGCCCGCCAGTATGCTGGCGCAGACCGCGCTCTTCAGCATTCTGCCGCCGCCGGATGTGCAGGAGCTGGCTAAGGCGACGCGCCTGCGCAACTACCGGCGCGGCGAAGTGATTTTCCGCAAAGACGACGCGGGCTACACCCTCTACCTCATCGTGAGTGGCGCGGTGAAGATCGCTGTCTCCTCGGGCGAGGGCGAGGAGATGATCCTCACCATCATGAAGGCCGGCCACTTCTTTGGCGAGCTTGCGCTCTTTGACGAACGCCCTCGCTCCGCCGACGCGGAGGCGCTGGAAGCCACCGAGGTGCTCACCCTGCAGCGGGAAGATTTCCTGGCGGTGGTGGAGCGCCGGCCGCGCGTGGCGACGCTGCTGCTGAAGGTGCTGAGCGAGCGTATCCGTTCCACAGATGAAGCGCTGGGCGACGCCGCCTTTCTGGACATTCCTTCACGCCTGGCTAAGCGCCTGCTGGACCTGGCGGCAGAGCACGGCGAGCCCACCCCCCAAGGCACACGCATCACCCTGCGCCTCACCCAGCAGGACCTGGCCAGTATGATCGGCGCCCGCCGCGAGAATGTGAACCGCGCCCTGGCCTACTACCAGAACCGCGGTTGGCTCTCCAAGGTGAGCGGGTACTTCACGCTGCTGGACGAAGAGGCCCTGCGCGCCCGCTCTGTTTACTGATCCCAGCGTGCGCGGCGACTGCCGGAGACGTGCGCTCACGCCGGCCCCAGGCTCTGGATGCTGGCCTTCAGCGTCGCCAGGTCCGCTTCGAGCCGCTCCGCCCGCGTTTGCTGCCAGGCGGCCGGGTCAGGCTGCGATGGCCGGGTGGCCGCACTGCTGCCCGCGGCCCGCTTGAGCTGCCGCAGCGCCGCCGACTGAGCCAGCAGTTGCTGCTCATAAGCGTGGGCGCGCTCCACGAAGCCGGCATGGCGCTCCAGCGCGGCGGCGGCCATGGCGGCGTTGCCCCGCCGCTCCGCGAGCTCGGCGCGGCCGGCCCAGCGGTCGGCTTCAGCGCGAGCGGCAGCGGCGCGTCGGTGCAGCAGATGTTCCTGGGCGACGGCCCGCACGAGCCGTTCGCGCGCCTCAGCCTCCATCAGCCCCCGGCGAGCGATTCG